>NZ_JAUBTX010000004.1:98177-293426 GCF_036705185.1 Microcoleus sp. B4-D4 | reverse complement strand
ATCGTACTTTACCCCAAACAGATACAGATGCAGCAACGGTCGATCGTACTTTACCCCAAACAGATACAGATGCAGCAACGGTCGATCGTACTTTACCCCAAACAGATACAGATGCAGCATGGGTGAATCGCGCAGCAACCGCCCCACAAATAACGCAGGCAATTCGCCAATTACCCCCACAGGAGTTAGAAATTGCCAACACTCCTGAGTCTCAAAATGTTGCTGAAGCCAGCAAAATTGCCGATATCAGCAGCGATAGCAGCACCGCTGAAGACCTGAGCATACAAGAAGATGCAGCACAAGTCACCTCTGTTTCCCAACTCTCCGACGTGCGCCCGACAGACTGGGCATTTCAAGCCCTGCAATCTCTCGTAGAAAGATACGGCTGCATTGCGGGATATCCAGACGGCACATTCCGAGGCAATCGGGCCATGACTCGCTACGAATTTGCCGCCGGATTAAACGCTTGCTTGGATCAAATTACCAAACAAATTAGCGGTTCCACTGGTAATTTAGTCAGCCGAGAAGATTTAGCATCTCTGCAAAGATTGCAAGAAGAATTTGCAGCAGAATTAGCTACATTGCGCGGTAGAGTAGATGCTTTAGAAGCTCGCACTTCTGAATTGGAAGCCAACCAATTTTCAACTACTACTAAACTTAACGCCTTTGCATGGTTTAACCTGACTGGAGCTTTTGCGGGCGAGCGAGTCCGAGTTGAAGCAACAAATGCAAAAGCTGCTCCCTTAGATCGAGTAGCCGGACGCGATCCAGTTACTAACAGACCGATCGTGCAGAAAGTTGACGACGATCCAGAAATCACTTTCAGCCAGTTAGTTTGGTTGACCCTCACTACTTCTTTTACAGGGAAAGACCAATTGATTACACAGCTAGCTGTAGGCAACGGAAATTCACCAGCCAATCAGTATACTTCTCCGGGTTTGTTCAATACCTTTGGCACTCCTTTTCTCGACCAAACTGCTGGGGTGAATCCCAATGAAGTTATCCTGCGAGAACTTTCTTATCGGTTTCCGGTTAGCAACAGCTTGCAAGTAGTAATCGGGCCGAGAATTAATTTCTACCGCTACTTTGACAACAATAACTTTAACTTTTTCGTAGACGGTGCGAGCAGCTTTAATTCTAACAACAGCCCTTTGTTAAGCGCTACCAGACGCGGTGCCGGTGCTTTGGTTTTGTGGGATATCAGCCGCCGATTGAAACTGCGTTTGGGTTATTTGGGCGAGAGTACGGAATTTTTGCCCACTTCAGTGTTTAATTCGGCTTCCAATCCGTCTCAAGGCTTGTTTGGCGGGACGAATACGAGTACCGCCGAGCTAACATTCAGTCCGAGCGATCGGGCAAATTTGCGGTTTCTGTACAGCCGTTCCAACATCCAGCAAATTGGCGGGCTAATTGGATCGCCTAATGGCAAGCCGATTAACGGTTTAGCAGATGACGGTTTCGGCGGCCGTCTCGGCAATGCTACTGCGAATACTTTTAGCTTTAATTTCGACTGGTCTGTCAGCCGCCGTTTCGGTCTTTTCGGTCGCTACGGCTACGCCGAAACTAATATATTTCCCAAGACTAACCGACCGGACGGCAAGATCGAAACTCAATCTTATCAGTTAGGATTTGCACTTCCCGATTTCTTGAAAAAAGGAGCTCAGTTTACGCTGTCATTTTTAGTACCTTTTGACATTACTGGCGGTCGGAGGTTTCTGGTTTCGGGCGGGGGAAATGGTGGCAAGCAGTACGAAATTGAGGCAACTTATTATTTGCCTCTCACCGACCATATTTCGATTGTGCCAGCATTTTATGCGATCGGCAATCCCAATAATTTCGATAACAACCCGACAATTTTTGTAGGGAATTTGCGGACGCAGTTTAGTTTTTAACTCAATTAGGACTTACTTGAACCTAATTGTATTTTGCAGTTGAGTCAGGTACACATTGTCTATCAATTGTCATCTGCGGTGAGAAACTTTCTGTTTTTTACCGCAGATAGAGGCAGATTAACACAGATTAACGCAGATTAATTAGATCGATTCTGGTTGACTGTTGACTACTGACTAATGACTAATGAATTAATTGAGATGATATCCTGATTTGCGCCGTCCTGATGTCAACGAATTGGAATTTCGATAATAAATTCAGTACCTTTACCCGGTTGGGAGACACACTGCAATTTCCCGTTATGTTTTTCAACGACAATTTGGTGCGAAATTGATAAACCCAAACCTGTACCTTTACCTACGGGTTTTGTGGTATAAAACGGGTCAAATAAACGCACAATATTATCTTCGGGAATGCCAGGGCCGTTGTCTTTTATCCGAATGCAAATACTTTTATTATCAATTGTTTCAGTTTTAATTGTAATTGTAGGAAAGCTAAAATCAGCGGTATTTTTTCCTTGGCTGCTATTTTCTTCCAAGGCATCCATCGCATTGGCTAATACATTCATGAATACCTGATTTAACAGTCCGGGATGACATTGTATTTGCGGCATTTCTCCGTATTCTTTAATAACTTCAATGCCCTGCCAGTTGGCTTTGGCTTTCAGCCTGCTGTTCAACATTAACAAGGTACTGTCTAAACCTTCGTGAATGTCGGCAGATTTGATTTTTGCTTCGTCCGCCCGCGAGAAATTGCGGAGAGTTTGAATGATTTCTACAATGCGATCGCATCCTGTGTGCATCGAATTGAGCAATTTAGGCAGGTCTTTTGCGAGAAATTCTATGTCTATATCTTCGGCTTGTTTCTGAATTTTGGCTGGAGGAGTTGGGTACTCTTCTCGATACATTTGCACGATGTCTAACAAGTCGAGAATGTAGTCGCGGACGTGGCAGAGGTTGCCGGCGACAAAGCCCACTGGGTTGTTAATTTCGTGGGCAATTCCTGCTAGAACTTGTCCCAGGGAAGACATTTTTTCGGTTTGGACTAACTGCATTTGAGTTTGCTGCAAATTGTGCAAAGCTGTTTGCAGTTCTTGAGATTTTTGCCGATCGCGCTTTGCGGAGGCGGCCCGTTCTTCCTCAACTCCGATCGCCCCAGCAATAATTCCGATCAGCTTGCAATCGGCTTTAGAAGGCGCGATCGGTTCGGTGTAGACAACGCACACCGAACCGACATAATCGTCGCCGCGCCGCACTGCTTGTCCCAGATAGCTTTTGAGTTCGTAGCGGATGACAGCGGGATCGCTTTTGCCATAGATCGTGTTCTGCAAGTCAGGAATTGCCACAGCCAGATCGCTGGCTTTTTGGTATACGTCAGTGCAGATGTGGCCCTCGGCGCGATCGACCTCCGGGTAGTCAGGCGGCGTTTGCCAAGTTGCGATCGCGCGCAGCAGCCCGCCACAGACGTGGCTGTAGACGGCGCAGGTTCCGCCCAAAAGCTCGCCGGCTAAGGTTGTCAGGCGCTGGATGTTGTCAGCAGCATCGGTGGTGAATCCCAAAAAGCACTCGTTGATTTTGCTGAGGCGGTACTCTGCTTGCCGGCGCGCCGTCATGTCGCGGGAGTTGACCACAATTCCCCTCACAGCGGGGTCTGCTAGCAGGTTAATACCGACTCCTTCGAGAAAACACCAAGAACCGTCAGCGCGCCGGAACCGACCTTCTAGGGCGATCGGATCGCCTGGATTTGCGAGCAGTTTTTCGCCGTCGGATATCACCGAGGGAAGGTCGTCAGGGTGAATGAAATCGAGAACCATTCGACCCATCAGTTCCTCTGGTTCGTACTCCAAGACTGTTTCTACAGAAGGGCTTTCGTAAACAATGCCGCCGCCCTCGTCGAGAATAGTAATGATATCGGAACTGTTGAGAATTAGCGATCGCCACTTAGCCTCATTTTGCGATAAAGCTGACTCGGCTTGTTTGCGATCGGTAATATCCTCTACCATTTGCAAAATAAACTGTGGGGTTCCCTGACTGCTGTCGATGACAGAGGCGCTGAGGCGTCCCCACCTGATGCTGCCGTCTTGGCGGAGGTAGCGCTTTTCTATTTGGTAAGCTTCGCGCGAGCCCGCTGCCAACTGTTGGCGCAACTCCCACGAAGCTGTTGCGTCTTCCGGGTGCGCGCAGTCGTCGAGGCCGACACCCCGCAGTTGCGCTTCCGATCGCCCCAGCATAGCTTGAAATGCCGGATTAGTGGCGATCGCAACACCTTCGAGGGTAGCGACTACCATGCCGATCGCACCGCGTTCAAAAATTGCCCGAAACCGCTGTTCGCTTTCGCGCAAAGCTGCTTCTGCTTCCACTTGCTGGGTGATGTCCCGCCCCGCCACTGCCATGCCTTTGCGGGAACCGTCGGGGTTGAACAGCGGCACTTTCCGCACTTCAAACAAATTGCTGCCGCCTGTGGGTAAGGGGACAATTTGGCTGCTGGAGGTAAGAGTGCCTGCTTCCCAGGTGGTTTCGTCGGTTTTCTGCCAATTTAACAGGATTTCTCTGACTCTAGGATCGGCTGCTGTTGCGAGTTCGGCAGTCGTTTTGCCTTGGTAATCTGCGGTTTCCCAGCCCAAAAGTTTGAGGGCGCAGTCGTTAGCAATCAACCAGCGCCCCTCGTTGTCTGTGAGGTTGATGGCATCGGGCACGGCATCGATCGCGGTTTTCAGCCAGTATTCTCGATCGCGCAGGGCTGCTTCGGCTGCTTTGCGATCGGCGATTTCGGCGACAGTTCCTTCGTAGTAAAGGAGTTCGCCTGCTTTGCTGCGGACTTCGCGCACGTTTTCCGAGATCCAGGTAGTGCTGCCGTCATAGCGGCGGACGCAGGACTCAAACTCTTTCAGGGACGAGGTGCGGCTGATTTCGGCGATAAATTCCGCGCGGCGGGTGCGATCGGTGTAAAGGTTTTTTGCCGAACATTTTGCGATCAGTTCTGACGGGGAATCGTAGCCGTACATTCGGGCGAGTGCGGGGTTGGCGCTGAGGTAGCGCCCGTCTGGGGCGGTTTGAAATATGCCTTCGGTGGCGTTTTCAAAGATGCTGCGGTATTTTGCTTCAGTTTGTTTGAGGGCTTCTTCTGCTTGCTTGCGATCGGTGATATCAGCTTGGACGCCGATGAAATGGGTGACGGTGCCGCTGCTGTCGCGTACCGGCGATATCGTGAGTTCGTTCCAGAAAGGGGTGCCGTCTTTGCGGTAGTTTTTCAGAACTACTTTGCAGTCGTGTTGTTCTTTCAGGGCTGCGCGGATTTTAGCGACGGCTGCGCGATCGGTATCTGGGCCTTGCAGGAAGCGGCAGTTGTGTCCGATGACTTCGCCCGTCGAGTAGCCTGTAATCTCCTCGAAAGCGGGGTTGCAGTAGACTATTGGTTGGTCTGGTAAGGTAGCGTCCGAAATCGCGATGCCGTTGCTAGTAGCTGCCAAGGCGCGATCGTACAGCCTCCATACTTCTTCTATTAAATTCGGTGCATTGCCACCAGTGCGAGTCGGCGATAGCGTTTCAGAAGGAATACTTATATTATCGATCTGCATGAGTTTTTTATAGATTGAGTTTCTTGTCGGTTCCGACTGACTGCACCCCAAAGTTCAACAGAATTGCCCTATTTTCCTGCGCCACGAGTTAGAAGGCGATCGTGCAGAATTTATGCCGTAAATCCTACAAGAGAAAAAATCTAGTCTCCCTCATTTTTCTTTTCTTCTGCCTTGAGCCTTTTGCTTTGTGCCTTCAAACGACTCCTACTTGCTAATTTATAATAGTTGTTCCTAGGATATCTCTATCTCTGGTATGGTTTACTTGGCAGATGTCGCGCGGCTTACCGGTTCGCACAGCTAATTGTTTATAATTAACAAAAAACGCCTGCTATCTTTAAATATTTTTTATTCATAAATTGCAATTTTAAACAACTTTTGAAATTGCCTGTTATATCAAATCCTCTATTCATCGGAATAGTAAATTTACTGTTGACTGTTGACTGTTGACTGTTAACTGTTGACTGTTGACTGTTGACTGTTGACTGTTAACTGTTGACTGTTAACTGTTAACATCATTCCGGTGCAACCAGAATTTATATTCAGTGCTGTAATTATTTTATTTGATAAAATAATTTAAATTCTCCTGAAACAAACCGGCTCAAGATTAATTTTGAATCATCGCAGCAAGTTCCGAAATATTGTCGATCGCCAAAGTCGGTTTTAGGGCGAGACACTCAGCGCGATCGCCATATCCGTAAGCCGCCCAACAAACATCTATCCCAGCATTTTTCGCAAACAGCAAATCAACCGCCGAATCGCCAACCATTAAAACTTGACTGTTCTCCAAATCCGGGAACAGCGGTTTAATAATCGAGTGAAAAACACTCGGATTAGGCTTTTGAATGATTTGTCCGTCATCACCTACAATCAAATCAAAAAAACTGTGAATTTTCAAGTTTTCTAGAAACAAATTAACAAAACTAACGTGCTTGTTGCTAAAAACTCCCAAATTTAATCCCGACTTGCTCGCCAACTGCAAAACTTGCTTGGTTCCGGGAAATAAATCTAGCTGCTTTTCACCTTCTGTCCGATAAAAAGAGCGGTAAGTTTCCACCCATTGGGGAATTGCACTTTCCTCGATCGCCGGATGCAGGATTTTGAAACTATTTGCTAAATTAATCCCGATTGTCCCTTGAATTGTCTCAGCAGCAGGCGGATCAATATTGAAACTTTCAAAAGTTTTGGTAAAGCAATATACAATAGCTCTGTGAGTAATTGCCAAGGTGCCGTCAAAATCGAAAATAATTAACTTGTACTGACTCATTTTCTTCAAAAAATCCTCAAATTAAAATATGTGCGAATAAATTTAACATAAAGATGCGACTTTTGCAGCAGTCATAAACTCCATTGTATTAGAGCTTACAGGCTAAACCCGCCCCGACAATCGACCCGATAAACTCGGTGTCTACAAATATTTCTAGTTATTAGTATAAGTTTATCATTTAATCGAAGACCGCTTCGAGCTAGCCGCAAAAAATAATTGCGGACATTACCCGATCGCACAAATAAAAGTAGAATTAGGCATTTGGCAAGGAGTCGATCGGGGCGTAGAACTGCCTTTGCTGCGCTGGTGGGAGGCATCGGGGACTTTGCTGCCGGCGGCGGAGGAACGGGCAGAACAAGAACGACAAAGGCGCATAGAAGCTGAGTTGCGAATTCAAGCTTTGGAAGCGCGTTTGCGAGAGTTAGAAGGCAGCTAATAGGTAGCCAGAAACCGGGTTTTTTCGCCAAAATATTCGCAAAAAATCCTCAATCTCCCAAAAACCCGGTTTCTTTGAACTTACGCAGCGGTGACGAGAAACCGGGTTTTTTCGCCCTGGTATTCGATTCAAACCCTCAATCTCGCCAAAAACCCGGTTTCTTTATTGGCACTGCATAGGTAAACGTAGGCTATAATCCAGAATTTGCGTATATTAATTGGTTAAGAGTAAAGTATTGCATCACTTTTGTGTAAAGTCCTATGGCACTAATTGTTCAGAAATACGGCGGAACATCGGTTGGTACAGTCGATCGCATTTTGGAAGTAGCGCGACGAGTTGTCAAAACAGTACAGCTTGGAAACTCCTTAGTTGTCGTACTTTCGGCGATGGGCAAAACGACTGACGGTTTAGTGAAACTGGCTAAGGAAATTTCCGCAAATCCCAGCAAGCGGGAAATGGATATGTTGCTCTCGACTGGGGAACAAGTCTCGATCGCGCTTTTGAGCATGGCATTGCAAGAAATGGGACAGCCCGCAATTTCCCTCACCGGAGCCCAAGTCGGCATTGTCACCGAAGCCGCCCACACCCGCGCCCGGATTTTGCGAATCGACCCGAACAGGCTCCAAACCCAGTTAAACAGCGGTAAAGTCGTCGTCGTCGCAGGTTTCCAAGGCATCGCTAACGCGGCAGAATTGGAAATTACTACTTTGGGTAGAGGCGGTTCCGACACCACAGCAGTAGCCATCGCTGCAGCGCTACGGGCCGATAGATGCGAAATTTATACTGACGTGCCCGGAATTCTGACTACAGATCCGCGCTTGGTTGCACAGGCGCAACTGATGGACGAAATCACCTGCGACGAAATGCTGGAATTGGCGAGTTTGGGCGCAAAAGTCCTGCACCCGCGCGCCGTAGAAATTGCCAAGAATTACGGTGTGCCGCTGGTGGTGCTTTCTAGCTGGAGTGACGCGCCCGGTACGCGGGTAGTGTCCCCCCCTCCATCGGCCCGGCCTTTGGAGGGCTTGGAGCTGGCGAAAGCGGTGGATGCGGTGGAGTTTGATTTGGATCAGGCGGGGGTGTCGCTGTTGCGTTTGCCCGATCGTCCGGGAGTAGCTGCGCGGTTGTTTGGGGCGATCGCGCAGCAAAACCTCGATGTAGACTTAATTATTCAGTCAATTCACGAGGGAAATACTAACGATATCGCCTTTACTGTGAGGCGAAATTCGCTGAATCAAGCTGTGGCGGTTGCAGATGCGATCGTGCCCTCCCTCGGCAAGAATTCGCGCCCAGAATTGGGGGAACCGGAAGTGAGGGCAGAAGAAAGACCCATAGCTAAAGTTAGCATTGCGGGTGCGGGAATGATCGGCCGTCCGAGGGTAGCGGCCCAGATGTTTAATACTTTGGCGGATGCGGGAATTAATATTCAGATGATTTCGACTTCCGAGGTGAAGGTTAGTTGTACGATCGATGCTGCAGAGTGCGATCGGGCAGTTGCCGAACTTTGCAAAGCATTTGATGTCGCCAACTCCCCTGTCGGGCTGCGTTCAGCGTCGCATAAACCGCCCGCAGTTAGGGCTGTAGCCTTGGATCTCAATCAAGCGCGTCTGGCAATTCGCCAATTGCCCGATCGACCCGGAGTAGCAGCAAAAATGTTCGGACTTTTAGCCGAAGAAAATATTAGCGTAGACACGATCATTCAATCGCAGCGGTGTCACAATATCGACGGCATATTAACGCGCGACATTGCATTTACCGTAGCACAAATTGACGCAGAAGCAGCTAAAACAGTCCTAGAAAAATCAGCAGTTGAATTCGGCTGGGGGGAAGTAGCAGTCGATACAGAAATCGCCAAAGTTAGCGTTGTCGGTTCCGGGATGGTAGCGCATCCGGGAGTTGCGGCCAAGATGTTTGAAGCGCTTTCGCAGCACGAAATCAACATTCAAATGATTGCAACTTCTGAGATTAAGATTAGCTGCGTTGTGGATGAGGCACAGGGTGTCACAGCTTTGAAGGCAATTCACGCGGCGTTTGAGCTTTCGGGCAGTGAAAAAGTTCAAGTTCCAGCGTAATACTTGTTTGTTGTAGTAGTAGGGACACAGTGCGGTGTCCTTATTGCTTATTGCTGCCGTGTCATTATTGCAGATGATTAGGCTGTGTTAGGATCGAATTGGCGATCGGCTCAAAAGGATTGAATCTTATGACTGTAGCGAAAGAACAGATTACTAATAGCAATAGCAACAGCGGTTTATCGAATTTCCGCATCACGGTCGAACGTCTAATCGAACTGTTAGATTTAGAAGAAGAGGATGAGTACGGGGTTTTGAGACCGACTGAATATGCTTTCAGGACAGCGATGAAATTGGTGGTTGAGGCCTATGATAGCATGGGAAACAGTTTTCCTAAATGCTCTACAGGTACAGATGACCAAGGTAGTATTAGACTTGCTTGGGAAAATATAAATGCCGATCGGAGAGTACGCTTGTTCTGCCCACATAATGCTAATGAGAAAGCTTACACTTATCATCAGAAGAGTGAGGAATATGGCTCGGAAGATATCACTTCAGCAGCAACATTAGTCTATTGGCTAGAGTGGTTTAACAAGGTATGACCGATAAATCTTCTCGGAGTGAATCAGATGTAGTCCTAAATATGTAATGAAGTGCTAGAATATTGATTATTCGTGGATAAATTTTATCCGATTTTTTCTGCGAATGAAATCCCTATCACTAAATAACTATAACTACAAACTATCCATTCAATTCTTTAGCTGACAGTGCTATCGTCTATAGAGCTTTACTTCGGAGGCAATGGATTGATGAAACCAGCGATCTAGTTTCACTGTTCGCTTATTTACTTCGCCCCAATGAACCGGGTTTATCGGTAACAATTGCCAATGTTTGTTCGCCGGAACAATCTGCAGCAAAATTCAAAAATTGTTACGGAGTTGCTAGTATCCAAGTAGGACAAATTCGCGAATTAGGTTTAGACGCAATACCTGACTCTGACTCCCATGCTCAGATAGTCGGTTTACCTTATGTGAAAGATGATCGAGACAGAGCTGAAAGATTGGCAGATTTGTTAGCAGAGCGATCGAGAATTGTATGGACACCTTCGCAAACATAGCTGAGCAAGTTTTCAGATTAAATCCGGGTTAAAAACCCTTGATAATACTCGGAGGTTTCAACCGCCGATTAATATTTCTTGCGCGATCGCTTCCACCACCGGTACACAAACAGAATTTCCAATTTGCTTGTAACTTTCCCCCGCACTGGGATAAGTCTTAAAATCTTCAGGAAAACCCATGAGACGGTAACATTCCTTCAGCGTCAACTTTCTCACCAAATCTCGATCGGGAAAATAGACAAAAAACCTGCCCGATGTTTCTTGCGAAGGAATTGTCGGATGCACGCCATCCACCGAATAAATGCGATTCGGCTGTCTGTGAACCCTCGACAAGTGTTCTGTATTCGGCCTCACCCCAGTTTTCCAAGTACCTTTATTTCTGTATCCTACAAACACAAGTCCCGAATCTTGCTTTCTCGGATAATCAATTAAAGTATATTCTGATTTATCCAATATTTCAAAATCCCCCGTCTCGTCTAGAAATTCCCTGAGTTTGGGAGGAAACTTGCTTTTTAGGAATGAAAAATTGAAAGGTTTACCTTTAGTTGCAATAATAAATATTCTTTCGCGGTGTTGGGGAAGTCCAAAGTCTTTAGCATTCAGCATTTTGTAATTCACGCTGTAGCCCAAATCTTCCAGACTAGCGATAATTACTTTTAAGGTATTTCCCTTGTCGTGATGGATTAAGTGCTTGACATTTTCCAGGACAACTACTTGAGGTTGTTTTACTTTGATGATTTTACAAATATCGAAAAATAGCGTGCCTCTAGTATCTTCAAAACCGAGCTTTTTGCCGCAGATGCTAAAAGGTTGGCACGGAAAACCGGCGACTAAAACATCAAAGTCTACTAACTCGGCGGGATTGATGTTACTGATGTCGGCAAAAGGTACTTCGCCGAAATTTTCTGTGTAAACTTCTCGGCACTTGCTATTGATTTCGCAGGAAAAGACGCATTCAAAGCCATTGTTTTCAAAGCCTTGTCTGAAACCTCCTATTCCCGAAAACAAATCTATAAATTTCATCAATAATTTAATGCTAAATCTTGCTAAAGCTAATAATAACAGATTTTGTTTATCTTTCTTTTTTCACTCTGCGTTCTCTGCGTTCTCTGCGGTTAATTATACAAATTTAAACAAAAACCAGGCGACGGACAGGAAATTGCCGTGTCTGCAGATATCATCTATAATGTCGATCGCCCAAAATTTCCAAACTTGTCCCACAGCCCACTAAACTAGGAATAGCAAAAAAAATATAGCTACTGTTTACTTCCTTTCACCAACCATGAGTCAAACCTTGGAAAACCTCACCGCCATCGATGACAACCTCTCCAAACGCCACATCGACCTCGATCCTGGTGGCTACTTCATCATCTATCTCGATCGCGAAACCAGCTTAATTTGTGCCAAACACTTCACTAACATCATCGACGATCGCGGCCTGGCTGTCGATCCCGAAACTGGTAAACCCATCCCCGCCCGCGGCAAGGTAGAACGCACTCAGTGCACGCTGTTTAGCGGCAGAACCGCCAAAGAACTTTGTGTCAAAATCCTAGAAGAAACCCGCCCCAGCCCGGTGACAATGTTAGATCACGCGGCTTATCTGGGACGGGAATTTGTACGGGCAGAACTTGCATTGTTGAGCGATCGAGAATACGTTCAAGATTAGTCCAGCCTCGCCCTAATTTCTGGAAAAAAAGGTAACTTATCGGATTTAGCAGTACGCGATTACGAAAAACCTTGATACCAGAAATAAGTCACCATTGGAATCACTGTCGCCAACACCAACAGCACAACCACAACAACTGTGGCATTACCTTGTTCTGTTTCTTCAGCTTTTTTAAAGGTGCCTTCAACTTGAATGTTGTCAACAACTTTAGGCGCGCCCGGATCTGGTTCACCGGACAAAACAGTAGCAATGCGCGAACTGGCCTCAGTCAAAGCCTCGTTGTATTTGTTAGCTTCCCGCAGGGGAACCTGCAGGGTTTCCCCTGCTACACTCTGGGCAATTTCATCAGGTAGCAGGGATTTAACCCCTTCGCCGGTGCGAATTACCGCGCTGTTGGTAACAGTGTCGAGAACGAGTAAAATTTGATTGGCCCCGTCTTCTTTTGTGGGAAACCACTGTTCAAATAGTTGATCGCTAAAAGTGGCAACAGTTTCGCCGTAGTCTAAGCGGTGGATGGTGACAAACCTGACTTCTTTGCCAGTTTGCTGTTCCACCTTGTCGAGTTCGCTGTTGATATTGCTTTCGCTGCTACGGCTGAGTACGTCGCCTTTGTCGAACACCCAAGTTCGATCGCCCGCCGACAACAGGGGAAAGTCGTACACGCCAGTCGCCAACGCCGGCAACACCGCTATCTGCGAGGCGATCAGGGCGATCGCGATCGCCGCCGCCGCTGGTTGGAGATATTTTCTCCAGTTAAATAATTGCTTGAAGAGTCTAGTCATGAGGTTAACCGTAAAACTGACTTTTTTCCAAAAATACTATAGAAACCAGCGTAAAATTCAATTTATGCAGGGCAATATTTAAAATTAGCTCGTCAGTCCAACTCCCCGCCCGATTATTTTACAATTTTAACTATGCAGCCAGCAGACAGTTATAAAGGTTGGATTCTGCAATCGCAGAAAGTATTCTACGTCGAAGTTTGGGATAGCCGGGGCAACCGCCACGTCGCCGTCCAAAATGCCAAGACTGAAGAGGAAGCTTTGGAATTGGCGAAAAAGTGGATTGATAAGTACGAGTCAAAACCCGGAAGAATGCCGATCGACGTACCGCATCCTTTCGGAGAAATCATCGATATGCCATTTTGAAGTCAGTTGGTAGTTGGCAGTTGGCAATAGTCAGTAGTCAGTAGTTAGTAGTTAGTGGTTATTGGTTATTGGTTATTGGTTACTTGCTACGAATTCCCACTTTCCACTTCTCAATTTCCAATAAGAACTAACAAATAACTAACAAATAACAACAACTAACAAATAACAGCTAACAGTCCTTCTACTAAGAAATTCCTCGCAATTTCCGCGTATTTTCTACCAAACTGCGAGCTAATTCATCGAACCTTTCAGACAATTTTTCATCCAACAATTTACCATCAGGACTAAAAGCTTTCCAAGCTTGTCCGATCGCAATTTGTTCGGGAATTACCCAAGCGTGCACCCATCTCAAAATAGTTCGCAAATCGTTAAGTGCGTTGCTGTTAACTTGCCCTCCCAAAACGCTAATCGCACCCGCAACTTTGCCGTCCAAATGCTCGAAAGTGAGTAAATCGAGGGCATTCTTGAGAGCGCCGCTGACGCTACCGTGATACTCCGGCGTTGCTAAAATCAAAGCGTCGGCTTGCTTTACCGCATTCCGCAGCTTTTCCACATCGGGGTAATCGAGATAATCATTCTCACCGTTGCAGAAGGGCAGATTGAGCGATCGCAAATCTAATATTTCAACTTCCGCGCCCAAGGCTTGCGCCCGTTCTGCTGCCACCTTCAACGCTAACTGGCTGTAAGATCCAGCCCGCAAACTCCCACCAATGCCGACAATTTTCACCATAAAACTTAAAAACAATAATTGCAGAAATAAAACGTACTCATTACGACTATGATTAATATAACAATTGCGATCGGCAAATGTCAATCGATTTGAGATACTTCGGCAACGCCGGCGTACAAGTTTAAGATTTTAGATGGAAGAATTGACTGAGGGATCCGAAAAACCGGGTTTTTTGAGCAAAATCCCTGGTTAAAGCCCCTGATTCGGTAAAAAATCAGGTTTTTTGAGGATCAGTGCGTAAGTTTAGTGTACCAGGCCGAGAAACCGGGTTTTTTGAGCAAAATCCCCGATCAAAGCCCCAAATTCAGTAAAAAACCCGGTTTATCAGTGGCAGTGGATTCAAAACCAGCCCTCTCAAGCGGACTCTTGAGAAGCCAGCGACAGAGAAACCCATCCAACACCCGGCATCTTGTTAAAATAAATGAATGTAGCAAATCAAAAGCGGTCAATCTTGGCAGTCTTCAACCTCGGGCAAAAAACCAATATGAAAAATTCTTGGAAACAGGCATGGCTGGGGCATCTAGCTGTAAACAAAGACAAATCGAGCCAGCAGAATCCTAAAAAATCAATGCCCGGACGGAATCTTTGGCGCATCCTGGGCAGTTTGGTGATTTCTCAAGGAATATTGCTCTCGCCCCCGGTTTTTGCCGACAGCGCGCCTAACACCATGAGTTACAGCAAACTCATGGACAACATAGAGAAAGGGCAAGTCAGTAAAATCGAAATAGACGAAACTCAAAGAACTGCAAAAGTTAAGCTAAAAAATCAAAAAACCGATCGAGAACAAACTGTTACTCTGTTCGATTACAACAACCGAGAACTTTACTCGCAAATCCGCGCCAAAAAGATTGACTTTGAAGTCAAACAAACAGCCGACAATGCCGCGGCGGTCAGTTTAGTAATAAACTTACTGGTGATTTTTGCAGTGTTGGCGGTGTTGATGGCTATTGTGCGCCGATCGACCCAATCCCAAGGAAATGCCATGAACTTCGGCAAATCCCGAGCCCGTTTCCAAATGGAAGCCAAAACCGGGGTGATGTTCGACGACGTAGCAGGGATCGAAGAAGCCAAAGAAGAACTGCAAGAAGTCGTCACCTTCCTCAAAAAACCCGAACGCTTTAACGCCATAGGCGCGAAAATTCCCAGAGGAGTTTTGTTAATCGGGCCTCCGGGAACCGGTAAAACAATGCTGGCAAAAGCCATCGCAGGCGAAGCAGCCGTCCCCTTCTTCAGCATCTCCGGTTCCGAATTTGTCGAAATGTTCGTCGGAGTCGGCGCTTCCCGCGTCCGCGACTTGTTCAAAAAAGCTAAAGAAAATTCGCCCTGCATCGTCTTCATCGATGAAATAGACGCGGTAGGAAGGCAGCGCGGCGCTGGAATCGGCGGTGGAAATGACGAACGCGAACAAACTCTCAACCAGTTGCTGACAGAAATGGACGGCTTTGAGGGTAACAGCGGCGTGATTGTGATTGCTGCTACTAACCGCCCTGACGTACTCGATACTGCCCTGCTGCGGCCCGGCAGGTTCGATCGACAAGTAACGGTAGATTTGCCCAGCTACAAAGGACGTTTGGGGATTTTGCAAGTGCACGCGCGCAACAAAAAACTCGACGAAGAAGTTGCTCTAGATACGATCGCCCGTCGCACTCCCGGCTTTTCCGGCGCTGACTTGGCAAACTTGCTCAACGAAGCGGCAATTCTCACCGCGAGGCGGCGCAAAGACACGATTAGTAACTTAGAAATTCACGATGCGATCGACCGAATCACGATCGGGCTTACTCTGAATCCGCTGCTCGACAGCAAGAAAAAGTGGCTAGTAGCATACCACGAAATCGGACACGCCCTCGTATCAGCCATGCTCAAAAATACCGACACCCTAGAAAAAGTCACGATTATTCCGCGTTCCGGCGGTATCGCAGGCTTTGCCAACTACGTGCTCGACGACGAAATGATCGACAGCGAAGGTTTGAGGAGTCGGGCGTGGCTGTTAAGCCGGATTACAGTAGCTTTGGGGGGACGGGCTGCAGAGGCTGAAATTTATGGCGATGCTGAAGTAACTCTCGGTGCCAGCAGCGATATTACAGAAGTCAGCAAATTAGCGAGACAGATGGTAACGCTTTACGGAATGTCGGATTTGGGGCCTGTGGCTTTGGAAAGTCCGAACAATGAGGTGTTTTTGGGCCAAAGCTGGAATTCGCGGGCCGAGTATTCCGAAGCAATGGCTATCAAGATCGATCGGCAAGTCCGGGAAATTGCTATTCACTGCTACGAAGAAGCCCGCCGGATTATCCGCGAAAACCGCCATTTGGTAGACAAGCTGGTTGAAGTGCTGTTGGATGAAGAAACGATCGACGGTGATGAATTCCGCAAAATTGTCGATCGATACGCCGAGTTGACCAAAAAAGAGTTGGAACCAGCGTAAAGAGTCAGTTGGCAGTTGTCAGTTGGCAGTTGGCAGTTGGCAGTTGGCAGTTGTCAGTTGGCAGTTGGCAGTTGTCAGTTGGCAGTTGGCAGTTGGCAGTTGTCAGTTGGCAGTTGGCAGTTGGCAGTTGGCAGTTGTCAGTTGGCAGTTGGCAGTTGTCAGTTGGCAGTTGGTAAAGAGTCATTAGTCATTAGTCATCAGTCATTGGTCATTAATTCAGGTAAAGAATCATTAGTCATCAATCATTGGTGATTAGTGATTAGTCATTAGTTAACGAAGTAGGAATTATGCACCGACTCTATTTTTAGAGTGCGCCTGAAGCACTTTACTACTAACCCAAAAAAATGACTAATGACCAATGACTAATGACTCTTTATCTTAACTAATGACTAATGACTAATGCCCAATGCCCAATGACTAATTAAGACTGATTGGAATACATTTCGCGAAGTACCAAAGCCGGGTCTACCCAACGTCCGCCGTACTTCAATCCCCAATGCAAGTGAGGCCCACTGGTGCGGCCCGTCATTCCCACTCTGGCAATTCTCGCACCCGCCGGCACCGTTTGACCCTGCCAAATTTGCAGGCCGCCTTCGCGATCGACATAATAGCGCCCGCCGTTAACTTTTTCTACTCTACCTCTGAGGTGACAGTAGATGTGCTCCCAATCTCCCGATCGCACCACCATACCAGTGCCGCACCTGCCATCTTCCCAAACTTCCACCACTTGACCGCCCCACCAATTGCGGATATAGCTACCTTCTGGCGCCGCCATGTCCAAACCGTAATGAAAATCTCCACCACGGGGGCCGAAGGTGGAACTGTAGGCTTCAAAATTTTCGACTGGGAAAGAAGCTTCTTGCCACAAATTACCCGTAGCGATTTTGGTTGGTAAAGCTGACTGAGCCTTGACCAACTCCTGCTGCAAATAAGGGCTAATCACCACGATACAGAGCGAAAGAACTAACAGTAGTATCTGTCTAAGGCGAAAAAAGCGTTTAACCGTCAGCGGGCCCCTAGAGTCTTGCACGATTTATTTAACTCCTGAAAGTTTAATGTGTTGGCGAATCTGCGTTGTCTGTTGTGCCAATTCGCTGCAAGATTGCCTCGCGTGCTGAATCTACTAGCGAATCAGTTAACCAAGGTGTATCTTACTGCATAGAGAACTGGTGTCAAGCCTTCGGCTTAAATATTGTAGCGAACAGAAAGTCATTGGCCCGGTGAAATTTATGCTGCGGTTGAATTCGATCGAGCTTTTGTTTGACACTATAGTTTAGTACGGGATTTTGGATGCAGTCTGAAATCTCAAATTTATAACACACATAAGCAATGCTTACTGAAATTTTCCCTTTTAGTTTTGCCATAGACGCAACTGCGATCGCCGGTGCCTCCTTGTGGTCTTTAGCCCTGTACTGGGGTCTGTCGCCCCTGACAGAATGGGTAATCCTGCAACTCAACCGCTGGATGAATTTTGCCGAAAGATCCCTCTACACCTCGGAAGCGGAGTTTGAAAGAACCCGCCAAGCCAGAGAATCTCAAAATGCCTTTTACGCTTCCCTGTTGAGCATTCTGCCCTTTTTGATTGCGGGCGGATTGTGCAATTGGGGAGTCGAATGGTCTCTGGGTACTGGTTGGGCGGTATCTATGGGGACGATCGCCTGTATTGGCGGCGGCGTTTACGAACTCGGCCGCCGAGACGGTCAATCTTAGGCGATGGTAGATTTTGGATTTGGGATTTTGGATTACTCAAGATATTCGGAGATTTACCAGCCTCTAGAATCGATCGCAATCTCAAATCCAAAACTCCAAATCTCAAATAAATATGACATTTTCCGTTTATTTGTCGATCGCGCCTCAAACAAAATTAGCAATGTATTTTAACCGTAATTTGACTCAGGATGTTTGCCTAAAAGTCGCAGTTGCCGTTCTGTAGCGGTAGCGATAATTTCGGGATTGAACTGCCACGGCCAAGGCGAAAATTTCTGCGCGATGTTGCGGTGGGAATAATGCACTTGCAGCATATAGCGACTACCATCGACAGTGGTATTTCTGCCGCCAGAGTGCCAAATTTCACTGCGGAAAAACAGCACATCTCCAGCTTTGCACAAAACTGGTTCTAGGGAGTGTCCGTTCCAAGTTTCTTCCCCGCGTTCGGGTTTTCTACCCGATTTGTGACTGCCAGGAATAATATAGGTAGGACAGAGGTCTTCTGTGATGTCACTGAGATAGAAATGGGCTGTACAGATCCATACTGGCAGTTGAAAAGTGCGATTTTCTTCGATGGCTCCGCTAACAGCAAACACGCTTTCGGGCAGTGGCACAAACACCTGATCGACGTGGACGCGCCAACCGTCGTAACCGGGCCCACTTTTCCATGCAGTCATGCCGATAATGTGGCAATCGCTGCCCATCAATGCTTCTGCCAATTCAATGATACCAGGTCGATCGGCATAGGAAAGCCACAGCCGATCGCGATTAAACACGCATTTAAAATGTTTGTTCAATTCACTCCAACTGCTACCATCAAGTCCGAAGGGTTGCAGGCGATCGAGTGCTTCCCGGGCCGCCACCATTTCCGACTCGTCGAGCACACCGGGAATCAGCGCAAAACCATCTTCATGTAACGCCTCTACCGCCCCTGCTGTATCGGAAAGCTCACAAGTCTTTTGCCGATAGCTGAAAACTTCGCTCAAGGTGCTTGCGTTCATAATTCAAATTCGAGTAAAATTATAAACTGTTATTAAATTAACACTTCGGACAGTTTAACGGCTGACGCCCATGAGCGAGAAACCGGGTTTCTAAGAAAATTTTGCGATCAGTAACGAAAAGCCTACGAAGAAACCCGGTTTCTGAAGTCGCACTTGCGACTGTAATTGTCATTGATGCGTAATTCCTGTCTGGTATAATTGATACTTCTGATGTGGGGATAAATCCAATGAAATACCAACCAGAACCAACATTATTAAATCAAGCCCGCGCCGCCTTCAAAGAAATCTGGGGATACGACGATTTTCGACCGCCGCAAGCAGAAATTGTCGGTAGTTTGTTAGCAGGAAAAGATACAATAATAATTATGCCGACAGGTGGTGGCAAATCAATTTGCTTTCAACTGCCAGCTTTGTTACAAACAGGCTTAACTTTGGTGGTTTCGCCCTTAGTCGCCTTGATGGAAAATCAAGTGCAAGAATTGCGCGATCGCAATTTGCCCGCTTCCCTCCTCCACAGTCAACTGTCAGCACAGCAGCGCCGACAAACAATGCAATCGCTGCAACAAAACAAGTTGAGATTGCTGTATTTGTCTCCCGAAACATTGCTCAGCAAACCAGTCTGGGAAATTCTCAGTCAGCCCTACCTCCAAATCAACGGTTTAATATTAGACGAAGCTCACTGTTTAGTGCAGTGGGGCGATACTTTTCGACCAGCTTACCGCCGTTTGGGAACAGTGCGACCGGCTTTGTTGAAAGCTAAACCAGAAGGTAGTAAAATTGCGATCGCAGCTTTCACCGCTACCGCCAACCCGGAAGCACAAAAAATCATCAAAAATGTCTTGCAACTGCAAAAACCAGAAGCATTTTTGCTAAGTCCCTACCGTTCTAATCTGCACCTACAAGTGCAGACTGTCTGGACACCGAGGGGACGCAAACAACAGTTATTAAATTTTATTAAATCTCGATCAAAACAAGCAGGCTTAGTCTACGTTCGCACGAGAAAAGATAGCGAGAATTTGGCTAATTTGTTGGAAGATGTAGGTTATAAAACCGCAGCCTATCATGCAGGTTTGAGTCCTGAATCGCGCCGAAACATAGAAACAGCTTGGCTAAATAACGCTCTTAAATTTGTGATTTGTACCTGTGCTTTCGGGATGGGAATTAACAAGCCGGATGTGCGGTGGGTTGTTCACTTTCAAGCACCTTTGCTATTATCGGAATACATTCAGGAAATTGGTAGAGGCGGACGCGACGGCAAATCGGCGATCGCCCTGACGTTGATTAGTGAACCTACGGGTTTGCTTTATCCCGATGACAAACAAAGAGCACAATTTTTTCAAGATAAATTGCGATCGCAATACCGAGAAGCGCAGCAGTTGGCCCAACAACTGCCAGTTAAAGGCGATGTAGAAGCAGTTTCTCGCGAATTTCCCGAAAGCGCGATCGCCCTTTCTATCTTGCACAGCAGCGGACAATTAACTTGGCAAGATCCTTTCAATTATGCGATCGACAAATCCGCACAGCAAATAGGCGCAAAACAAAATTTTACCGCCGCTGCTGAAATGGCACAATATCTCAAACATCGAAAGTGCCGGTGGCAATTTTTGCTGCAAGCTTTTGGCTTTACCAAGGAATCTCAATCTATGCGGTGCGGCCACTGCGATAATTGTCGCTTGCATTGACAAATTTACTTAAAAATGTTATAATAAAAGCATTTATTTGACATAAATTATACTGCTATCAGGCTCTAGCCCGATCGCGAGTAGAAACCAGGATCAAATAGTAGATGCTCTCAAAAACCGGGTTTCTTCCTATAATTATCATTTTTGTTTGCATAACTCATAGAAACCCGGTTTCGAGTCCCATATCCGTCATTTCGTGTCGGGTAGATTGACCTAGATCGCTATTGGTTCGTACTGCGGACTAAAGCCCGCACTACGAACCGTTTTTGCTACGATCGCAGATCGGACATGATATCAGCCCAAAAAATCGGCAACAAACAGTAAAAAATTCAATGATAGAAACAGAGACGGCGGCACAGATATATACAGTAGAAAATACAGAGGAATTTAACCCGATTAATGTCACTCAACGATTAGATATTTGGCTGTCAAACCAGATACCAGACTTATCCCGATCGCGTGTGCAAACCCTCATATCACAAGGCCACGTCAAAGTCAACGACCAAACCTGCACCTCGAAAAAAATATCAGTAAAAACGGGCGATCGCATCCACATCACTTTACCCGAAGCCCAGCCCACAAAATTAGAACCCCAAGCAATTCCTCTAGACATCCTCTACGAAGACGACAGCCTAATTATCATCAACAAACCAGCCGGATTAGTCGTTCACCCAGCAGCCGGACATCAAGACGGTACATTAGTCAACGCCCTGTTAGCCCATTGTCCCCTCGCAGAAATCGGCGGAGTTCAACGGCCCGGAATCGTCCACAGATTAGACAAAGATACAACAGGTGCGATCGCGATCGCCAAAACCGATGTTGCCCACCAAAACCTGCAAGCCCAACTCAAAAGCAAAACCGCCCGCCGCGAATATTTAGGCGTAGTTTACGGAGTTCCTAACACCGAAACAGGCACAATAGACCTACCCATCGGCAGGCATCCCACAGACCGCAAAAAAATGGCAGTAGTACCAGAAGAAAAAGGCGGCCGCCCCTCAGTTACTCACTGGACAATCAAAGAAAGAATTGGCAACTATTGCTTAATTCACTATCAATTAGAAACCGGCCGCACCCATCAAATTCGCGTCCACACAGCCGAAATAAAACATCCCATTATCGGCGACCCGATGTACAGTTCCAACCGTTCCATCGGCGTAAATTTAACCGGACAAGCCCTCCACGCTTGGAGGCTGCAATTGCAACATCCCTTAACTGGAGAGTTGATTGAGGCGATCGCACCTTTACCCGATCAATTCAACACTCTGTTAAAAATATTGCGGCTGCGAGCTCACAGTTGACAGTTGACAGTTGACAGTTGACAGTTGACAGCGACCTCTACCTGGAAGTAAGAGGATTGGAGTAATGAATCGTCTGATTTTAATTTCTCCCTAAAATGGAGAGGCTTTAAACCAGTTCTTTCTGGTAACTGGGTATGGAGAATTAATAATTGGGAATTGATAACTACTGACTACTAACTACTGACTACTAACTACTGACTACTGACTACTGACTACTGACAAAAAATTATGAGTCCTGAGTTTTGGATTCCAAGTTTAGTAAAAAACTCAAACCTCAAAACTCAAGACTCAAAACTCTCTCAGACTAAAAGCCGATCGATTAAATCCATAGCCCGACACAAACAATAGCACCAAGCAGTATCAATTAACGGCGAGGAACCATCGTGGCAATATTGATATTAGCCAGAGGCACGCGCTGCGGCGGAGTAGCAGGCATCGGCATATTGCGCGCCATACCCAAATAGTTCGACGGATCGCCAGCCTTCGCTTGCTGCTCTTGAGGAACAAAACGGCGAACGCTTGTCTGCCAGATGATTTGCGGGAAGCCAAGCTGCGAGCGGTGGTACTCGTTGTAGCGGGGCGTCTTCAAGTTGAAAGGAGTGTCCCCTCCAACTCGCTGAGGCAAAATTCGGCGCTGCTGGTAAGGTACGGTATCGTAGCCGAACTTATCCAGGTACTCTTCGCTATTGACCAACTCGTCAATAAAGCCTTGAGGCCCCTTATTTGCTACCACGATCGACCAAGCAATCTTTTCGCGATCGCTGTACACATCCCGACCCAAAACGCGCTGCACGCACATTTCCACAAATCGGTAGTTGCTGTTAGTTTGATAATTCCGCTCCAAGAAAGGAGCCGAAGTCGCCAAACCGCGAATGAAATCCCGCACCGTAATCTGACCGAACTTTAGTTGCGATTCCAAAAACGTTTGGCGGTTGCTCTTGAGGATTTGGTGTTCGCTGTAAATCTGGCGATATCCAGCCCAAATCAAATTTTCCATGTCTCCCGACGAGAGCACGTTTTCAGTTGTGAAAACTCTCGGCTGCTCGTCGCCCCCTATTTCATAACCAGCAACGCGCTGATTTTGGCTCTTAGGGGCGTAATTTAACAAAGGAAGCGCCACGTTATAATCTCCGTTATCTCAAATTTCAGAAATAGTTGATACCGCGAGCTGCCAGCATAACGATACAACTAACCAACATACAGATTAGGGGATTCCCGCAATCTAAATCTGGTTTTCCTGATTTTTTGCAACAATCTGTAACATTTGTTGACTGTTGACTGTTGACTGTTCGCTGTTGACTGTTCGCTGTTGGCTGACAACTACCCACTGACAACTGACAACGGACAACTACCCACTGACAACTGCCAACTGCCAACTGCCAACTGCCAACTGCCAACTGCCAACTGCCAACTGCCCAATAAATTACCAGCCTAGGGCCGAGTAAAACTCACTAGCAACGGGTTCCTTCTCTGCAGCCGGGGCCGCTGCATCCGAGTCTGGTTCCACCCGAATTTCAGTGCAAAAAGTTGAAGTGCTGAAACCGCCAAAGCGCTTGACGCTGCTTGTCCGCATCCGCACGTTGGGATTGGCAAACCAAAAACGCTCGATCGAACTCATCGTCTCGTATTCCGTAATCAGCAGCAGCGCATCCTCGTCATCCATCTCAAAACGGCCGGCCACCGGCACAATTTCCGCATAGCCGCGTTCCCGCAACATCAAACCCTGCCGCGGATTCTCAGGATCTGGGACGATCGCGAATACGGTAGAGCCCTTGTGATTCTCATCATCCTTATCCCACGCCATAGTGCCGTGCCAAGTCACAAATGCTCCCCCAGCAGCCCGACTCGGATCGACCTCGTGCATCTGGCAAATTTCAGCCACTCGCGCGTCATCCGCACCTAGGGCCGTTACCTGAATATTTGAATCCCCAATCTCCGCTTGGCGGAAAGCGAGGTGGTGAGTGCTGCGCTGCGATCGCCATTCTCCAGCACTACTCTGAAAAAACTCCATTGCATCCATACAAAATAGCTCCTTTGGCTTAGGCTTCCCGGTTTTTACCCCTGTTTTATGATAAAGCTCCCCCCACTTAGATGTACTTTTGCGACACAAATTAGTCTCAAAATGTCTACTTTGGACATATTGTCAAGTGAATGTTATGATAGTTTACAATGTAGGAGACACAACAAATCTTGCGAAACGTGATGTCGATCGCGATCGCATCGATCTCAGCAAACTGGAGGAGCGAATTATGGATATGCCTACAACCAGCCTCAGCATGGAACAGCAGTTCAAACTGCAAGTCCTGAGCGAACAAGTCAAAAACTTGAGCCAAAACCAAGCTCAGGAATACTTGCTAGAAGTTATGCGGCAGAACATGGTCAAAGAAAATTTGTTAAAGTATTGGATGAAAAAAATGTGAACGTTGCGATCGTCCGCTATACTAGCCGCGCACAACTGAAGTGTTGCGATCAATAAACCCCGCACTTGCTATGCTAGTAGGTGTGGGGTTATATTTAGTTAGTCAGTTGGCAGTTGACAGTTGGCAGTTGACAGTTGACAGTTGGCAGTTGACAGTTGGCAGTTGACAGTTGGCAGTTGGCAGTTGAAAATGACTAATGACTAATGACTAATGATTAATAATCAATGTTGCAATTAATCTTTGATACCTGCGTACCGAGAGAGGAAATTTTATCAGGAGACTTGTCTCTAGATTTATTTGCAGCAAAATTGCGGTTGGTAGTCGAAGGAAATGCACCTCAAGTTTATCAAGATCCAAATACTTTCTTTGCTAATACTTTCGCCACAGACGGCATCAAAACCCTGATTCGTGAAGTTTTTGGCCGCTTGATGAAGCAAAGCGCCGGGGCTGGAGTGATTCGTTTGGAAACGAGTTTTGGGGGCGGCAAAACTCACGATGAAATTGCACTCTGGCATATCTGCAAGCAAGGGCGAGAAATTTCTGGATTGGAACGCTTTACAGATATTAATACTATTCCCGATCGCCCGATCGCCGTTGCAGCGATCGATGGTCGAGATTTAGACCCAGAACAAGGAGTATATCATGCCGACAGCGGTTTGACAACTTATACGCTTTGGGGCGAAATTGCTTACCAAATTGGCGGGATTCAAGGCTATCAGTTAGTGCAAGGTAGCGACAAAAGCGGTGTCAGTCCCGGTACTTCTGTGCTAGAAAGATTGACGGGCGGACAGCCGACTGTGATTATTTTAGATGAAATTGCGCGGTATTTGCGATCGGCAAAAGCGAAACAAATTGGCAGAAGTGATTTAGCTAAACAAGTTGTAGCTTTTCTGTTTTCCTTGATGGATTTGGCGGCGGCCTGCGATAATTTAGTATTGGTTTATTCCCTCGCCTCGACAGCAGATACTTTTGCGGAAGAAACGGCAGAGTTGCAAGAAACGATGCGCGCTTCGGCTAGACAAGAACGAGTTTTGAGTCCTTCTACAGATATCGAAATTTACAACATTGTCAAACAGCGCGTGTTTGCTAAAGTTAGTGAGGAAGCGGCCCAAAAAGCGGCATCGGAATATTTGGCTGCTTATCGCAATTGCCGCGTTAATTTGCCCGATGGGTGCAAAGATGCGTCATACTCAAAGGCGATCGCCCAAAGTTATCCGTTTCACCCGGAATTGTTCAATCTGCTGACTAAAAAAATTGCTTCGATTCCTGAATTCCAGAAGACGCGGGGGGCTTTACGGCTTTTCGCGCAAGTCGTGCGGCATTTGTGGGAAAATCGCAATGGTTGGGTGCCCATGATTCACACGCATCACATTCCGGTGGGGATGGATAAGGAAATTACTAACGATCTTACCTCTCGGTTGCAACGATCGCCCATGCGGAATCCCATCGGCGCGGATATCTACAATCCTGATGGTAGGCCGGCTTACGCACAATTGCAAGACGCGGAATGGACAGCAGCCGGAAAACCGCCGTTTTCTACTTGGATAAGTAGAACCATATTTTTGCATTCTTTGACTCAGGGAAATTCTTCGGGGATTCGCCTCGCTGAGTTGAATTTGTCGCTGCTGACTCCGGGGGTTGATAGCGGTTTTGTCGATCGCGTTTTAGAAACCCTGACTAAGGTAGCCTGGTATTTAGACTTCGATCCGATAACTTCCTTGGCCAGGTTTAAGGAAGAACCTTCGATTAACAAAATTATTACCGAGGAAAAGGAACAAGTCGGGGTTTTGGCGGCAAAAGAAGATTTGCAAACGCGCCGGGATAGCATTTTTGCTAAGAGACTTTTTAGTTTGGTTTCTAATCCCCAAAGTCCCGGAGATGTAGACGACAACGCGGATGATGTGGCGCTGTGTTTGATCGACTTCGACGCAGATACGGTGAATGCTTCTACCGACGCAGCGCCGCCATTAGTCGAGAGAATTTTTAACAACAGCGGCGAGTCGGGGAAGTTTCGCACCTACCGGAATCGGTTGTTGTTTTTGGTGGCAAATCGGCTAGAATTTGAAAAGGCGATCGAAAATAGCAGAGAATATCAAGCAATTAAAAATATTCTCAACAGCCCGAACCGGATGGAAGATTTATCGGGAAGCCAGCAAAAGAAATTGAAGGATCTGAAAGGCACGAAAGATTTAGATGTGAGAGTGTCTTTGACTAATGCTTACCGCCATTTATTCTATCCTGCAAACGATCCTGTAAAAGCACCGAAAGGGTTGATGCACTACACTCTTACCGCCCACGATTCCAGTACGGTGAAAGGCAATAGCAACCAGCAGGATGTGATTTTGAAAGCCCTGAAAGATTGCGGCAAAATTCGCGCGGATGAAGCTAAACCCTTCGCGCCGGCTTTTATCTTGCAAAAAGTTTGGCCTGCGGGTTTGGATAATTGGACAACGAAGGCGCTGCGCGATGCTTTTGCTAAGGATTTGAGTTTGAATATTCTGCTGGATGCGGAAGTTTCGATGTTGCGGGAGACGATTCGCCAAGGTTTGAAAATGGGGAATTGGGATATGAAAGTTGGGGAACGCTTATTTATCAAAACCGATGATAGCGTGTTGGTGTTGCCAGAGACGATCGAGTTTAGCGATCGTCCGATCCTGTACAGACGCGGCATTCTCGAACCTCCAGCGCCGAAAGAAGTGGAACTCAGCGCTCAATTGATGCCGAGTACAGAAGCGGCAAAACCCGTGCGCGTCAGGTGGAAAGCGAAAGGAGCACTGACGGTTAGTTTGTATCAAGATAATACTTTAGTGCCGGGAAATTTCCGCCCTTCCGATGAGTATGACGCCACCATTGTTAATAACAGTATTTTTCGTGTGGTGGCCGATTACGGTAACGGTGAGACAGCAGAAAAAGCAACCAATGTCAATCTAAATCTTCAAGTTCCTAACGCGCGAGATGGTAATTCTCCTTATGTTGTGGAAGCGCTACAGGGGACTTTGTGGGAGGCGAAACCGACGGTTATCGAACTCGACGGCACGGTGAATGTGGTTTTTGCAGGTTTGGGCGATCGCATCAGCGACAACAAAATACAAGCCATCGAAATGCTAGAATTGTCTGTGGATCGAGTCATGGATTATCGCAAATTGGGAACAGCAATTGCCCTATTGCAGCGCTGGCAACCGCAAATCGACCAAACCGCAACCATTCAAACTGGCGACCAATTTGTGCGGCTGGAATATCAAGGACAGATGCGGGGATTTCAGAGCTTTTTCTCGACTATCAACAGTTTGTTGAACAGCCCCGAAGCGCAAGCAACTGTTAGTTTGAAAATCACCTTAGAATTCAAGCCAGCTTTGCCAGCAAATGCCTCGGATATTAGCAGTATCAAACAAACACTCGATCGCAATCCAGTAGAAAGGTTGAGTTTAATGGCAAGGGTGACGTACTGATGCAGGAGTTTCAGTTAAAAGTTGTTTGCCTTGACAACAATAATTTCGCTTTGGAACTCTATCAATGCGCCTACAAGAAAGCGGGAGAGAAAAAGCGTCCGGCGGCTAAAAAATTGGGGCGACTCAAAGGAAATGCTCTGGTTTTGGCGAGACAAAAAATTTATGCCACTCTCAAAGCGAATAATTACGATCCAAAAACTTTATCTCAGCAGCGACAAACGCCTTATATATTATCAGAAGAATCTGGCGTAAGTTTGGCGATTTTATTTCAATCGCTGCAACCGCTATCGAAAACAGAACGAATTGCTAATATTGCAGAAGGGATTATGGCGATGAGTAATGAAGAGGCACATTATTGGTTTGGTAAAATTGCTAATGGCAATCGTTCAAATGCTTTGAAAGCTTTGCGAATATTATTGGGAGATTAATCTGATGAAAGTAGCTGATTTGTCAAATGAAACTTTAGCCAAGATTAAAACAGTGCGGTGGGATCGGATTATTGAGAAGCATGAAGGGCCGTTTAAATGGGAGTCTGAGTTTAGATACCGCGAACCGGAATTTATCGAAATTGAGGGGCGGTGGGTGTTATTGCCCGTTGAAGCATCTCGTCACCAAAATATCACGATTTTGCGGGCGATTTGGAGCGCCGATGGCAACTCGCTGACTCTTTTTCTCAAGGATACAACTTTTGACGATGATATGTTTGTATCGGGATATATGGCTGTGTGCGATCGCCCGAAAGGAGAAGAGTTTTTCTTAGCAGTATTGTACCACGAATGGTTTATCATTGAAAAGGCAGAGGTATTTGAAGGTTGATCTAAGAATTTTTGGGATAACCAAACCCCCCCTGCTTTAAACTGGTTTCAAGGCTCTGCCTGGGAACCGATGTCTAGAGGCTCTGCTTCTGGATCTGCTTTACCAGGCAGAGTCCGGTAACAAGTAAATTATTGAAGAGGTGAATTTCTTATGACTATTAATGTGCGAAATGCAGTAGGTGCTGCTCAACAATATTTTGGTTCTCTGCGAGATATGATAGGTTATCATACCGAAGAGTTGAGGCTGGAAGAAGCAGAGCTTTCAGAAGATAAAAAATACTGGTTTATTACATTGGGGTTTATCCGACCTGTGGATAAAACAAGCAATCCCCTTGCTGATTTGATTGCAACTAAAAATTATGAACGAGAGTATAAAATATTTAAAATAGATGCCATAACTGGGGAAGTGCAGTCTATGAAAATTCGCGAAGTATGAAAGATATTGTTCCTTCTTTATTTCAGAAATACAAACAAAAAGGAATTTTAATTGATACAAATATCCTTTTGCTATGGTTTGTTGGTACGGTTAACCGGGAGCGAATTTCAAAATTTAATCGCACCGAAAATTTTTTGCCAGAAGATTACGATTTTTTGCTGAAAATTTTGTCTTATTTTAACAAAATAGTTACAACTCCAAACATCCTGACAGAAGTTAACAGTTTAGCGAATAAGCTTGGAGAACCCGAACGTTCTCAATGTTTGTCTGTATTTGCTGAAGGAGTGACCAGATTAAATGAATCCTATCTGGAAAGTCAGGAAGTTGTTAAGACAGACAGTTTTACTAAATTTGGTTTAACGGATTGTAGTATAATCAATATTGCTAAGAATAAATATCTCGTACTGACTGATGATTTAAAGTTAGCTAATTACCTTCAAAAACTAGGGATTGACACGATTAATTTTAATAATATTCGCATTTATGGATGGAAGTAAAATGAATGACTTTCTCAAAAAACGCCCCAAACTATTCATCGAGAAAATCATGCCCGTAAATCTGCTAAACGAGCAGGTTAATTACGAACACGGCGGCAATCCATTTAAAGGATTGCATCGCTGGTATTCCCGCAAACCTTTATCCTTTTCTCGCGCTTCGGTGTTGGCATCGATTTTACCCGCTGAGATTTCTTTAGAAGAGTTTGAATATTTGCTGGGATTGGAACCGGGGAAGGAAATTAAACTCTACAAAACTCCCCCGTCTTCGGTGCGAATTAAGAAGGTTCACGATTATTGCGAAAAGGTGTGGGGGAATCGCACGCCGACTATTTTAGATGCGTTTGCGGGTGGGGGAAGCATTCCCTTTGAGGCGGCGCGGTACGGGTTGAATGTGTTGGCGTCGGATCTCAATCCGGTGGCGGTGGTGACGATGAAGGCGGCTATGGAATATCCGCTGAAATTTGGCCCGGATTTGCAGGAGGATATTGATAAATGGGTGCAATGGGTGGGGGATGAAGCCGAGAAAAGATTGGCGGAATTTTTCCCTTCTAACCCCCCTCAATCCCCCCTTGCTAAGGGGGGAAGTCAAGGTGAGGAAACTGTGCAGAATTATTTGTGGGCGCATACGGTAGTTTGTCCGAGTTGTCAGTCGGTTGTGCCTTTGAGCCCGAATTGGTGGTTGTACAAGCGCCCGGAAAAGCAGAATTTACATAAATGGTGTGCGGTGAAACCGATTCCTAACTTGGCACAGAAGCGGGTTGATTTTGAGTTGGTGAAGGGGAAGAAAGGCAAGGATACGACGATTCAAACCGATGCGGGTGAGTACGATCCGAGTGTTTATAATACGATTAGCAGAAGTGTTGGTAAATGCCCGAATTGCGATACTGTGATTGAACAAGAATATTTAATGAAACATGGCATTGATAATCAATTAAAATATCAACTATATGCAATTGCTTTCAAAAAAGGCAAAGGGAGTTTAGAGTTTAGACTCGCCAAAGACTTTGATTTAGAAGGAGTAAATAAAGCACAAGATATTCTTGAAGATAAATATCAAAAAATTTGCTCATATAATTTGCCTAACGAAGTTATCTCAACAGGATTTAATACAGATCAATTATTACGTTATGGAATGGATAGATGGGATAAACTCTTTAATCCTCGCCAGTTGCTAACGCTTGTCACTTATGTAGAAATTATCAACGAAGCTAAGGCGCTGCTACAGGCTGAGTATGAATTGGAGAAGGTAGAGGCGATTATTACTTATCTAGCTTTAGTATTAGATAGATGTGTTGATACAAATTGTAGATTAGCCCACTGGGATGCAGCGAGGGCTGGTTGTAAGCCTGGATCAGCACAACACTCCCTTAATTTAATGTGGAATTATCCAGAAGTTAATGGGGCTGGTCAATTATGGCATTCATGTGCTGATGCTTTTGCGTCAGACTATAAAAATCTTTGCGCTTTATTCGGCACAAAACCCCACTCAACCGGCCTCCCAGGAATCGAACAATACGACCCCAAAACCATCCAAATCAATGCCGCATCCGCCGATAGCCTCTACCACATTCCCGACAAATCTGTCGATGCAATTATCACAGACCCGCCCTACTATTCCACAATCCAATATGCCGAAATTTCCGATTTCTTCTATGTCTGGATGAAGCGCACATTAGGCGATATCTTCCCCGATTTATTCTACTCAGAACTCACCGACAAAGACAGAGAAGCCGTGGCGAATCCGTCGCGCTTCCGCAATATGGGCGCATCTCCCGACGAACTCGCCGCCCAAGATTACGAAGCAAAAATGGCCCTAGCTTTTAGCGAATATTACCGAGTTTTGCGCGATGACGGCGCGATGACAGTCCAATTCAACCACAAAGAATCGGGCGCTTGGGACGTGCTCACAAAATCCCTCATCGATGCCGGTTTCGAGATTACCGCATCCTGGGCCGTCAGTACCGAAAACCCCCAAAACCTCCACCAAGCCAAGAAAAACTCAGTTTCCAGTACAGTCCTTTTAGTTTGCCGCAAGCGCGACACCAACGCCGCCCAAGCTTGGTGGGACGATTTGCGCCCGGAAGTCGCCAATCTCGTCGAACAGCGCGCCCCGGAATTTGAAGCCAACAAAATCACGGGAATCGACCTTTATTTAAGCGCCTTTGGCCCCGCTTTAAACGTGTTCAGCCGTTCCTATCCCATCCTCAACAGCAGCGGCGAAGAAGTGCGCCCGGAAGTTGCTTTTGCTGAAGCCAGAAAAGCGATTGCAAACTACCGTTTCCGCAAACTCGTACAAACCGATACAGCGGGTTTTGACGCGCTAACTCAGTGGTATTTCCTCGCCTGGGATGCCTTCCGCGCCGTCGAATTCCCCTTCGATGAAGCGCGACAACTCGCCCTCGCCGTGGGCGGTTTCGATGTCGTTGATTTAGCCAAAAAATACAAATTGATTGACTCGGTTAGCGGCACTTGCAAGCTTTTGACTCCGAAACAGCGCCTGAAAAAAGGTGCTTTTTCGGTGAATCCGCAAGATTTTTCGCTGACATATTTAGTGGATGGATTGCACGCAATTATTGCGCTGTATCAGGAGGATGGAAATATTCAAATTGTGCGCGAGTTTATGAAGAAAGCTAATTTGACGGATAATGATAATTTCATGCGGGCGATTGAGGTGGCGCTGAAAGTGATTCCGCGTTTGGGCGATGAGAAGAAGCGGATACCGGAGGAGAAGGCTTTGTTGGATTTGTGGTTGGTGATGGATGAGATTAAGGCGAAGGTTTTTTATCAACAATTGGATATTCCCTTTGAGGGACAATTGAGTTTGGATTTGAATGTAGGTGGTTGAAAGAATGAGAAGAGATCCCCCCTAACCCCCCCTTAAGAAGGGGGGGACAAGAGTTTAATTCTGTAGGGGCGGTGCCCCCGTGCCCGCCCCCTTCTTAAGCGGGATTTAGGGGGAGCGAAGATTGTGGGACATAACAAATAATCTAATAACATGAATTTACAAGATTATCCCTGGCGGATTAGTTATTCTAGCAATGAAAATAACCCGATCGCCGATTTCTACATTCCCGCGCTAGAATGTGCTGTTAAGTACGATCGTAAATCCGGCTTTTTCAACAGCGCCATCCTCAGCAAAGTCGCGCAGGGATTGGGCGCAATGCTGCACAATTGCGGGCGGATGCGGTTAATCATGGGCTGTCAGTTTAGCCCGCAAGATTTGCAAGCTATCCAACAAGGTTACGCCCTGCGAGATGCTGTTACCATCCGCCTCGATACGGATTTGCAGCCGCCCAAAACCTTCGCGCAACTCAAACATTTTGAAATCCTCAGTTGGCTGATTCAAAACAGTTATCTCGATATTAAAATCGCCGTTCCCCTCAAATCTAACGGTTTACCAGTAGATAGTGAAAGTTTACTCGATCGCCAGCATATATTTCACGAAAAAGTCGGCATTTTTACCGACAGCAAGGGCGCGCAATTAGCTTTTAGCGGTTCTAATAACGAATCTCTCAGCGGTTGGGAAAGCAATGTTGAATCTTTCCATGTTTATTGTGCTTGGGAAGGCGGCCGAGATGCAGAACGAGTGAACGAAGAGATTTTTCGGTTTGAACAGTTGTGGAACAATTTATCGCCGAATGTGCGCGTTTTTGAAGTGCCGGAAGCGGTGAAAAATAAGCTACTCAGTTACGCGCCCAGTAGTAAGCCTGTGTGGAATCGGGAAGAAAGTTCGGCAGCGGATTTTGTAACGGATGTAGCGGATGTAGCGGATGTAGCGGATGAGGAGGGTTCGGCAGCGGATTTTGTAGCGGATGTAGCGGATGAGGCAACGGATTTTGTAGCGGATTTAGCGGATGTAACGGATGTTGGGAGTCGGGATTTAGGGGGAGTTATTGGGGATTTTGAGTTATCTCAAGATTATGCTAAGTTTGAACCGCTTTTCAATTTGTATGCTTCACCAACTTGTCTCGATTATTGTTTGAAATCTATTCCCATCAAACCTTGGCCGCATCAGATTAAAATTCTGCGTCGAGTGGCTGCTAGTTTCCCGAAGAGTTTCCTAATTGCGGATGAAGTTGGCTTGGGAAAAACTATCGAAACTGGGTTAATTTTGCGTTACTTGCTTGTCAGCCAAAAAGTCAAGCGCGTGTTAATTTTAGCACCAGCCAGCATTCAGCCGCAGTGGCACGAAGAGTTGCGCGAAAAATTTAATTTGCACTTTTGGAGTTACAACAAAGGTGAGTTAAAGAATCCGTATGGGGAGAAAAGTGTGTCTGGGGAAGAGAATATTTGGAATTCCCAGAATCTGATTTTAGCATCATCTCATTTAGTCCGCCGGAGCGATCGCACAAAAGAACTCCTAGACGCGCAACCGTGGGATTTGGTGGTACTCGATGAAGCCCATCACGCCCGCCGTCAAAGTCCGCAAAACCGCAAGGAAACGCCGAACCGGCTGCTTCAGCTAATGCAGCAGTTAAAGGAAAAAAGCGGATCGCTTTTGTTATTATCCGCTACGCCGATGCAGATTGATGCGATCGAAGTTTTCGATTTATTGCACCTTCTGGGACTGCGCGGACATTGGTCTTATGGTGAGAATTTCTGCAATTATTTTAGCACGCTGTCGGCAAAGCCCGATCGCCAGAATGTACGTTTTTGGCAGCAGATGTCTGTCGGTTACTTCCAGGAAGGAGGTTTGCCGTGCGATCGGTTGCAGGAATATCTCCAAAAGCGCGATCGATTGTTATATTATAAGTTGCGCGATGTCTGGGAAAAAAACCAGCGAGTCAACCCGCAACAAATCGCTGATGACGAAGCCTTTATCGCCGCCTCCCGCCAATATTTGACAGTGAATACTCCCCTCAAAGATTTGATGTTTCGCCACACCCGCGACACCTTACGCCAATACTATCAGCGGGGATTATTGGAACGAGATATTCCCCACCGCGAAGTCAGAGATAATGCGATTACTTTAGAAAACAACCGCGAAGTGCCGCTTTATCTCGCCGTCAGCAATTACGTCCGCCATTTTTACAATTTAGCGCAAAAAGACAACCGTAAGGCGTTAGGATTTTTGATGACTCTTTACCGCAAACGGCTGACAAGTTCCTTTTATGCCATCCGCGAATCCTTACAGCGCCGCCTCGAAGGGATTAGCATTACTGAGGATGATTTTCAGGATTTAGATGATGCGGATGATGTGATTTTGGAAGGTATGGAAGGTTATTTTGCACCAGCAGACCCGGAAGAAATTAAATATTTAGTCGATTTGCTCGATCGGTTCGAGAATACCGGGGAAGATAGCAAGCTTTCCCACTTTATCACAATCTTGCGTCAAGAACTGAATGAGCGCGAAAGTGCGATCGTGTTCACGCAATACACCGACACGATGGATTATCTCAGAAGTGCTTTACAACAATTATATGGTGCTCAGATTGCTTGCTATTCCGGGCGCGGGGGAGAGTTGTACCAAAATGGGGAATGGCGAACTTTTCCGAAGGAACAAATCAAAGCCAAATTCCTTCAAGGAATCATCAAAATTTTACTTTGTACCGAGTCAGCTTCCGAAGGGCTAAATTTGCAAACCTGCGGGGTTTTAATCAATTATGATATGCCTTGGAATCCCATGCGGGTGGAACAGAGAATCGGCAGACTCGATCGCATCGGACAGATTTATGATACAGTCAGGATACACAATTTTTACTATGACGGCACTGTTGAGGCGAAGGTTTATAGGAAATTGCGCGATCGGATCAATGCTTTTCAAAGCGTTGTCGGCAATTTGCAACCAATTCTCGCAACAGTTCCCACTTTCATCGAACAGGCCGTGATGAGTGCAGATCCCGAAGAAGAGGGTGTTTTGTTGCGAGAGTTCGATCGCATTTTAGACGCACCGCCGTTGCGTCTTGGACTTGATGAAATGGTAGCAATGGATGTAGAATCAGACTTGATAGAAATCCGTCAACCTTTGCCGCCAACTTCTCTGTCACCGGAAATTATCGAAAATTTGTTTGTCAACTCTGCGATTTTCCAGCAAATGGGTGCGAAATTTGACAAAAAGGGCGATAAAACTTTTCAACTGAGTTATAAAAACACCATAAATGCAATTACATTTTACCCAGATATTTACGAAGAAAATCCATCATTGCAGTTAATGAGTTTCGGGAATCCGCTATTTGAAGAAATGGTTAACCTTGCAAAAAGGTTCGTAGTGAGGACGACCGTCCGCATTTTACCGACTTCGTAGTGAGGACGACCATTCGCATCTTACCAGGTGCGATCACAAAAACTGAAGTCCTTATACCATTTTCCTAAAGATGTGCTGATGAAGTCTTAGCCCCCCCGAACTCGCGGGGGGGTTGGGGGGGTAATATCTAGCGCTACTTGAGGAAATTGGTATTACTACGAAAAACTATTAACCAAAACGGCCGCTTACATAATCCAAAGTAGACTCTTCCTTCGGACTTTGGAAAATTACCTCAGTTTTGTCACACTCCACAAGATAGCCAAACCGCTTCCCATCGTCAGAAAGTTTAGCATTGAAAAAAGCAGTCAGGTCAGAAACCCGAGAAGCCTGCTGCATATTGTGAGTCACAATTACGATAGTATACTTCTCCTTGAGTTCCCGCATCAACTCCTCAACCTTAATCGTCGAAATCGGGTCAAGAGAAGCGCAAGGTTCATCCATTAACACTACATCAGGATTAATCGCGATCGCCCTAGCAATACACAAACGCTGCTGCTGGCCGCCCGAAAGAGAAAAACCGCTTTGCTTTAACTTATCCTTAACCTCATCCCACAAATAAGCTTGTTGGAGCGACTTTTCCACCAGCTCATCCATATCTCCCTTATAATTATTCACCCTCGCACCGTAAGCAATATTGTCATAAATTGACTTCGGGAAAGGATTGGGCTTTTGAAACACCATCCCAATCTTGCGGCGCACCTCCACAGCATCAATATCAGGATCGTAAAGATTTTGACCTTGGTAATGAATTCTGCCTTCTAAACGAAAACCGTTAACTAAATCGTTGAGGCGGTTAAAACATCGGAGAATTGTACTTTTGCCGCAGCCAGAAGGCCCGATCAAAGCAGTAATCCGATTTTTAGGAATTTCTAGCGAAACATTTTTCACCGCGTGAAAACCGCCGTAAAAAATATTGATATTTTCAGTCCGTAAAACAGTTTCCGTCTGCTTGTCCAAATCCATCATCATACAAATAACTATCCTCTTAATTTTTACAGAACCAGCGAATTTTGTCAGTTGTCAGTTGTTAGTTGTTATTAGCTAATACTTTCAGACCAACTGCCAACTGCCAACTGCCAATGACTTCAATAAACCTTTTGGCGAGTAGCCCAACGAGAAAGAATACTCGTCAGCAAAACCATAAACACCAAAATCAAAGATGCAGCCCAAGCCAACTCTTTCTGTGCCTGAAAAGGAACCGTTGCAAAGTTGTACACCAAAACCGAAAGCGACGGAGTTGGCTTATCAAATCCTGCAGGCCAAAAAGGCGAATTTAGCGCTGTGAAAATCAAAGGAGCCGTTTCTCCAGCAGCGCGGGCAATTGCCAGCGTCACACCCGTTAAGATAGCCGGAATTGCCGCAGGCAAAACTACCTGCAACACTGTTTGATAATTAGAAGCACCCACACCCACCGACGCCCATCTAATATCTTGCGGGACGATTTGTAGGGCTTCGTCAGTAGTTCGCACAATTGTCGGCAACATCAACACAGCCAGCGCCGCGCCCCCTGCAATTGCCGAAAAACCTCCCATATTTACCACGAACAAACCGTAGGCAAATACCCCGGCAATAATCGAAGGAACGCCGCTGAGGACATTAGTAGCAAAGCGCACCCAGCGGGTGATTTTGCCGCTGCTGAACTCCGACAAATAAACGGCGGCCAACACTCCAAAAGGAACAGCAATTAGAGAAGCAATTCCTACGGTCATTAATGTACCGAGAATGGCATTGGCGATACCGCCTCCCGACAGTCCCGGTGCGGGGGGCAGCTTGGTGAACAAGTCTAAATTTAGGCGATTAAAACCTTGTATGGCTACGTAGGAAAGCACTGCAAACAAAGGCAGCAGAGTTATCGCCAGAGCCGAGCCAGCCAGTACAGTCATCGCCATACTAAACAGCGCTTGCGAGCTGTTTTTAACCCTCTTTAAACTGCCTGTTTTCGATCCAAAAGGATTCTCATCGGAGACGCTCTTTGACATAAACTAAAACTATGTAGGAAATTGTGCCAAACTTCTAGTTGTACTTCGCTCTTACTTGAGAAACAATCCACTCTGCCAAAATATTGACAATCAGCGTCATAATAAACAGAATTAGCCCCGTATACATCAGGGCAGCCACTTGCAATCCTGAAGCTTCGGCAAATTGATTTGCCATCAGAGAAGCAATAGTATTTGCAGGAGCTAGCACAGAAGCACTTAACTGATTGGAATTTCCAATTAACAGCGTTGCGGCCATCGTTTCTCCCATCGCGCGGCCGAGGCCTAGCATAATTCCGCCGACAATGCCGGAAAAAGCGGCCGGTACGAGGACTCTAAAGATTGTTGTCCAGCGAGTAGCTCCCAAACCCAGAGATGCTTGTCGCAATTCGGGCGGGAGGCTTGCTAAAGAGTCGCGGGAGATAGCAGTAATAATGGGCAAAGTCATAATCCCCAAAATTACTCCGGCGGGTAACATTCCTGGGCCAACTGGCGATGTGCTAAAAATCGGCAGCCATCCGAAGTTACCGTTGAGAAACTTTCCGATGTTGCTAATAATGGGAATCAATACAGCAATTCCCCACAAGCCGTAGACTACGCTGGGAATGGCGGCTAAAAGTTCTACTAAGAAAACTAAAGCTGTACGCACTGGCAGCGGCAAAAAGTCTTCGCTCAAAAAGATGGCAGTCCCTACTCCTAATGGTACTGCAATTAGGAGCGCGATCGCAGAACTGACGATCGTCCCGTAAATCATCGGCAGCGCACCGTACTCTTCTTTAACCGGATTCCAATCACTGCTAAACAGAAAGCCCAAACCGTACTGTTGAATCGCTGGTAAAGCTCTGAAAGCAACCGTAAGCGCGATTACCAGCAAAATTACGCCAACTCCGATTCCCAAAATCCGAGTCAGCCAGATAAAGCCTTGGTCTAAGGTTTTTTCTATCCGAGAGCGGGAACGTTTCTCTGGTTGAGCGGTGTTACTATCTGAAATCATATACAAAAGTCTCAAAAAACTGTAACGAAAAATCGCATTTTTCCGAAAAATCTAGAACGAAGCAGAAACAAAGACTGTAAATCAAATCACACACACAGGGGCGGGTAGATGCCTTCCCTAACTTTTGAAAAAGTATTTCTGGTTAAAGCCGCCCCTACATAAATATCTCTGTTCCTTCTTCCTTTTTCCCTCTGCCAACAGTCAACAGTCAACAGTCAACAGTCAACAGTCAACAGTCAACTGTCAACTGACTTCAATAACTATTTACCAATCTCAATCTTGTAGTCGGGGCTGATGCCGTCGGCTGCCAAAGCAACTTTTTCTCTGACGTTTTGGGGCAGAGGAACGTAACCCAATTCTGCACTAACTTTTTGACCTTCGGTTAAGCCGTATTCCACCATTGCCTCGATAACTTTGGCTTTGTTGGGGTCTGCAACTTTTTTGGGAACGAGCATCCAAGTGTAGGTGACAATTGGATAGGATTGAGCACCTTCGGGGTCTTCGATAAATGCTCGCAGGTTTTCGGGCAGGGGCGCAGTTGCTAAAGCTTGAGAAGCTGAATCGTCTGTAGGTACTACAAATGTGCCTGCTTTGTTTTGCAAAGATGCAAATTTGACGTTGTTGTTTTTGGCGTAGCCATATTCGATGTAGCCGATGCTGCCTGCTGTTTGCAGGAGTTGGCTGGTGACGCCTTCGTTGCCTTTTGCGCCTACGCCTACGGGCCACTGTACTGTTTTGCCCTCGCCTACTGCTGTTTTCCAGTCGGGGCTGATGGCGCTGAGGTGTTTGGTGAAGATGGCGGTGGTACCGCTACCGTCGGAACGGTGGACGACGGTGATGTTTTGGTCTGGCAATGTTACACCGGGATTGGCTGCTGCAATTTTGGGGTCGTTCCACTTGGTAATTTTACCTAGGAAGATTTCTGTATAAACGTCTCTGGGCAGTTTGAGTTGGGGTACTTCTGGCAGGTTGTAGCCGATGACGATGCTGCCGGCTGTCATGGGCAGCAAAATCACCCCTTTGTCTGCTGGAACTTTGGCGATTTCGTCGTCTTTCATGGCGGTGTCGCTGGCCCCAAAGTCTACTGTGCCTTTGGTAAATTGTTCGACTCCGGCGCCGCTGCCTACTGATTGATAGTTAATTTGTACTTTGGGGTGGATTTTGTTGAAGTCTTGAAACCAACGCTGGTAGAGGGGGGCGGGGAATGAGGCGCCTGCTGCGGTTATGGCTACGTCTGAGGCTAGGGTGAGTTTGCTGTTTGCGGCTGTGCCTGTGGCTGCAACGGGGGATGCTGCTGTGTCGCCGGAGCTGGGACTGCTGCTGGTTGTGCTGCCACCGCCGCAAGCTGCTAAGCTGAGGGCGATCGCCACAGCGGACATTGCTGTTGTCACACGATTCGGATTAATCAGGTTCAGACGAAAAAGCATAGGTATACAAAATCTGCGATCGTTATACGGGTGTCCCGCCATAGCATATCGCGCGAAAGTAAAGCTTAGGTTAAAAATATTTACATTTTATCTTAATCTAATGTTAACCAAGATTAATTTAATTCATTGATGAGCTTGACAAGTGTAATTTTATGAGATTAGTGAAAGATAAATTGGTGGGGAAACAAGGGTGCGATCGCCCGGCTGCGAACAATTCCCCATTAAAATATCGGAATATCCAGGTTTGAGAACCAGAAAACCATACAATAGTGGTTCTTTTGACAGTAGTGCTAGTATTGAGAACTTAAAAGTTGCCGGCACTCCAGCCTGCATCCGCTCAATGCTGATGATATATAGCCGAGTCTCAAAAAGATGAGGTACTATCGGGCCTAAAAGCATCGGGCCTAAAAGCATAGGGCATAGGGCATAGGGCATAGGGCATAGGGCATAGGGCATAGGGCATAGGGCATAGGGCCTAAAAGCATACCTCACTTTTTAGAGAACCGATATAGCAACCGCCCTGACGGTTACGACGTTCTGGCATTGCACAAACATAAACAGTCGATTGTAACTTCCTCTTGACTTCTTCTTCCTTGCCTTCCTTCTGCCTCCTGCCTTCTTCCTTCTTCGTGATGACCAATGACCAATGACCAATGACTAATGACCAATGACTAATGACTAATGACCAATGACTAATGACTAATGACTTCTTCCTTCAACATCTGCTATAATGCCTGCTCCTCTTGAATTAATCTGGGCTTTTATTGGTTTGCTCCTAACGATTGGAGGCAATTTTTTGCCTGCATCTGTGACAATGCCGATCGGGTTGTGGGACGATCGCGGACTGCAGGCGTACTCTTTAGGCGTGACTTATCAAATTGGAGCCGTGTTGCTAGTAGGCTGCATGGGCGGCAAAAATGCTGCTGCTCTCTCGCAAATTGCCTATTTGGTATTAGGATTAACTTTGTGGCCGATTTTTGATCGAGGCGGCGGCATCGGCTATCTTAAAGAAGCGAGTTTTGGGTATTTGCTGGGTTTTATTCCTGGTGCTTGGGTGTGCGGCTGGGTCGCTTTTAAGGTGGCTTCGCGACTGGAATCTATGGCTTTTAGCTGTTTATGCGGTTTATTTACAGTTCACGCGATCGGCTTAATTTATCTAATTTTTAGTTACTTGCTGATTCCTGGCAAAAAAGTACCTTTATTAAATGAAATTCTGACCTATTCGGTTTATCCCCTGCCGGGACAATTGGCAGTGGTTTGTGCGATCGCATTGCTATCATTTACTTTGCGCCGCTTGATGTTTTATTGATTGGGGAATTGGGAATTGGGAATTGGGAATTGGGAATTGGTTGTTGTGTCAAATAATGTTATACTATCATTGCGAAACTGGAAAATCATCTCGCTGCGGTTGGGATTGCTTTGCTGCACTGCATTCTCCTCGCAATGAAACGCGAGATTTGAGTAAATTCTATCATGCCCGATACCCCATCTTCTATTGGCTAATCCATGCGTTTTAAAAGAAATCCCTTGTTCTGGGTTGCTGCTATTATCAGTTTAGTTTTAGACCACCTAAGCAAGTTTTGGGTAGTGCAAAATTTTGACTTGACAATTCCTCCGCAGACTCAGCCGCTGTTACCAGGGATATTTCACTTCACTTATGTTGTTAATACTGGTGCGGCTTTTAGTTTGTTTAGCAATGGCGGGGCGAGTTGGTTGCGCTGGCTGTCTTTGGGGGTGAGTGTGGGATTGATGGTGTTGGCTTGGTTCGGGCCGCGAATTAACCGCTGGGAACAAGCTGGCTACGGTTTAATTTTGGGGGGCGCGCTGGGTAATGGGATCGATCGATTTGTTTTGGGCCACGTTATAGATTTTCTGGATTTTCGGATAATTCGGTTCCCGGTTTTTAATCTGGCAGATGTGTTTATTAATGCTGGGATTATCTGTTTGCTGATTGCGACTTTTCACGGCCCACCGCCGCCGAAAAACCGAGACGCGAGTAATTCTATTTCAGAGTAACTTTGAAACACCAAGTTCGGAAACGGATTAGTAAAAGCGGATGTAACAGATGTAACTGCTAACTAATCCTAGGCTGCGCTAGGCGATTATTATTTTATGTTTAAAATTTATACTTTATCTACATAAAAGCTCGATCGGGCAACCGCTGATTGAAGGCAGATTAACGCAGATAATTGCAATTCAATAATTGAAATGGACTGAGTACCATGCAAGTCTATTCATAAATTATACACCATACAATAACTTTAAAAATAACTTAAAATAAGATAGTAACAAACCTATTGTTAAAGTTAAACTTGCCCATGACTCCTAATCCTTTTGCTCAAGAACGCCTGCTATTTGCCCCAGCAACCCCCGATGCTGATGCTATTCCGACTATTTTTGCATTTCCCAACGAGTACACGGTTGGCATCACCAGTCTCGGCTATCAGATTGTATGGGCTACTTTGGCTGTGCGATCGGATATTGAAGTCAGCCGTTTATTTACTGATATCCGCGAACAACTTCCCCGACATCCAGAATTACTCGGATTTTCCCTTTCTTGGGAACTTGACTATGTAAATATTCTCAATTTACTGGAATCTCTAGACATTCCGATTTGGGCATCTAAACGAACTGATAGCCATCCCATAGTATTCGGCGGGGGCCCGGTTTTTACGGCGAATCCAGAACCTTTTGCAGATTTTTTTGATGTGATTTTATTGGGAGATGGCGAACATCTCATTGACAATTTTATTGATGCTTGTAAAGAAGTTCGTACCGCAGACAGACAAACTAAATTGCGCTATTTAGCCCAAGTTCCGGGGGTTTATGTTCCCAGTTTGTACGAAGTAACTTATCTGGATGCGACTGAGGGGATTAAAGCGATTCAGCCTGTCGATTCTGGAATTCCCAGTGAGGTTGAAAAACAGACGTATCGCGGCAATACTTTATCTGCTTCTACTGTGGTGACAGAAAAGGCAGCTTGGGAAAATATTTATATGGTGGAAGTGGTTCGCAGTTGTCCAGAAATGTGCCGTTTTTGTTTAGCAAGTTATCTGACTTTGCCGTTTAGAACTGCGAGTTTGGAGGATTCGTTAATTCCGGCGATCGATCGTGGTTTAGCTGTGACTAATCGTTTGGGTTTGTTGGGTGCTTCTGTGACTCAACACCCGGAATTTGAACAGTTGCTGGAACATTTGAATCATCCAAAATACGACGGCGTGCGGCTGAGTCTTTCTTCGGTACGCACGAATACGGTGACAGTTAGGTTGGCAGAAATATTGACAAACAGAGATAGTAAATCTGTGACGATTGCGGTGGAAAGCGGTAGCGATCGCCTCCGCAAAATTGTTAATAAAAAACTCACTAACGATGAAATTATCCAAGCTGCAATTAATGCTAAATCTGGCGGTTTAAAGGGAATTAAACTTTACGGGATGGCGGGAATTCCCGGTGAAGAAATGGAGGATTTGGAGGAGACGGTGGCGATGATGCGGGCGATCAAAAAAGCGGTTCCCGGTTTGCGTTTGACTTTTGGATGCAGCACTTTTGTCCCGAAATCTCACACTCCTTTTCAGTGGTTTGGAGTGAATAAAGATGCGGAGAAGAGGCTGAAGTTTTTAGATAAAGAATTGCGGAAGTTAGGTTTAGAATTTAGACCTGAAAGCTATAACTGGTCGGTAATTCAGGGTTTGTTGTCGAAGGGCGATCGGCGCTTGTCTAAACTGTTAGAATTAGTGCGGCATTACGGCGATACTTTGGGTAGTTATCGACGGGCTTTTAAGGAATTGCGGGGAGAGTTGCCGGAGATGGATTTTTATGTTTTTCAAGAGTGGAACTTGGATCGAGTTTTACCTTGGAGTCATTTAAAAGGGCCGCTACCGGAAGCGACTTTGAAAAAACATTTGGCCGAGGCTAGGAGTTATTTTAAGATGGAGGATTTGCAGTTGACGAGTTAAGAAATAGCGGATGCGAAAGTGCGTTAGCGAAGCCCTCGAAGAGGATCGCATCTTTGCAAGTAAGTAGATTGAAAGCTAACTTAACAATATAAAATAAGGAGCGACGTACTATAATACAATTATGCCAGAAGTCCAACCCAAGGAAATTCAGCGTTATGTCACCTCAGATGGCAGAGTACCTTTCGCTGAGTGGTTTGATTCCTTCAAAGATACAAACACTCAAGCCAAGATTCGATCTAGGCTAAATCGGGTTGTTACTGGTAATTTGGGAGACTATCGTTCAGTTGGAGAAGGAGTTTGCGAACTCAGAATAGACTATGGCCCTGGTTTCCGAATCTATTTTGGGCAAGTTGGAACAACAATTGTGCTTCTCCTCTGCGGTGGAGATAAAAGCACTCAAAACCGAGATATCCTCCAAGCAAAAGAATACTGGACAGATTACAACAGGATTTAAAACAATGGCTAAAAGTATCCCAGATCATCCGTTTTTGATTGAATCTCTGAGACAAAACCCGGCATTGTCAGCCGCCTATATAACGGCGACTATAGAGGAAATCGACCCGGAACCTGAATTGCTGAAACTTGCTCTGGGCGATGTAGCAGAAGCTTTGGGTCAACCGAAAATGACTCCTGAAGAATATGAATGGCACTTAAAAAGACTGGATGAATTGCTGTCGCAGCAAGGAAATGATGCGATTTATAATCTGGGAACTTGGCTGAATGCTTTGGGGTTGAAACTAACTGTTGCTGTTTGTACAGATACAGAGGATCATACTGCAAATGCTGAAATTAGATCCGAATTAACTGTTTAGCTCAATTCAACAAATGCCTAATTTTCGATATTCATCCCTAATTAATTCTGCCGTTGAAACTGTCTGGAACTTTCACGAAAGACCGGATATTCTGCAACTTTTGACTCCGCCTTGGCAACCGGTGAAAATTATTCGCCGCGAGGGGGGACTTGATGTGGGTGCGGTATCAGAATTTCGGCTGTTATTGGGGCCGATTCCGGTAAAATGGGTGGCGACTCATACTGAGTGCGAAGAATATCGCTTATTTGTTGACGAACAAACTGAGGGGCCGATGGCGCGTTGGACTCACCGACACGAGTTTACTAAAGAAAATGGCCAGACTCGATTGACAGATGCGATCGCATTTTCGATTCCGGGCGGCCCGATTGTCGATTTGCTGTTAGGTTGGTGGGTGGAAATGCGGTTAACAGATATGTTTCGCTACCGCCACGAAGTCACAAAAAGAGAGTGCGAAAAAAATGCAAACAACGGCTGAATATTACTGTGCTTTCTGCGGCGAACCGAGTACAACTTTTGTTGATATCAGCGCTGGTATGGAGCAATCTTATATCGAAGATTGTCAGGTTTGCTGTCGCCCGAATGTTCTGTATGTCAGAATAGATGAAGATACCCTGGATATTGAAATTGATACTGACTATCAAGAATAAGTGACTATCAAAATGTATGAATTGCATTTGATGCAGACTTGGTGGAATTCATAAATCTTGAAGCGGCTGCTTCTACGAAAGCCTTAAAAATTCCAGAGTTTACCGCACATTTTGGCGACATTTCTGGATGCCACTGAATTGCTATCATCCAAGGGTGATAGCAGTGTTCCATTGCTTCTACCAAAGTGTCAGGTGCATCGGCTACAATTCGCCAATCGGATGTTACTTTCCGCACTGCTTGATGATGCCAGGAAACAACGGTTGTTGAAGTTTTTCCCATAATTTTTGCGAGGCGACTGTTGGGCTCAATTTCAATGGTATGCTCGATCGCGCGCGGGGGAATTCCGGTACCGTGACGAACATCCTCTCCGTAAGCATCCGGTACATGAATCACCAAACTGCCGCCGCTGGCTACATTCAGCATTTGCATTCCACGACAAATCCCCAACACAGGTATGTCAGACTTCAAAGCTAGCTTAGCTAAGTTTAATTCAAAATTGTCGCGTTCTGCGTTAACTGAGTAAACTGTGCGATCGCACAAACCGCCATAAATTTCGGGGTTGATATCTCCGCCCCCGGAAAAAATTAAACCATCTACTGCATCAAAAATACTAGCTGCATCTAATTGATTGGGTGGCAACAAAATCGGAATGCCACCAGCCGCTTGCACTGCATCAATATACGATCCATTTAAGCAATACTCTCCTGCTAGACTGCGGTTGTAAGTTGTGATACCAACGATCGGATGTTTCTTCATTTGCTAGAGAGTTAGAGATAATTAACTAGATTGATACTCAGATTTTGCACTATTTGTAATCAGTCTTTTACGAGCTGGCTAGAAGTTCATCCCACAATAAAACTTACTTATTGTGAAACAGGCATCTTGCCTGTTTCTTGTCTGATTTATTGTGATTGATTCCTAGATTACACTAAAAATTCCCTGTACTGCTGTCTAATTTGTAACAGTTTCCGCACCATTTTCTGGCAACGACTTGCGCGTACACAGATAAGCCAGCGGCCCGAATAGCGGCACTAATGTTACTGCCCAAAATGCTGTAGAGTTCTGCATTCCTCGGCGCGCCATGTCGTCGGCTAATAAGGCAGGAAATAGCAGGGAAAGCATACAAAAATCTAAACTCATTACATGGATAAAGCGGCTGGTTTGCCACTGCACAATAAAATCAGACCAATCGCCTTTTGTCAAGCCAAAGGCAACTAACGCAGCAGCGCCTAATGTTAGGACAATCCCAGTAAAACGGGAATCTAATACTTTTAAAAATATATTTTTAGTGCCTGTAAATTCTGGCTTCGGTTCGCGCAAGGCTAAATAAGGCAGCAAGGCAAATGCGCCGACTCCAAATGATAAGGTTGCAAACAACCATGCAGGTATTTTCTGCCCTCTACCGTCAGCAAATAAGACGCAACTGTAGATGAGTGGCCAGACTCCCATGATGTTGAACAAGGCTACAATTAAAGGGTTGATGCCTGCTATTTGGCCTGTGGCAAGATTTGTAATTAGTGCGATCGTTTCTGGGCTATCCGGTGGTGCGAATACAAAGGCGTAGGTGCTGAATGCAATCCACAGCAGCCAAAATCCAATTTTTCTGAACATAGTTAGTTTTTCTTGCTTCCGATCTTACTATAGCAAGCTTAAGGGTTTTTGAATCAGACTTTTTTTGTTTACCGCAGAGGGCGCAGAGGGCGCGGAGAAAGATGGGAGAATAGCTGAATGTATTGCTATTTGGTATTGCGGGTTTTGGGCAGATTGCTGAATTTTTGCATAAATTGGCGATCGATCCAATCTTTCCAGTACCACAATAACGGTGATTCCCACATGAAATTGCCGCGAGAGGCGATCGCCCTTTTATTCCCAGTACCAATTAAGGCTAAATATTTTGACTGCGGTGCAAACGGTTTCAGCGGTTTTTGCAATAAAAAATGCTGCAAGTTTTCAAACAGCGGTTTGCCCTGACGCACGGCAAACACGCCTGCTTTGGGACGGGGATAATTTACCATCGCGCAGATGTCTCCAGCCCCAAATACGTTGGGGTGAGAGACTGATTGCAGGCAATCGTTGACTTGCATAAAGCCTTTTGAGTCGGTGGCTAAACCCGATTCTTTTATCCAATTGGCTGCGGAAGCTTGTGTCACCCAAAAAATGGTATCGCACTCAACTTTCAAACCCGATTCACAACAGATTTTGGCCTTGGGAATTGGGAATTGGGCATTGGGAATTGGGCATGGGGCATTGGATGCTATTTCAATCATTTCTTGGTTTTCTATGGCACGGACTTTTTCCATTAAATGTACTTTAATGCCACGACTAATCAGAATTTCTTTGAGGCGATGACGTACTCTATAGTTATGTCCCGGCATCAATTCAGCCCCGCTGTGAAACAAGTGAATTTCTAATCCCTCTTCCTGCTTAAACTTTCCTGTTGTGTTGTTAAAAATCCATCCGTTAAATCCGTTACAAAATCCGCTGCCGAACCCTTCTTCCTTCGCCAGACGAGATTGCATATTCAATGCTAATTCTACGCCGCCTGCACCGCCGCCGACAATGGCGATCCGCAGCGGTTTTTGGGGATGGTTTTGTCTTTCGGAAATTAACTGATTCCAGCTAGCTAAAAACTCCGGTACCGGTTTAGCTGGAATGGCATATTCTGCGGCACCAGGCACCGATAGAGTCGCGGGAGTGCTGCCGATATCTACAGAAAGCACGTCAAAATTAACTGGAGGGCGAGTTTGACAAATAACTAAATTTTTGCTAAAGTCGATCGCGATCGCCCGATCGACCAATATTTGACATTTGGCAAATTCCGCGAGCGATCGCAAATCGATGTGACATTCATCATAATCGTAAAACCCAGCAACGTGCCCCGGCAGCATCCCCGAATAAGGCGCGTACAAGACATCGCTAATCAAAGTCAAACGCACTCCTGGCAGCGGTTTGATGCCGAACATTTTTAATACAATAGCATGACTGTGGCCGCCACCAATTAAGACTAAATGTTTCACAAATTAGATATGTTCGATCGAGATTTTTCACCACAAATATTGTACAGCACTCGCACTCCCGCAGACCGCACTGTCCGGTCAGGAGAATTTGCAGCGCGTAATTAATTATATCCCAGCACTTTGACAAAATGCTCTGACTTACCCTCTGAATCCCAGATTATATTTGACCGGCACGGCGATCGCACATTCAGCACAAATTGCTGTAGACTGTAGAACGAGCAAACTTCATCACCAAATTATGCCGGGGTGTGTTTTATAGCTAATTAACCATTCACAACTATGACATTACGCATCATTCCTCGCAGTTGGCAGCGATCGATTAAAACAATTTTTCCGCTGCTATTTGCGATATCATTCATTATAGTATTGCTGGTTAATAACTTAACTCCGGCGATCGCCCAACAACACCGCCAAGAAATTCGCGGAGTTTGGATGACGACAAACGACAAAGACATCCTCAGAGATAGCCACAAACTAGGAGATGCGATCGCTAAATTAAAGCGGTTAAATTTCAACACAATATATCCCGTAGCCTGGAACTCTGGCTATGCAATGTATCCCAGCCTAGTCGCCCAGCAAAGAGACATTCAACCATTTGTTTACAGAGGGTTAGACGGACAGGATATGCTCGCAGATTTAATTGCCCAAGCCCACCGCCAAGGCCTGCTAGTAATTCCTTGGTTTGAGTTTGGTTTTATGACTCCTCCCACCTCAGAATTAGCATTAAACAATCCCGATTGGCTGACACAAAAACAAGACGGCAGCCAAACATCAAACAGCGCAGGTGGCGAAGTAGTTTGGCTTAATCCATTTCATCCAGAAGTGCAGGAATTCATTACCGAACTCGTACTAGAAATCACCACCCAATATAACGCCGACGGCATTCAATTTGACGACCACATGAGTTTGCCATCAGAATTTGGCTACGATGAATACACCATTGCTTTGTATACCAAAGAAACCAAAAAAGCACCGCCCAAAGATTTTGAAGATCCAGCATGGGTGAAATGGCGAGCCAATAAAATCACCGCTTTTATGTCGCAGCTAAATCAAGCAGTAAAAGCAGTAAAACCCAACGCTATCTTCTCAATTTCTCCCAATTACTACGAATTTGCTTACAAACATCACCTGCAAGATTGGCTAAATTGGGTGCGTTTCGATATTGCAGACGAACTAATAGTGCAAGTGTACCGTCCCAATCTAGAATCATTTGTGGACAAAATTAGCCGTCCCGAAATGCGAGAAGCACAGCAAAAAATTCCCACCGGAGTTGGGATTATGACAGGTTTAAGAAATCGCCCAGTAGCGATACAGCAAATTCAATCCCAGGTGCGCGCCGTCCAACAATACGGCTTAGGTGCAGCTTTCTTCTACTACGAAAGCTTGTGGGAAGATGCGCCGGAACCAATTGCCGATCGGCTTTCTGAATTTAGTGCTTTCTTCCCGTTTTCTGCATTCCGAACAGCGCTACAAATACCCAGACGCGCGGCAACTTTCCCACCGCCGCCGCCACCCAAACCAGACCCCAAAGCTAAGCCCCAGCAACCTACAAAAGACTCCGCACCTTCGCCCTCACCAACCACATCACAAAAGTAAAGAGTCATTAGTCATTAGTCATTAGTCATTAGTCATTAGTCATTAGTCATTAGTCATTAGTTGTTGGGAATTGGTTATTGGTTATGGGTTACTGGCTACGAATTCCCAATTTCCAATTCTCACTTCCCAATAACAACTAACTAACAAATAACAACTAACAAATAACAAATAACAACTAACAGTCAACAGTCATTGGTCATTAGTCATTAGTCATTAGTCATTAGTTGGGAATTGGTTATTAGTTATTGGTTATTGGTTATTGGTTATTGGTTATTGGCTACGAATTCCCAATTTCCAATTCTCACTTCCCAATAACAACTAACAAATAACAACTAACAGCTAACAGCTAACAACTAACAGTCATTGGTCATTGGTCATTAGTCATTAGTCATTAGTTAAAGGCCCACAATAAAATTCACTTTTTGACAGAAGTGCAAGATTTCAGAGCAGAGTTAATATAACAACCATCAATAAGAATGCAAACTAACCAAAAAATTTTACTGCCAAAAATGGGCTGCGGCACTTGGGCCTGGGGTAATAGATTACTCTGGGGTTACGATGAAAGTATGGACGAGGAATTGCAAGCTGCATTCAATCTTTGCGTCAGCAGCGGTGTCACCTTGTTCGATACCGGCGATTCTTACGGAACAGGAAAATTAAACGGACGCAGCGAACAGCTTTTGGGGCAGTTTTCTCAACAATATCAAGGTGCAAATAAAGACAATATTTGTATTGCGACAAAACTAGCAGCTTATCCTTGGAGGCTGACGCGACAATCCATGATATCTGCTGGTAAAGCCTCGGCTTCGCGGCTCGGAAAAAATGTAGATTTGGTGCAAATGCACTGGTCTACAGCTAACTACGCTCCTTGGCAAGAGGGGGCTCTTTTGGACGGTTTAGGCGACCTTTACGAGCAAGGATTGGTTAAGGGTGTAGGTTTGTCTAATTACGGGCCGAAACGGCTGAAATGGGTGCATCAAAGATTTAGCTCGCGCCAAATTCCAATTGTTACTTTACAAGTGCAATATTCCCTACTTTCCACCTATCCGGTAACAGAACTCGGCTTGAAAGATGTTTGCGATGAATTGGGGATAAAATTGATTGCTTACAGTCCTCTAGCCTTGGGGTTGCTGACGGGTAAATACTCGGAAAATGGCTCTCTTCCTAAAGGTATCCGAGGTTTGGCGTGCAAGCAGCTACTTCCGGGAATGCGATCGCTTTTGGAGTGTTTGCAAGAAATAGCGGCATTCAGAAACAAGACTGTTTCGCAGGTAGCAATCAACTGGTGCATCTGCAAAGAAACTATTCCCATTCCCGGCGCTAAATCGGCCGCACAGGCGAGGGATAATATTGGTGCTTTGGGCTGGGAATTAGACTCCGGCGAGATTGCAGAATTGGACAAGGCGGCGGCGAGTGTGGATAAAAAAATGGTGCAGAATATCTTTCAAACGAGATAACCCGGTTCGTAGTGAGGACTTTAGTCCGCATTAATCAGAGGACTAAAATCCTGACTGCGAACCTATGAAAAAAGCTAATTGCAAAACTTTTCTACGCACCTCACAAACATTTCTACACCCATCCCCAAGGCAGTTTCATCAAAATCAAAGCGCGGGTGATGGTGCGGGTAAGCCAAGTTTTTTTCGGGATTTGCCGCGCCTAAAAAGAAATAGCAACCGGGGATTTCTTGTAAAAAGAATGACATATCCTCGCCGCCCATTGTTTGACATTCCGGCACTATTCCTGCTGGAGTTTCTACAACCGATTCGGCGGCGCTGCGTACCAATTGAGTCATGCTCGCATCGTTGATAACTGGCGGGTAAAGCGAGCAATAATCGAGTTGGTAATTTGCGCCGTGACTCTGACAAATTCCGGCAATTATTTGCTCGATTCGTTGAGCAAAATAACCTTGATATGTGGGATTGAAATAGCGCACTGTACCGCCGATTTGGGCGGTGTCGGCGATGACGTTGTGGGTGTCACCTGCGTGGAATTTGCCGACTGTTACTACGGCTGAGTCGATCGGGTCAATGTTCCGTGCGACAATTGCCTGTAAGGCGCTGACAATTTGGGCTGTAACGACGATCGCATCTACTGTCTGATGTGGCATTCCACCGTGCCCGCCCTTGCCAAAAATCCGGCAGTCAAAAACTTCTACAGCAGCCATCAGCGCCCCGCTGCGAACGCCTACAGTGCCTAATGGTAGATTGTTCCACAAATGCAAGCCGACGATCGCATCAACATCAGGATTTTGCAAAACTCCCGCTTCAATCATCGGTTTTGCGCCCCCCGGGCCTTCTTCGGCGGGCTGAAAGATAAATTTTACTTGACCCGAAAAGCTGTGTTTGTGCTTGGCGAGATAACAAACTGTACCGAGGGCGATCGCAATATGACCGTCGTGACCGCAAGCGTGCATAATACCATCATGCTGCGATCGATAATCCACCTCATTTTCCTCTTGAATCGGCAAAGCATCCATATCAGCCCGAATTGCCAAAACCCGCCCCGGTTTGCCGCTGTCGATAGTGGCGACAACACCAGTTTTAGCAATATTAGTTTGATGCTCTATCCCCCATTCTTGCAACTTTTGCGAGACAAATTGGGCCGTTAAATTTTCATCAAAACTCAACTCCGGCTTTTCGTGCAAACGCCGCCGCCATTCAACTAACTGAGGCTGCAAGTTTCTAATCTCCAGCCGCAATTGAGATAAATCGACATCAGTTAAATTCGGTAAAGTAGAAACCATTTTTCATTCTCCTTATAGCAGCAAAGCTCTCTCTTGTCTTACTCTGCGCTCTCTGCGCTCTCTGCGGTTAAAATAAAATCTTAATTTTTCACCGCAGAGGCCGCAGAGTACGCAGAGAAAGAGAGGTGTTTTGAATAGGGTTATTTAGAAGTCTGAGGAACTAAATTAACCCCCGGAAGTAATCGCTCTAAATCTAATTCTGAAGCTGATGCTGCTAATTTTGTCAGGTCATTTGGGTCATCTAAATGAGGCAAAATACCCAACACGGGCATTTGAGTCAGCGACTGGATCAAATCTATTGGTGTCAAGTCGGCAATTTCTTGTGCAGAACAAGCTTTAACGCAATTGAGGACAATTCCTCTGAGCTTAAAACCCGCGTGTCTGGCGAGAGCAACATTTGCCACAGCTTGCCCGATCGCCCCCAGCCTCACAGGTACCACCAAAACTCCCCTCAGCCGCCAATCCCTGGCAATATCGGCCACCGTCAGTTCCCGCGTTACAGGCGAACCCAGCCCTCCCAAAGCTTCCACCAACACAAAATCCTTGCGCTCATAGAGGCTTTGCAGCGCCGTCCAGACTTTTTCGAGTTCGATCGGTCTCCCTTCCCGTTCTGCCGCCACAGGCGGTGCTAGAGGCGCATCAAAGTGCAGCGGATTGAGTTCTTCGGGGGATTGGTCGAGACGAAACAAACGGGTGTAGAGTTCGCGATCGCCCGTACCCGTTTGCAGCAGCTTCATAATTCCCAAACTGCGATCGGGGAAATACATTTGCCAATAAGCAGCCAGAGCGCTGGTCAAAACAGTTTTGCCCGCGTCGGTATCAGTTCCAGCAATCAGCAACGAGTTCATTGGCAAATAGCTAACAAGTAATTGGCCTCAACTTCACTCTACATTGTCTTGCCAAAAGTTTAGAGTTCCGGCGAGGGGGCAGGAGTTGGTGCGGGTTCCGGCGACGGCGCGGGAGTTGGTGCGGGAGTTGGCGCGGGTTCCGGCGACGGCGCGGGAGTTGGTGCGGGTTCCGGCGACGGCGCGGGAGTTGGTGCGGGTTCCGGCGACGGCGCGGGAGTTGGTACGGGTGTCGGGGCTGGTGTCGGTTTGGGTGTCGGTGTCGGTTTGGGTGTCGGGGCTGGTGTCGGTTTGGGTGTCGGAGTCGGTTTGGGTGACGGGGCTGGTGTCGGTTTGGGTGTCGGAGTCGGCGCGGGGCTTGGTTCTGGTAAAGGTTCCGGGCTTGGTTCCGGTAAAGGTTCTGGACTTGGTTCCGGTAAAGGTTCTGGACTTGGTTCCGGTAAAGGTTCCGGGCTTGGTTCTGGTAACGGTTCTGGACTCGGTTCGGGTAACGGTTCTGGGGTTGGGGTTGGTAAAGGTTCTGGGCTGGGAGTTGGTAACGGTTCTGGGCTTGGTATCGGATTTAGGATCGGTGTCGGAGTTATGACTTGTGGTGGTGTCGGAGTGGGTTTGGGTGTCGGTTTTTTGAGAAATGAGCCTACTAAGGCCCAGGAACCGAAGCCAGTCAAGATTACTAAGCCTGCTAGCAATCCGATCGCAGCAACGGGATTGTCCCAAACAGAGCCGCCAGCGGGCTGAATTAGGGGTTCAGGTTGGTTTTGCGGGTAAGAACTAGGGGCGATCGGAGCGGGATCGGGATCGGGCGGCCGGCCCACGGCTACCGTGGCGATTAGCGAAGCGTTTGACGGCACTACTGCTGGCGCTGGCGGTAAAGTTTGCTGGTTAGGCTGAGGGTTGGTTTTTCCGTCGAGTGCTTTGGCTACTTCGCTGACAGATTGATATCGATCGCCCGGAGAGCGATTTAACATCCGATTCAGTACCGCCGCCAAGCCCGCGCTCACCTGCACTTGCTGCTGCCAATTCCACTGCAGGGTTCTTTGATCGAGCAATTCCTGCGGTTCTTTGCCCGTCAGCAGGACGATCGCCGTTACAGCTAAAGCATACAGGTCGCTGCTGGCAGTTGCGCGCCCGCTTTGCAACTGTTCCATCGGCGCGTAGCCGATTTTACCGACTGTTGTCGCGTGGGCTGTTCCTTCGGGAGACTGGACTTTGGTGGCGAGTTCTTTCACCACTCCAAAGTCAATCAGCACCGGCAACTGGTCGTTTTCCCGGCGGATGATATTTTCAGGCGAGATGTCGCGGTGGATGATGCCGCGGGCGTGGATGTGAGCCAGTACCGGTAGCATTTGCCGGATAAATATCAAGACTTCGGCTTCGCTGAATCTGCCGCCTGCTGAAGTGCGATCGAGCAACAGTTCGCGGTAAGTCATCCCTTCCACGTAATCCTGCACTAAAAACAAACGTTGATTCTCTTCAAATATTGCCCGAAACTGGGGAATTTGCGGGTGCGAAATTTGGTAAAGTATTGTCGCCTCTCTTTGAAACAATTCCTTCGATTTTTCCAAAACGTAAGGCCCGCTTTGCACCGGAATCAATTCCTTTAGGGCGCAGCGTTCTTTAAACCGCCCCTCGTCTTCTACTAAATAAGTGCGGCCAAATCCCCCTTGACCTAAAATACTCACCAAGCGGTAACGGTTTTGTAGGAGAGTTCCAATAGCAATAGGTGGCTGCATAAGTTTAAGTAGAAATTGTTAAAAAATAGGCGATCGCTCGCAGACCTAGTAATGCTAGGTCTTTAGTGCTCTCGAACATACTTCACTGTCTGTAGTTCCCAGTCCCGACCAAAGTTAGCATTTTACATTTTTTTACGCAACTTTGAGAAATCAGCAAATTTAAGTAGGGGCGATTCCCTAGGGGATAGCTTCGCTTAACGCAGCGGGATAATCCCCATACATTCTTGGTTCTGACTGCTGACTACTGAACTAAGGATCGAACACTTAATAACTTAAACACCTCTTACAGTCCTCTCTTTTGTAAGTTGCAAGAAAGAAGGAGGCAGAGCCTCCGGATCTGCATTACCAGGCAGAGCCTGGTAACGAGTCAACTGCCAACTACCAACTGACTACTGCCAACTGCCAACTGAAGGAGGCAGAGCCTCCGGATCTGCATTACCAGGCAGAGCCTGGTAACGAGCAACTACCAACTACCAACTGACTACTGACTACTGACTACTGACTACTGACTACTGACTAAGCTTTGCTTTCACCATGTCTTGAATTCTGTTACCGTCTGCTTTGCCTTTAAGCTGCTGCATTGCCTTGCCCATCACCTTGCCCATCTCTTTTGCAGAAGTAGCGCCCACCGAGGCAATCACTTCGTCAACCACTTGACTCACCTCTTCGTCTGACATCTGCGGCGGCAAATACTCTTCCACAATTACTAACTCCGCCTCTTCTTGTGCCACTAAGTCTTCGCGGCCGCCTTTGCGGTATTGTTCGATCGAATCCCGGCGCTGTTTGGCTATTTGCATCAAAATTTCCAATTCTTGAGCTTCTGTCAGCGTCTCTTGCCCGGAAGGACGCAAGCTGACTTCTTTTTCGAGAATAAATTTTTTGATGCCGCGCACTGTTTCCAAGCGAACTTTGTCCTTGGACTTCATGGCTGCTTTGATTTCTGCGTCAATCCGTTCTCTTAAGCTCATCGATTTCTACCTTGCTTTGCCCAATATCAAAAATCAGGAGTATGCTTCCGATTCTTAACTTTTTTTACAGTATTTTTCAAGTTTATTGTCTGTCGGTCGCATTTTTATCACTATTGAAGCCGGATGCTTTCGGCCTTTGACCGAATTTTGGGCGATCGCAACTTCCAGTCAGGGCCCGGACATTAACTGTCGCCAGAATTTTGAGACGCAGGGGGCCGGCGGGCGATCGCACTTCTGGCAGTACAGAACTTGGTAGAAACGCGGTTTCTTGGACGTAATTCTGCAACTCCTATTCAGTTCGTCTAAATTAACACTTGCGATCGCTCCGAAAGTTAAATCTATCAAAATAATGACTTAATATTTCGAGTTTAAGATGGTAAGATAGCGGTGGAATAAACGTCCTGCAAGAGGCCTGCTGTGATCCGTTCTGCTACTTTACCGCTTCCGCTTCCCGAGTCGCCGATTTCTGGCAACGACCGTCTGCGGCTGTTTTCCGGTTCCGCTAATATTCCCCTCGCCCAAGAGGTGGCTCGCTATCTGGGGATCGATTTGGGGCCGATGGTTCGCAAGCGGTTCGCGGATGGCGAACTCTACGTTCAAATTCAAGAATCGATTCGGGGTTGTGATGTTTACTTGATTCAGCCAACTTGCTGTCCGGTAAACGATCGCCTCATGGAATTATTAATCATGATCGATGCTTGTCGCCGCGCTTCTGCAAGACAAGTTACTGCCGTCATTCCCTACTACGGCTATGCTAGGGCAGACCGCAAAACGGCCGGCAGAGAGTCGATTACTGCAAAATTAGTGGCTAATTTGATTACTGAAGCAGGGGCCGGTCGCATTTTGGCAATGGATTTGCACTCGGCTCAGATTCAAGGTTATTTTGACATTCCTTTCGATCACGTTTACGGTTCGCCCGTGCTTTTGGATTATCTGGCGAGCAAGCAGTTGTCGGATATTGTTGTGGTTTCGCCGGATGTTGGCGGAGTCGCTAGGGCGAGAGCATTTGCCAAAAAGCTTGGCGATGCTCCCCTGGCAATTATTGACAAGCGCCGCCAAGCTCACAATGTGGCAGAAGTGATGAACCTGATCGGTGATGTCAGTGGCAAAACTGCTGTGTTGGTGGACGACATGATCGATACTGCCGGCACGATTTGTGAGGGTGCCAGATTGTTGCGCCGCGAGGGTGCGAGGCAGGTTTATGCTTGTGCTACTCATGCAGTATTTTCGCATCCGGCGATCGAGCGTTTGTCTAGCGGAGTCTTGGAAGAGGTAATTGTTACGAATACAATTCCTGTACCTGAAGAACACCGTTTTGAACAGTTAACGGTACTTTCGGTAGCGAATTTGCTGGGCGAAACTATTTGGCGGATTCACGAAGATAGTTCTGTTAGCAGTATGTTCCGGTAGGCATAAAAGGCCTTTATTTAATATTTATTTTAAGGTGCGTTAACCAGCGTGTAACGCACCATTTTTTTATAGGATCTCCCCTCACATCAATTCCGGTTGCACTCATACATGATGTTAACAGTTAACAGTGAATTTACTCTTCCGATGAAGAGAGAATTTGATATCACATCCTCTAAAAAAGGCTGACGAAATAAAATACTCTTGTCCCCCCGATAGTTGGGAGGCTAGGTTGGCTCAGATTTAATTTGCACGGTATTGAATTTTATTATATTTCTCCGACTCAGGGCGCATCAACGGAACAACAGATGGTAAAATTCTATCTTGTTGTCAGAAGACCGCGACCTTTTAATCTTCTAGGTATGTCTCATCAACACAAGGAGTAAAGAGGGAAAAACTATGAAACATTTACTGCTACGAACAGCAGCCGCACTGGCAGGTTCAGCAATTTTAACACTAGGCGCGATCGCCCCAGTCAAAGCATTTACTTTTGACGAAACCGAAATTAACCAAGAGCGAGTAGTTGCGATCGCCCAACCCCGCCCCTTCGGTGGCTATCAATTGCTAATTGTAGAACAAGTAACAGACAAACGGCAATGCTGGAGCGAAAACGGCTCTAATCCCGTCAGAATCGATCCCTTATTAGTTAATTTTGATTTCACCGGCATTTGCGGCCGCGCCACAGACAGCAACGGCTTTTCTATTCGCATGGGCGGCACCGATTTAGCATTAAAATACAGCCTAAGTTTGGAAAAAATTGATGGCAATGTTGTACTCATGGGAACTTCCCTAGATCCCAACGTTAAACCGATAATTATCGGCCGGACAAACGGTGATGTTAACGGCTTTATGAAAATCACCCTCGATCCGGGCTGGCGATTTAGTAAAAGAGCTTATCAAGGCAAAGTATTAGGTCATTTTTATTTCACAACCAGTCAAAACGCGCCGGGAGAAACTGGCAATACCGGAGGAAATAACGGCGGAAATACTGGCGGAAATACCGGAGGAAATACTGGTGGAAATACCGGAGGAAATACCGGAGGAAACACTGGCGGAAATACTGGCGGAAATACTGGATCTTCTACATTCGGAGATATTGCAACTGATATCTACGCTTCCGAAATTAAAGAAGCTGTCGCGCTGGGATTTGTAGCGGGCTTTGCTCAAGATAATACCTTTCGGCCCCAACTTGCTGTCACCAGAGAGCAATTAGTATCTTTAGTATTGGAATCCTTGAAAGGAATACAAGGTGCTAATATCGCATTTCCCAGCATAGTTGCTTCCCGTCCCTACAGCGATGTTGATAACTCACGCTGGAGTGCGGGAAAAATTCAATTTGCGCGAGACAATAAGATAGTCAGCGGTTACACAGATGGAACTTTTAAACCTACGCAGCCTGTGACTCGCGCTGAATTGATGGCGGTGATGCGAAGATCTGCAGAATTTGGTTTGTTGGCGCGGGGAATGCAGCCGAATTTATTGGCTAAACAGCAGCCTAAAACTTTTTCAGATACTCAGAATCATTGGGCTGCTGCGATTATCAATCAAATGTCTGGTTATTGTGGTGTAGCTTCTCCTCTTAACGAAATTGGGAATCGGTTTGCTCCCGATGATTCTGCAAAGCGGAATTACGGGGCGGCGGCTACTTTGCGGATGCTGAAATGCGTTAAGGCTCAGTAGAAATATCGTAGGGTGCGTCAGTTTAGCAATCTTAAGACTGATATCAAATCCTCTCTTTATCGGAATAGTAAATTCACTGTTGACTGTTAACTGTTGACTGTTGACTGTTGACTGTTGACATCATGAGGAGTGAACCGGAATTGATATGACGCACCTACAGGATAGAAAATACTGAAATCTAGGAATTAGTTAAATCGTGTTCGGTAGATTACTATAACAAAAACGGATTGCGCGTGTAGAATGCGAGTCCGCTCTTTTCTTGGGGACTCGCAACTTTTAGGGTTTCTTCTTTTTTCCTGCGGCTGTAGATGACTTTTTGCGAGTTTTTTGAACCGGGATTGTTCCTGACTCAGGCTGTGCAATTTCTTCCGTTGATTTGCACAATTCATTCAGCAATTTCTGCTGAGATTCGAGTTGGTTGAGAAAGTTTGATGCTGTTTCTAATATTTGCTTTCCCTGTCGGGCTTGAATGGTAGTTTTATTTTCTATTCCATCCAGCAACACAAAAATTGATACGGTTTGTAAAACATCTAAATCGTCGCCGATGACATCGCACTTGGAGACAATTTTGCCGTTTTCGGGGACGTGAATTCCTAGGCCGGATGCTTCGATTAACGGCTGGATTTCTGCTATGCTTAAATCGGCAAAGTCGGTAATTTGATGTTCCAGCGATACTAATTCTGCTAAATCTGGTAAATCGCTGGATTCTGCTGCTATAGCATCGAATTTGAAGGTGAGAGTTTGATTTAAAGGATCGGAAATCGCGTAAATTGATTGAACGTGCGATCGACTAACCATACCTTTTTCGCAAAAATCTTGACCTTGCGGGGCGATCCTCTTCGAGGGCTTCGCTAACGCAATTTTACCATTATCCGCCACCTCCAAAACCTCCAAACCAACCAAATTCGCCGCCGCAGTCTTCACAAAAACCAAATCCAACCCCAACAAATCCGCCAATTCCTGCAAAGTCGGCGCAGGATCGAACTCAACACCAGCCCGCAAAATAAACTCCTCCAACACGTTAAACTCGCGCGGTTCGCTAACAGTCACCTCCAGCGGAGTTTGGCGGATAGCAAACCTCAATTGACGCGCCGCCAACACCGACAAACCAGGATTTTGTTGCTCGATTTGTGCAGCTAGCGAACTTAAATTCGAGTCAATTGATTTAGCTGAGGACGCTAGAAACATCTACAAAACCTCCCCAGTGACGCACCGTTTTTGAAACTTCCTGATACATTTTTCCCACAGTACCTGTTTGTTGGGTAAATAAATCGTGACAGCCGACAACTACCAGCAATTCCTGGGCGCGAGAAAATGCCACATTCACCCGTTCCGGTTCCTTAGCAAATCCAATATCACCCCTAACATTATTGCACACCGTGCTGACAATAATTACAGGTCTTTCCATGCCTTGAAATATGTCAACCGTACCAGTGCGGATGCTCAAAGAAGGAAACTTTTCGGCTTCTATTCTATCTTTAATGGCGTTCAATTGTGCGCCGTAAAAAGTAATGATTCCGATTTCCTTCGGCGGTTCACCCTCTAATATTTTAGGCCGCCAAGCGGTTTCCATCTGTTCGCACAAAAGCTCGATCGCATCAATCTCCTTGACATTCAGCCGCGAAGTCCCCTGTTTCTCCTCCTCAAACCCTTGTCCCACAGGCGTTTTCACCCAGAGGAGGTGATTGTTTTCTTGAATAATTTTACCTGCGAGATTGTGCGCGCGTCTCGTATCGGCTTCCAGAATCCCGCAGTTAAGTTTTTGTTGGTAAAACTGATTGATTGCGCCCATGATTTGCGGGTGCATTCGGTATTGAGTTGTCAGCATTTTCTTGATCCCGTCGCTAGCATTTTCAAACAATACTTTAAACAGCGATTCTTTGATAAAGCTAAGTTCATCTCCAGTGCAACCGATATCTTCGGCGATATCATCGATCGTACTTCGATCGAACATCGGCGGCAATTGCCTGTGATCGCCCACCAATACTAATTTTCTACCCTTCAAAGCTGGGATTAATAACTCTGGCGGAGTGCATTTGCTAACTTCATCAACTATGACTGCATCAAAGCTAGGAAAGTTTTTGCTAAAATCAAAACTCGCAGCTTGCACGCAGGTAATGCCGATGACGTTAGCATTGTCAATATAAATTTGCTTTAAATCGTTGCGGTCTTTTTCCGATGGATGGCGAAGTTTTTCGATCCAATCTGTAACAAAAATTTGAGAACGATTTAATGCTGTTTCTTCTCGTTCTAATTCCTTCTGAAAATTATTGAAAATACGCTTAATTTTGCGTAAAAAATCCACGGCAAATAATTCGACATTGGGAATTTCTGGTTTGTATTTTTCCGGGAAACTTTGCCATGCTGACTCCCACCAATTTCTCTCAATTATTAATTCGGCTGTTGGTTGCTGCTGTTGCAGTTTAGCCGTAATGTCGTTTAATTCTGCTTGAAGTTGTGCGAGTTGCTGCTGCAAACCGGCGCTGGTTGTTTGCAGCGGTAATAATTGCTCGTCAAGACGGCTTTTAATATTTTCCAAAATCCCGAAAGGATCTAAGTCAGCAATGGATTTTTCAAGCTGGATCGCGCTCAACTTCCAAGCATCAATTTGCTTGACAAAATGCTGCGGTTGCTCCCAAATATTAGACTTTTGCGCGAGATATTGTTCGGCTAAACTCCGCAATCTTTCAGGTACATTTGGCTGGGCGACAATTGCTTGCAACAAATTAGTAACTTCGCTAATTTTTAAATTCGCATCTTGCTGCGCTATTTCTACCTGATTTTGGGCGGCAGATATTTGCTGCTGATTCAATGTTTGACCGATTTTATCTAATAATTGTTGCTGTTTGATCAGTTGTTGTTCGGTTTCGGTTTTGAGGGGAATTATGCACTGGCGGGCGTTGGCGAGGATGCTGTGTAGCAATTCTTTGACTAGGCGATCGCAAGTTGTCTGGATTTGATTGGGCTGAAAGGATTCACTGTAAAGTTGTTGAATTTTACTGAATAAATTGTTCGCTTTTTCTACGATAAATTTGCGCTGGCTGGGGCTGATTTGGGCGTAGCTGGCGAAGTCTTTGGCTAGTTGCTGCCATTGCGCCCGATCGCCCGCAGCGAGCACGAGCGGCGTTTGACTCAAATTTAGGTGCAAAAACTCGCTAAACCGGAATTGCTGCCCCTGAATGTCCTTAAAACCCGCGCTGGCTTCATGGGAAATTGCGTTTTGCAGTCTTTCCAAATCGGGTAAATTCACTTTACTCTTAGGAGGGACGCTCGGCAATTTGAGCGATCGCGCAATTTTCAGCAATCCCGCAGGCAATTCTACCATTTCATCAGTCAGCATCGCGTTAGTTTCGCAGCAAGATTGCACAACCTTATAAAGTGTTGCATCTGCTGTCTCAATCCACTCTGCAACGCTGACGACAACGGCGGCAATTTCCGTTTTTCGCAGTTCCAAATTCTTGATTTTCTGTTCGAGATTGTGGCGGTGCGTCTGATTTTGCTTGTCCCCCAACTGTAGCTGATTCACAGCCTCCGACAACTGCCGCGACACCCGCAAAGACTCCGCAACCGCTGACATAGCCTGACAAACCTCATCAGCGCGATCGCCCGCCGCCTTAAATTCCGACATTTGCGCTGCTACAGTTTCCCGCAACCAAACCGCAATCCCAAACGCGCCGCACATAGGGCGATCCAAGCCAATTTGAATAGCGTGGTTAACACAAATTCGCACATTTGCCATAAAGTTTTCTACTAAAACATTACCTTCAGAATAAGGTTTTAGTTTCGGCATAAACTCGGCAACTTCCGAAGATTCCCAGTTAATATCCGGCGCAGATAGCAGATTTGCTAAGCCATCAACCAAAAAATCAAGCTCGCTTTTAGCCGTTAAACTTAGTTCATAGACTGCTGTTTGCGCGGTCAATTTTTCCTCAATATCTGCCTTGCCGTCGTGAAGGTGCTTTAATTGCTTAAAAAAATCTTTTTCCGTGGCAAAGTAGGCATTAAATCGGTCAGAATCTGCCAGCAACTGCCGCAAAAATGTGATATTTATCTGGCGCTGCGAGAGCTTTTGTTCGCAATCAATCGCCGTATTTTGCAGCCAAGTGCCGATCGCATTTTCCTCCAAAAACGGCTGGCCTTCTTCCTGCACCTTATGAGCTTTTCCCTTCCGCAAAGCCCGAATCGCCGGATTGTGCACCAACCGACTCAAAGCATTATCAACGGCTAAATTTGCCTGGGAAGCAATTAGCGTTTTCCCGCCCTGACGAGCAATTTGATAGCAAATCTCCGCAATCACCGTCGTTTTTCCAGTTCCCGGCGGCCCTTGAATCAAAATTAAATCCCGCGCCGAAAGCACCATTTCAACAGCGGCGAGTTGGTCGTCATTAGCATTGCGATTTAATAAATCTTCCCGATCCAATTTAATTAATTTATCGGGAATTCTAGCCTGGGAAGAGTCGAATAAAAATTCGCTCAAATACGGATTTTGAGCGCGGCCGTCAGTCAGCATTTTTAAAGCTTTTTTCTTGCGATCGATCTGACTGATATCGCCTGCAGCTTCAAAATACAAAAATCCTTGTTTGGGCAGTTGATATCTGCCACCTGCCATGCGATCGCCCAAATCAAAATCTAATTTAATCCGCAATTTACCGCGTTCAAACTCAATTTCAGCAATGCTACCCAAAGTTTCGCCATCGCGCGAACTTCTGCTTCCGGGCGGCGAATCAAATAAGATAATATCTTCATTTCTGGCTTGTTTTAGCCTTTCGCGAAAGTCGCCGATTTGTAAGGGATTTTCATCGTAGCCGTCAAGAGTTGCAGAATTGCGATCTATTTCAAAAGTTACGGTTTTTAAGCCAGAACCGTAGTTGTGGGCGCGGAAAGGTACGCAAAATTGACGCGCTTCGGCGATGCGTTTTTCCACATTTAAGAAAGTGTGCCAAACTTTTAATTGTTCGGTAGTCGGTATGTGTCTGTCGTCCCAAAATGGTATTTGTTGGATGCGGGCGATCGACTTTGCAGGAATTGGCGAGCGAGTTTGCGGCAAAAGTCGCAACTGCACCGGCAAAACATAGCCATCTTTTCTGCCTCTGGGAACCGCCACCAAACCAGCATCCAGCAATTTCAATCCGCCGATTCCGTCTTCTGTGCGTACTGTTGCTAACAATCGCAAAGTGCGATCGGCTTTTTGCAACAATTCTGGCAATTCAAAATTATCTCCATCCGTAGCAAGAATCAATTCCCAAATTTCTTCTTCAGAAAATCTATCATTTACCTTTTGGCGGCGCACGTAGAAAAGACTGTGGGATGTGCCGGCTATTTCCGACATCAAAAGTTGGGCGCGTTCTCTGCATTCCCAATCGTAATATTTCGCTAAAGCGGCTTCTCCTTCTATATCCCGAATAAATTTATTAATTGTGCGATCGCCACTAAATTTATATCCCCAATCTTCTGCTACTAAAGATGGCATATTTTGATTTTAGATTTTAGATTTTAGATTTTAGATTGGATTTAAGATTAGCACATCGGTTTGTAGGATTTAACTCGTTACCAGGCAGAGCCTGGTAACGCAGATCCAGAGGCTCTGCCTTGCATTTAGATTGGATTTAAGATTAGCACATAGGTTTGTACAAAACCGGGCGGTTAGAAACCGCGTCTATACAAACGAAACCCGCCTGTGCGGGTTGAAGACCGGGAAACGAAAATCACGTTATCTTCTTAAGTCCGCTTGGTACGGAAATCGTTTGTATAGATGGGGTTTCAACCGCCATCTGAGCTAAGCACCCAACGGGCGATCGCACCTGTACAATATAATCAAAAGGGCGAATGATGGGAATTGAACCCACGAATGGTGGTACCACAAACCACTGCCTTAACCACTTGGCTACACTCGCCATAACTTTTCTAACTATAGCACTATATTCCCGAAAAAGTCTAGGGGTCAAGCAAAAAAATTTTGATTTTTTTTTTCAGCGTCCCTGAACCGATCGCATCAATTGCGCCTCAAATTCCATGCACAGCAAGAGTTTAGCACAATTTTCCCTGTTCGCGACCGGCAAATATCCCGCTTCCAGAGCAGTCGGGCGGGCCCGGCGGTGGCAGCTCCTTCGCGCTGCTGAGAATAACGCGCCTCGAAGGAAAGAGAAAACAAAAGCAGTGCATTTAATAAAAATTCTTCACAATCTAACATTCTTCAATCTAAAATCTAAAATCGATATGACTTACTGTCTCAATCGAGAATGTCAACAACCTGAAAACCCCAACACTGCAAAACTTTGCTTAAACTGTGGCTATCACCTGTTGCTGAGACAGCGATATCGACCGACTCAACTTTTAGGGAAAGGTAGATTTGGCAAAACTTTCCTAGCAGCAGATTTACGAAAGCGTCGAGGGAGATTATATCCGATTTTGCAATCGGGTAAACTGGCCGACATACAACTCTGCTACTGCTTCAGGACAACTTAAATTTACTCAGCAAGCACCAATCGGACACATCCCATCTCGCAGTTGGGTAGGTGGCATTCAGTGGCTGCGACACCTCGATGCCCTGTCAGCCAAATTAACCGAGTGCGACAATAATAGCGATCCTAAATCGTAATGTTTATACCGATTAACTAACTAAAATTTTAAGTTTAAACTCTACCTGAAAGCAGAGAAATTTGTGTCGTTAGATGTAACCAGCGACCGAGGTTCGGTGCGATCGCTTGTCGCACAATGGATGCTGAAGGTGAACACAGCTACAAGTCTGCAATCCTGAGACTGTAGCAACAGAATTAAAGAGAGGTATCAATCCATGTTTTTTCACAAAAAACAATTAATGGCTGCGGTGACTGTAGACCAACCAAACCCCCGTTTTGCCCAATTGCTGCTAGAACAGTTTGGCGGAGCAACCGGAGAACTGACAGCAGCTCTGCAATACTGGGTGCAGTCCTTTCACTGTGAAGATGCAGGGATTAAGGATATGCTCCAAGATATTGCAATAGAAGAGTTCAGCCACTTAGAAATGGTTGGCAAACTCATAGAAATGCACACCAAAAACGTTGACCAAACAGAAGCTTACAAAAGCACTTTGTTTGCGGTGCGCGGTGTAGGCCCGCACTTGTTGGACAGCCAAGGTCAAGCTTGGAGCGCTGCTTATGTCAACGAAGGCGGCGATGTCGTGCGCGATTTGCGCGCTAATATCGGTGCGGAAGCAGGAGCTCGCCAAACTTACGAAGAATTGATTAAACTAGCACCGGATACGGGAACGAAAAAGACCCTGCACTTTCTGCTGACTCGCGAAATTTCTCACACTGAAATGTTCATGAAAGCTCTGGAAGCGCTGGGCAAACTCACCGATCCTTTGTTCGGCAATATTCCGCCAGATTCCACTGTGGATCTCTACTTTAACTTGTCCACAAATGGCAAGGATGAACGCGGCCCTTGGAACTCTGAACCTACTTTCCAATACATTGCCGATCCAGCTCCCAAAGGTTAATTTGAGAGTTGCATAAACTGTGTGACGTAGAAGATTTAAGCCATGTGTTAAGTAATTTTTAAGCCGCGCACCTTCTTTTGTAAGGTGTGCGGCTTAGAAAATTTAAGCGCAGTGTTGAGTAATTTTCAAGCCGCGCACCCTACGATATCGAACTTTTGTGTTGAGTAATTTTTAAGTCAAGCGCCCTACGGTGTTATAATTATTTGAAATCCCGATCGAACTTTTGTAAGGTACGTGACTTGAGTTTTTGTGCGCAAGTCCAGATCCCGATCGAACATTAACATCAAATCCATATTGAAATTGCGATCGACCTATTTATTAGTATCTCACGGCAGCCGCGACCCCAGACCCCAACTGGCTTTGGAAAACCTCGGTCAACTGCTTTCTCAAAAATTAGCCGCCTCGTTCCCCGCAGTAGCCACCGCCACCCTAGAACTCGGCCCCGCGCCGCTGCACGAACAAATTTGCAGTTTTGGCGAACATACCCTGTCGCTGGGGCTGACACAATTGCAAATCCTGCCCGCATTTTTATTACCCGGAGTTCACGTCGCCGAAGACATACCCGCAGAGGTAGAAACTGCCCAAAAAACTTTTGGTACCACACTAAAAATTGAATTGCGCCCGCATTTAGGTTCCCAGGAAGCGGGCTTAACGAAATTGCTAAAAAGTCAGATGCAAGAAGTGGCTTTTCTTCCCAATTTGCTATTGCCAAAATGGATTTTACTATCTCACGGCAGCCGCCGCCCCGGAGGTAACTCGACAGTTGAGAAAATCGCCAGCGAACTCGGTGCACTGACGGCTTATTGGTCGGTAAAGCCGAGTTTGGAAGCACAAATTGATAATTTGGTTCGCGGTGGACAGCAGCAAATAGGGATTGTGCCATACTTCTTATTTAATGGAGGAATTACAGATGCGATCGCCAAAAATGTCGCACAGTTAAAGCAGCAATTTGCGGCGGCGGAACTTCATCTGGCAAACCCTCTAGGCGCAAGTGCAGAATTAGCAGATTTAATTGGGAATTTAATTCAAAAATGAACCGCAGAGGCACAGAAGAGGTAAAGGAAGCCAGAAAAATGTCTTTAGGCAAAGTGTATTTAGTAGGTGCGGGCCCCGGAGATCCGGGTTTGATGACCTTGAAGGGAAAAGCTTTGTTAGAGTGTGCGGATGTGGTGATTTACGACGCTTTAGTCAGCCATCAAATTTTGGCAGCAATCAACCCGCAAGCAGAACAAATTGATGCCGGAAAACGCAAAGGCCGCCACTCGTTAATGCAGGACGAAACAACTCAGTTATTAATAGAAAAAGCTCAAGATAATGCGATCGTAGTTCGTCTCAAAGGCGGCGATCCTTTTATTTTCGGGCGCGGCGGCGAAGAAATGGAAGAGTTGGTAAAAGCTGGAGTTGCGGTGGAAGTCGTCCCCGGTGTAACTTCGGGGATTGCGGCTGCGGCTTATGCGGGAATTCCTCTGACACACCGATCGTACAGTTCCTCAGTCACCTTTGTCACAGGCCACGAATCAGCGGGAAAATATCGGCCGGAGGTAAATTGGCAGGCGATCGCCCGCGGCTCCGAAACCATTGTAGTATACATGGGAATCCACAATTTGCCTCACATTATCGGTGAGTTAACCGCAGCCCAATTGAGCGCAGAAACGCCCGTAGCATTAGTGCGCTGGGGAACCAGGCCGGAACAAGAAGAATTGATCGGAACTTTGGGTACAATTGTAGAGCAAGTTGAGGTTACTGGATTTTCAGCACCTGCGATCGCCGTCATCGGAAATGTAGTTAATTTGCACTCTATTTTGTCTGGATGTCGCCCTGTTTCTCGGACTCAGGACTTGAGCATCGCGGGCTAGAAACCCGGTTTCTAGGAAATATTTGCTGTACCCTCACGAAAAATTTAGGACTCAACCGGGTTTCTGAGGTTGCAAGTGTGTCTAGGAGATATTTGATGAGTTCAAAATTAGTTCCGCAAGCAACAAAGCCCCAACCTCGATCGAATTCAGCCTTCAAGCAATTATGGTCAATGCACGCGGTGATGGCAACCTGTTATCTGCTGCTGCTGGCTGGGGGACTTTTGATGGTAAAAATGCCAGACAGTACACCATTGCAAGGCAACGCTTATAGCTTGCACAAATCGCTTGGGGCGCTGACAATGGCATTGCTAACTTGGCGTATTTTCATTTTGCAGCGGGTGTGGTGGCGCAAGTATACGCGCCGCCTTCCCAAGTTTACAGGTGAGTGGATTCGCACCTTTCTACTGCACGCGGCAATTTATTTGTTTATGGTAGCGGTTCCCCTGAGCGGATTTTTCCTCTCTAATTCTTACAAAAGCGGGAATGTCCCTTTTTTCTGGGTTGCAACGCTGCCCGATATCTTTCCTCAAAATGCAGCGGTTGTAGATTTGGCAAGAAATATCCATTTCTGGATGGTTTATACTTTCCTGGCATTTATTGTACTCCACGCGATCGACCAACGAAAATATGTGCGATCGATCTGGAGGCGAACCACCCAAGCCCTAAAAAAAGCATCCCTGAGTTAATACAATGTTCAAAACTTTTGCAACAATTGGTTCGTAGTACGGACTTTAGTCCGCTTAGGAGCGAAAAGTTAATAAGTTAAACACCTCCTACAGTCCTCTCTCCTGTAAGTTGCCAGATAAAAGGAGGCAGAGCCTCGCCTATCTGCATTACCAGGCTCTTCCTGGTAACGAGCAACGAGCAATCGCTTAAGTTATTAAATTTTCATTCCTTAGATTCTCCAACTCCAAGCGTATGCAAGTCCGCACTACGAACCGTTTTTGTTATGGTAATCCACCCGATTTGGTATCAGGTGCGCCACCGAAATGACCAATGACTAATGACTAATGACTAATGACTAATGACTAATGACTTAACGCGCCACCTGCCGCATATATTCCCCCCACAACTGAGCAGCATTTGCACTGCCTCCCGCAGTCGGAGAATTATCATCATTCCCCAACCAAACTCCTGTCACCATTTGCTGGCTCGGAATATAACCGACAAACCACAAATCTCTATTATCATTAGTCGTGCCTGTTTTTCCAGCTTCTCCCAAACCCAAAGCAGCACTGCTCCCCGTACCTCCCCGCACCACACCTTGCAGCATATCCGTCATCGTATCCGCTACAGCTTCAGAAACTAACTGCCGGTTGGCAACGCTATCTTTTTGATAGTCATAAATCACCCGACAACTGTTAAAATCATTTCGATCTTTGCAGTCGCTGCTGTCAATAATTCGCTTGATTACGTGGGGGCGGTTGCCCAAACCCCGGTTCGCCAAAACCCCGAATGCACCCGTTAATTGCAATACGTTAACTTCACTTTCACCTAACACCAAACCAGGAGAAGAACGCAGTGGAGATGTAATCCCCAAACGTCTTGCCATTCCCACTACATTGTCTAAACCGACATCTTGTGCTACTCTCAAAGCAATTACATTTTCCGACTGTGCTATGCCCCGATACATATCAGCGCTGCCGCTGGTTCTTTCGCAGCCGCTGTAACTTTGTCCGCCCCAGGAAAGCGGCTCGCAAGAATAGGTTTTGGTGGGTGAAATTCCGCGTTCTATGGCTGCTGTATAGGCAAAAATCTTAAATGTAGAACCGGGCTGTCTCAATGCTTGGGTAGCCCGATTAAACTGACTTTGCAGGTAACTTACGCCCCCAACTAATGCTAAGACTTCCCCGGTGGCAGTATTGAGAGTTACTACGGCTCCTTGAGAAAAACCTGCACTGGCTCCGGCATTTTCTACGGCATTTTTGAGGGAAGATTCGGCTACTTTTTGCAGGCTGGGATTCAAGCCTGTTTCTACTATAAAATTGCCTTCTCTGGCTAACTGTTCTCCCAGCAAAAACTCCAATTCGTCAAATACATAACTGTAGAAATAAGGAGCGATCGTACTTTGCAGATATTGGCGGGCTTTGGGATTGATGTCGATTCGCGATCGCCTCGCGCGATCGGCTTCTTCCTGAGAAATTGTCCCCAGTGCCCGCATCCGTTCGATCACCCGATCGCGATACTGCACCGCCAACTGATAATTTTGAATCGGATTGAAACTATTTGGTGCGGGCAAAATACCCGCCAAAGTCGCCGCTTCCGACAAAGTTAAATCCTTCGCCGACTTGCCAAAATAAAACCGAGACGCATCCTCAAAACCGTAGAGGTCAATTCCCAAAAACACGCGATTCAAATAAGTCAGCAATAACTCGTCTTTGCTGTAATAATTCTCCAGTTTCAACGCAACTACGGCTTCCCGCAATTTGCGTCCGGCGGAATCTTGAGTTCCCACATAATCTCGAAACAAACTCCTCGCTAACTGCTGCGTCACTGTGCTGCCGCCTTCGCGAATTCCTCCGCCGCGCACGTTGGTTAAAAGTGCGCGCAAAACCCCGATCGGATCTACACCCAAATGCCAATTGTAGCGGCTGTCTTCCGAAGCAAGTACCGCCTTGGACAAATAAGGCGAAAAATCCTGCAATCCCTTTAATTCTACGTGGGCGTTGTTCTGGGGAGGGCGCAGGGGAGTTTGTCCGTCGCGGGCGTAAACGATCACCGGGCCGTTGATGCTTCTCGGCAGAGGCCGCACTCGAAACTTGGTGGATTCGACACCTACCAACACCGCAATCAAAGCGGTGATGCCACTGACTCCGTAAAAGCTGTAGCGCACAAATTCCAAATACCAAGGCGGCGGATCTACGTACTGAACTCTGACGGCGGCGGCGAGTTCCGGCGGGCCCAAGGTGAACACGTCTCCGTGACGCAGGGACATACTTTTAACTCGCCTTTTGCCGGAGTAAATGCCGTTGGTTGAGTCTTCGTCTTTGATCACAAAAGGAGTCCGCCGCCGAGTATCCCGCGACAGGGATAGGTGGACGTGACTCACAACGGGATTGCGAACTACAATATCTGATGATTTGGACGATCGACCTAATAAATATCGATCGCCCAATAGCGGATAAACCTCAGCTTTAGCTGCACCCGCATCTTGTACCCACAGTTCGGGTACTTTGGCATTCGGTTTCAGGGCTAGCTGGTTAAAATTAACCTTGGCAATAGTCTGGACTGCTTGGGTGATCGCACCCAAGACGGTTTGAGGTTTGCGGGGCGGCTGCGGTGGGGTCATATTTCGCTATGGACTACGATCGAGCGATCGGCTCTTGCACTATTCTACTCGCAACTTTTGGCTAATACCCAAAGCAGGCCCGATGAGATAAAAATCCAGTTTTTATGGATATATCTCGAAATCAACCGGATTTCGGGCGAGATTGCCCCTGGGGCTCAGAAACCTGGTTTCTGGGAAAATCTCGGTTTGGTGGCGAAATCTCTCGAAGGAAACCCGGTTTCGGGCGAGATTTTCTCGTGGGTTCGTAGTGTGGACATGATATGAGAGGGTGATATCATTTCCGGTAACACTCCTTATGATGTTGACTGTTGACTGTTGAGTGTTGACTGTTGACTGTTAAGAGGGCCCGCACTCACAGGCACCGCCCCTACTGACTGTTGACTCGATTTTATTATTCCGATGCAACCGGAAACGATATGATTGGTTAACCCGTCCCTACAGGTTTATTGACCAAAAGCAGTTTAATATCATAAACTTGCCAAATAATCAACACTTTTTCTAATATTTATCCCGGATTTACCAACCAAATTCGCATAATTAAACCCCCCTTTTTTTTAGGGGGGTTTGAGGCGTAAAATACGCGAGATTCTCCTTACATCGAAGAACCCAAACCGGCATAAGCGCCGTAGAAGAAAAGGCTCACAATGCTCAGAACACCTAGGCCTGCGACAGTAGCTACCAGCCACAAAGGAATTCTGCCACTTTCACTAAACATAGCCATCACCTCATTAATTCACAGCAAAACAAATTCATCGAACTGCAGACATCAAACTAGCGTCACCAGTTAGTTAAAGAAATAACTGGAGAACAAAATACCCAGACAAAAAATCATCAACAAACCCAAATAAAGGGAAGTGCGATTTAACTCTACGGGTTGTTCGTTGGGATTAGGAATGCGTTCAGGCATCGTAAACTCCTATGGTTGAATAAATTGCATTGCTGCGATCGCGCCCAAAAAGAAAATTGTTGGGACACCTAAAGTATGAACTGCCAACCAGCGTACCGTAAAAATCGGATACGAAATCGGCTCATTGTTTGGCGTTCTGCTAGTCATTTTTCCAACTCCTTGTTAAATTACTTGGCAATGAACTGATCTACTTGTTGTTTAGCTTCAAAGCGATCCGAGACAATCGGGATTTCTTGGCGCTGCTCTGTGAAATACTGGTTGGGGCGAGGAGTGCCAAAAGCATCGTAAGCCAAACCGGTTTGCACAAACAACCATCCAGCAATAAACAAAGCCGGAATGGTGATGCTGTGAATTACCCAATAACGGATACTTGTAATAATGTCCCCAAACGGACGCTCTCCAGTTGTACCTGACATTTAGAATCCTCCTTTCAACAACAAATCGACAGACAATCTCTATTACTATTCTACTATCAAGCAGCTTGTGCTGAACCTTGATATTTCAGTAGAGTGCCCTTAGCGCCGAGCACAAATCCGCGATCGGGCCCCATGAAGACAATTTTGTAAAAATTAGCGGGAACATCCTCAACTTCGCGGTCTTTTTGCCAAGTTTTCCCGCCATCTAAGCTGCACAGCAAATTGCCGCCGCCGCCGGCTACCCAAACTTCATTATCAGTCCGGTAAGCCAGGTCTAGCAAACCCCAACTTGCCTTGCGATCGGGAAAAAACGGTTTTGCCCAACCTTCGGCACTTTCTGGATCGCTAAATTGAATTTGACCGCCGCGGGCGAGCATCCACAAGCGCCCATCCTTGGTAAAGCCCATATTTTGCAGGCGGCGAGAACTATTGCGGTTGTGAGGTTCCCAAGCTTCTTGTCCGGGTTTCCACACGGAATAGAAATTGCCCTTGGAGGAAACTGCCACATATTGCCCGTCTTCAAAACGGTTGATGTTGCGAACTACCCCAAAGGAATCCTGAACGACAGCTTTCCAATTTTTGCCACCGTCAGAAGTCCGGTAAATTGCCCCCACATCCGTCGTCATCTCGGCGGCCTTCGGGCCCAAGGCGGCGATCGTACTTGGAGAACCCGGTAACTGAGCACTCAAAGCAATCCGCGTCCAAGAGTTGCCTTCATCGGTAGTGTGGAGCAAAACCGAAGGCTGGCCGACTATCCAGCCTTCGGAACCGGAAAAGCTCACCGACGAAAAACGCGACCTCGGCTCATCAATATCCAGAACTATCTGCTTCCAGTTCGTGCCGCCATCGGTCGTTTCAAACAGAGTTGCCTCCGAACCGACAACCCAGCCGCGATCGGGATTGCCCGTAAAGGCAACATCCTGCAAATTAGCTTCCGTCGGCAAGGATATCACCTGCCAGGGGTTGTAACTCACAGAACCGATCGTGCTGCAACTCGTACAAATGAGCGCAGCCGCCAATAACATTACAATTCGTTGCCAAAATCTCACAATCGTCCTACTGCAAACCATACATACTAAGTAAAAACAAGAAACCAACGACCAAGCCGCCAAAAATCAGCAAACTTTTCTGACCTTCGGTCATACCGTTGACACCGACACCGTAGCGCTGATTTGCCTTAAATCCCGAAACCCCTTCCTGCTGACCGAGATTTTGAAACATGGACTTGCGTGCCGCGCAAACGGGACAAACCCAAGTTTGGGGCAAATCTTCAAAAGCCGTGCCAGGGGCAATGTCAACTTTAGGATTTCCCTTTTTCGGATCGTAGACGTAGCCGCAGGCGCGGCACTCGTGCCGATCGAGGGTTTTAGTCTCAGTGGCTGGATCGCTCATAGCTCCAAAAGGGTACGTAAGCTAATCTTAAAAGATACATTAAAAATTATTGCAGAATATGGACGATTAATCTCAACTAATTCGTAATTCTAGCTACGCAAAATCCATATAATGTAAAGATAGAGTTACAAACCCTTTCACCGAGGCAGTAATTATTCACCGTGTTTGCACTCAGCGGCTACGAGTATTTTTTAGGCTTCCTGCTAATTTCGAGCCTAGTGCCTATCCTCGCCCTCACGGCGTCTAAGGTACTACGGCCCAAAAGTCGTCCCTACGACCGACGCACTACCTACGAATCTGGCGTCGAGCCGATCGGCGGAGCCTGGATTCAGTTCAACATCCGATATTATATGTTCGCCCTGGTCTTCGTCATCTTCGACGTAGAAACTGTCTTCCTATATCCTTGGGCGGTAGCTTTCAACCAGCTAGGACTCTTGGCTTTTATCGAAGCCTTGTTTTTTATCACGATCCTCGTTATTGCTCTTGTATATGCATGGCGCAAAGGAGCCTTAGAATGGTCTTAAGTTCAGACACATCACAAAAATCGCTAATTGTCAATCCGGCAGAGCGCCCGCAAGTCACATCCGAATTATCAGAGAACGTCATCCTAACCACGGTTGACGACATCTACAACTGGGCGAGACTTTCCAGTCTGTGGCCGCTGCTTTACGGTACGGCTTGCTGCTTTATCGAGTTTGCAGCTTTAATCGGATCGCGCTTCGACTTCGACAGATTCGGCTTAGTACCGCGATCGAGTCCCCGGCAAGCCGACTTGTTAATCACCGCCGGTACAATTACCATGAAGTACGCCCCCATCTTGGTGCGGCTGTACGAACAAATGCCCGAACCCAAATATGTCATCGCGATGGGCGCTTGCACCATCACCGGCGGAATGTTCAGCGTAGACTCCCCCACAGCAGTCAGAGGCGTTGACAAACTGATTCCCGTAGATGTGTACATCCCCGGCTGTCCTCCCCGTCCAGAAGCGATTATTGACGCAATTATCAAACTGCGGAAAAAAATCGCCAACGACTCGATGCAGGAACGCGGCAACTTGCTGCCCACCCACCGCTACTACACCAGACCCCACAAAATGAAAGTAGTAGATGACATTTTGGACGGCAAATATTTGTCAATTCCCGGCCGGATGGCCCCGCCGAAGGAATTGACTGAAGCAATGGGAATGCCAGTACCGCCCGCCCTGCTTGCAGGACAAAAACAGGAGGTACAACGTGGCTGAGACAGAAACCTCGATTGTTGAAGCTGGGAAGGTTTCTCAGTGGCTGACTCAAAATGGCTTTGAACACGAAGCTTTAGCGGCCGATAATTTGGGCGTGGAGATATTAAAGGTCGATCGCGAATTCCTAATTCCGATGTCAACAGCACTGTATGCCTACGGCTTCAATTATATGCAGTGCCAGTGCGCCTACGACCAAGGCCCTGGAGAAGATTTAGTCAGCGTCTACCACTTGGCTAAGCTGACAGATAATGCTTCCCATCCCGAAGAAGTTCGCGTCAAAGTATTTATCCCCCGCGAAGATCCGAGAGTACCATCAGTGTACTGGATTTGGAAAGCAGCCGACTTTCAAGAACGGGAATCCTACGATATGTACGGCATAGTCTACGAAGGACATCCGAATCTGAAACGGATTTTGATGAACGAAGATTGGGTAGGCTGGCCGTTGCGGAAAGATTACATTTCTCCTGATTTCTACGAATTGCAAGACGCCTATTAAGGGAGTTTTGCGAGGGCGGGTTTAGAGCATAAAATTTGACTTTTGGGGTTAAGTTTTATGCTAAACTCTCCCTCTGTTTTTTTAATCTATTGCTGTAGGGCGATGTTTTGTGATCTTCTTAGTTTAAGAATTATAATACCTCCGCATGACCTCAAACCCAAGTCGCAAACTCATTAATGATATTGAAGCTCTCCTGGCGACAAGCGCAAGGCTATTTGCCTCAGAAGGTTGCTTGCGTGAGGTGGCTATCCTAGCAAATGCAGAGTATAGTATCGTCTGGTGTCGGGAAGAATTCTACCAAAACATTTACCACCTCTATCTTCAAGTTCCTGATTGCCTTTACTCGCAAATTTATGACGATATTGAAGGATGTGAAAATCTAATTCTGGAGAAGGCAAGAATACTTCTCAAACCATACCCAGATGATGATTTAGCTTATTTAAGTATTAGTCCAATTCTGAGCGCAGATGAGGAGTGGCGCGAAAAATCAAAGAATTGGGTCACAGGTAAAGGTGTCAATAATCAAGGTCGTGTTAGGTCTGATAATATACCTTCGAGAACAGTAGACGGGCTTCTGTTTCGTTCTCAGAACGAAGTACTTTTTTACAAAGCTCTTAAATCACTTGGGGTATCCTTTGCTCCATTACCCGTTTTCATTAGAGGTGGTGAAAAATACAGAAGAATTGAACCAGATTTTGTCATTGTTAAAAACGGTGTTGTACTCGTTGTAGAAGTAGATGGTGATACTGTACACAACGAAACACCAGCAGAAGCACATGATAGGACAACTATGCTTGCTCATGAGGGGGTTCATATTGAGCGAATCCGAGCCTCAGAGTGCCAAACCCCAGATCAGGCAGTTGCCTGTGCAAAGAGAATGTTGCAGGTTATTGATAAGATTAAATCTTCAAGGTAGATGACGTTGAATCCCAAAAATTATCTGCATCCGGTGAGCTTGGCCGTTAAAGCCGCTCTAATAATTGAAACAGATCGAAGTTTCTACGTCAATGCTCCCAAGTGATCGATCGATCGCCAGCTTAGCCTAGTAGGTTGTAAAGTATAAGAGTGCTGCTATAAAAACACCTATGACACTCACCCTCACCCTGACACCAGAAATAGAGCAATACTTAACACAAAGAGCAGAAGAGCAAGGGCTTTCGACGGAAGCATACACTCGGCAACTGCTGATAGAATATATTCTGCTAAAACAAAAGCAGGCAAAATTGGTTAATCTGCTTCAGTCTTGGATGGATGAAGAAGATGCCGAAGAGCAGCAAGAAACAGGTGAGTATCTGATTCAGGCTCTTGACGAAGATCGTTTATCTGAACGCAAGCTATTTCCTATTGAATTAAAAGGTGTAACTTGGTGAGCAGAGTCGTTTTTCTGGATGCAGGACCAATTGGTTTAGTTACGAATCCAAAGCTATCTCCTGAAAGCACTCTTTGTACTCGCTGGTTGCAAAGACTTATTACAACATCCAATATTCGAGTTATTATTCCCGAAATAGCCGATTATGAAGTTCGCCGAGAATTGCTGCGAGCAAATAAGGTAAGGGGTATTGCTCGATTAGATGAATTAGCTAACTTGGTGGAGTATTTACCCATTACAACTGCTGCTATGCGACAAGCTGCGATGTTTTGGGCACAAGCTCGTCAGCAAGGACAACCGACAGCAGGTGATAAGACGATTGACAGCGATATGATTTTGGCAGCACAGGCGACGACTCTTGATGTTGTGGATGTTGTAATCGCGACAACAAATGTTGGTCATCTTTCTAGGTTTGCGACCGCCGATTTATGGCAAAATATCAATCTCGGTTGAGATTCTGGCGCTGATTGGAGAGATAGCTAAGGCAATAAAAGCACGATCGCAGTTTATAACTCTAACCGATGAGTTCCAACGATCGCAAAACCAAACTAGAATATGGGGATTTTCAGACACCGCTGGAATTAGCCGAGATGGTGTGCCGAAAATTGATAGAACTTGATGTTAACCCCAAAGTCATCATTGAGCCAACTTGCGGGATAGGTAATTTCATTAAAGCTGCTGCAAATTCGTTTCCATCCGCCAGCAAGATGATCGGGGTTGAAATCAATCAAAGTTATTTAAGAGAATTAAGAGCTAAGCATGAATTGCTACAGGATGAAAGATATGAGGTTAAGCACGGAGATTTTTTTGAGTTTGACTGGACATCATTAATCAACCGCTTTAATCATAGGGTGCTGGTACTTGGCAACTTTCCTTGGGTAACAAACTCACAACAAGGAACTATTCGCAGTGAAAACTTGCCGAAAAAAAGTAATTTTCAAAAGCACACGGGCTTAGACGCACTAACAGGTAAAAGTAACTTCGATATCTCAGAATGGATGCTAATTCAGGTGGTGCAATGGTTGCAAAATCGTGACGCCACTCTGGCAATGCTTTGCAAGACTTCCGTGGCTAGAAAGTTATTGAGTTACATTCATTCAAAAAAACTTAATCTCGCTAGCTGTGCAACTTACAAAATAGATGCTAAAAAGTATTTTGATGCAAATGTTGATGCCTGTCTGTTATTCTGCAAGTTTGACTCAAGCTCACAAAACTACTTCTGCGATGTATTTAGCAGTTTAGAAAGTTCTGACTGCCATCGAATCGGATATCACAACAATCTCCTGGTTAAAGATATAGATTCTTTCAATAAATTGAGTAATTTATATGCTGTAAATTCAGGGGTGAAATGGCGATCTGGTGTCAAACATGACTGCTCGAATGTGATGGAATTTCGTAAAATTCGTAAAATTGATAATTTTTTTGTCAATGGATTTGGGGAGGCTGTCGAACTTGAGGAAACTTATCTATTTCCGTTACTTAAAGGCTCGGATGTCGCTCAAAATCGAATTAATGCCACAAATCGCTATATTTTAGTAACTCAAAAATTTATTGGCGAATCAACCGAATATATCAGCCAGATAGCTCCTAAAACTGGGTGCTATCTCGAAAAAAACGCACAATATTTAGACAATCGCAAAAGCAAGATTTATCAACATAATCCTCGCTTTTCTGTTTTTGGAGTTGGCGATTATAGTTTTAAATTTTGGAAAATAGCCATTTGCGGACTTTATAAAAAATTGGATTTCAGATTAATTGGTGCAATTACTAATAAACCTGTAATTTTTGATGATACTGTTTATTTTCTCAGCTTTGAAGACGAGGGAATCGCACGTAAAAGTTTTGAGCTTTTGAATTCATCTGCTGCAATTAGCTTTTATTCATCAATTGTGTTTTGGGATGAAAAGCGCCCGATTAAATCTAGCATCTTAAATTGTCTCAATCTAACATTGCTGGCAGATTTGGAATCTTTAACCGCAGATGCACGCAGATAAACGCGGATGAGTCAGTTCAATCATTGCGTAAAGCTGCGATCGGATCTAAGCGAGCGGCATTCCTGGCCGGCAATACTCCTGCTAATAGTCCGACGGTAAAAGATAGCCCAAAACCTGCTGATATCGACCATACAGACACCACAAACGGAAATTTGAACGCTGTCGCGGCCCCAAAGGCGATCGCAATTCCCAACCCAATACCCGCCGTTCCCCCCACCGTGGAAACTAAAATAGATTCCGCCATAAATTGAATCAGAATTGCTGCATTAGTAGCACCTACCGCTTTGCGAATCCCGATTTCCTTGGTGCGCTCCACAACCGACACCAACATAATATTAGCAATACCGATGCCGCCAACAACCAAAGAAATTCCGGCGATCGATCCCACCATAACTGTAAATAAACCTATCACATTGCTGAAAGTATTAACAATCTCAGTTTGATTGACAACTCGAAAATCATCCGCTTGCGGCGGATAAATATTGTGGCGCAAACGCAGGATATTTTCAACTTGAAATTGAGCATCTGCTAAATCTGCTTCCCCTGCAGTTTCCAACCAAAAACCTGATATTGCAATCCCCGCCAAAGAATTTCTCCCCACAATCCGCGAAGACATATTTTTGAGGGGAATATACACTCTATCGTCCTGATCGGTTCCCCCTACAGACCCCTTAGTTTCCATCACTCCAATCACCTTGTAGCGGTTTCCCTGAATACGAATATCGGAGGATAGCGCATTAACTCCGGCTCCAAAAAGTTCGTCCCGCACCTTAGAACCGAGGACGACTACTGGCTCAGCAGCATTCAATTCATCTTCAGTAAAAAACCGTCCTTGTTGGGGTTGAATGTTCTTCACATCTGGATAGTTTAAATCTGTTCCCAAGATAGCAGTAAATGAATTTTGTCCGCCGTAAACGATTTGCACTTGGCGTTGCAAATAAGCGGTAATTGCTTTGACTGCAGGAGCTTGTTTGCCGATCGCCTTTGCGTCATCCCAAGTTAGGGTAGTAGCAGAACCGCTTCCCTGACTGACACCGCCCGATCGCGAAGCACCGGATAACACCAACAGCACATTTGTACCCAAAGATTTTAACTGTTCTTCTGTTGATTTTTGGACTCCTTGTCCTACCGAAGTAATGGCAATTACTGAAGATATCCCAATAATTACACCCAGCATGGTTAAACTGGTACGCAATTTGTTATTCCACAGCGCTTCTGTCGCCATGAAGGCGATTTGAAGGTTGGATATTTTCTTAATAGGTGGGCGAGTCTTTAATTTCATTAGGTAGTTGGGAATAGGTAATAGGTAATGGCTAATTGGTGAGGATTAAGATTTTTTTTACCGCAGAGAGCGCAGAGAACACAGAGGGAGAGAAGAAAGAGATCGATATTTATGATGCCAACATATTTAATATGATTTATGCTCAATAATTAATCTGTGTTGTGCTTTCCTTCTTCATTTTTCCCACTAACGCAATCGCGTTCTACCACCTGGTTGCAAACCCGGAATTCCGCCCGACGATGGATTTTGGGATTTCGGCCGCAATCCGGCGGGTACACTAATCAGCACTTTTTCATCTCCTTTCAAACCCGATCGCACTTCCGTCTTGTCATCCACCGTCATACCAGTTTTAATCGGCATAAAAGCAGGTTTGCCATCTTTTCCACCGGGAACAAACACCCCGGTTGTCCTTTGTTGGCGGACAATTGCCGCAGTGGGGACTACCAAAACATTTTTGAGCTCGCCTGCTTTAAACTCCACGTTGACATTCATCCCAGAACGCAGCATTTGTTTGTCATCAATAATTGCGGCTCTTACCTCAAAACTCGTCACATTTTGCTGGACGATCGACTGAGGCGAAATTTGAGTGATTTTACCGGCAAAAGTTTTTCCTGCAAAAGCATCGGCTTGAATAGACGCAGCTTGGCCGATCTGAATCTGAGCAATATTAGTTTCTGCTACGTTTGCGATTAATTGATTTTTTGAAGCTAAGGACAAAATCGAAGAAGAAGTCGCCGAAGAAACCGCACTTCCCGCCGTAGTGGGAGTCACAAAAGCGCCCGGATCTGCGTATTTGCGGGTGATAGTGCCGCTAAAAGGAGCCCGCAACACAGTGTCATCGATCAGGGCTTGAACGCTTTGCAGGCTGCCTTTAGCGGAGAGAACTTGGGCGCGGGCTTGGTCGATTTCTTCGGGGCGAGAACCGGCTTCTAGCAGCGCCAAAGCTTGCTCTTTTTGCTCGACAGCGGCCCGGGCTTGGGCGATTTCTTCGGGGCGCGCGCCCGATCGCACCAAGGCCAAAGCTTGCCGTTTTTGCTCCACTGCAGCCCGTCCTGCAGCGATATCTTCGGGGCGTGCGCCCGATCGCGCTAGGGCCAAAGCTTGCCGTTTCTGCTCCACTGCAGCCCTAGCTGCTGCGATTTCTTGGGGGCGAGCACCCGCTTTCAGCAAAGCTACAGCTTGTTCGGCTTGTCTGACTTGCGTGCCGGCTCGATCGCGCGCGGTGCGGGAATTGTTGACAACTTGTAAAGCAATCGCCCCAGCAGTATAAAGTTCTTGATTTCTCTGAAACTCATCTTCTGCCTGATTTTCAGCGTATTCGGCATCTTTGAGTTTGGCAGTTGCTTGGGCGATATCTTCAGGCCGATTGCCCTCAAGCAATTTTTGTAAATTTGCCTGTTGTTCTGCCACTTGTGCCTCGGCGACGACAATCTCCTGAGTTCGATTGCCATTGAGCAATTTTTGTAAATTTGCCTGTTGTTCTGCCACTTGCGCCTCAGCGACAGCAACATCTTGGCTGCGATTACCGTTGAGCAATTTTTCGAGACTTGCCTGTTGTTCTGCTAACACTGCCTTAGCTGCAGCAATATCTTGGCTGCGATTACCGTTGAGCAATTTTTGCAAGTTTGCTTCGGCGGCTGCGAGTTGTCCGCGAGTTTGAGTAAGTTGGCCTTGGAGGTTGGAGTCGTCCATGTAGGCGAGAATCTGCCCTTTTTCAACGCTATCTCCTTCGTTGACAAGCAAACTTTTGAGCATTCCTGAAGTTTTGGGACTGACGTTGACGGAACGTTCCGGCACAATCGTGCCGTTTGCCGAAATTGTAATCGGCAGGTTGAGCCTTTCTACAGCAACGGTTTTTTCCTTGCGCCCGGTTTCGCTACGCTGTTGGACTGCGAATTGGCTGTAAGCTGTGTAGCCTGCTCCTGCCAGCAATCCGGTGGCGAGAAGCCCGCCCAGCCAGGGAGTCAGCTCTTTTTTAATGTGAAAATTTTTTACAAGGTACATATTCTAAAAAAGTACATATAGATTAGACCTGATGGGCCTGTATGTGATTTAGACCGATCGCGCACACTAAAGGTTCAATGGCAGCGTGCTGATTTTTTTATCGCTTTTATCGCTTTTAATGCTTGCGGGCGATCGTCCCAGAAATCAGTAGAATTCATCAGTTGAAAATTTTGGGCGATCGGCAAATCACCCAATCTGACGCAGCCGAATCAACTTAAAAAGTTAAATACACAACTTGGGAGAATGTGACTACTCTAATCCAGATTGCTGCAACGCTTGTGCTAGCAAATCTACAACCTCTAGACATTCCCCCCATTCGTTTAAATAATGAAAATTTAGCCGATCGCCCTGTACCTTCACAACACCCAATACATCTTTCCACTGCCTTTTAAAAACAGCCCCATTCTGTTTGTAGAAACAGAGTTTTTGCAGAATGATATCTTCGGCTGAATAAATATAAATTCCTCGCTCCGATCCAGCACTCGTAACGTGCAACTGGCGGCGGTTCATCACAGAAACTGAAAAAGGAGCGTCATTACTCATCACAAAAAGTTGAGCCTTTTCGATAGCAGGCAAATAAATCACATTAAAAGATGATTTGCGAGGTAAACTTTTAGATCTAAAAATTGCTTCAAATACCGCAGATTCGCTAATATAAAACTCGTCGGGCATGGCGCAGATTAGTTGTGGCGCTTGCTGTGGTAAAATATTAATTATCAAATCTAAATTTTTTGTAGCTCTGTTTTCTCCTAGCAAAGAACTTGCCACCGAGCCACCAACTAAATAGGAAATACCTAACGGTTCCAGAATATCAGCTATTTTTCGCGCCAACCAAATTGGATTTTGAATCACCAAATCACCCCAATTATAAGTATAAGATAAAATATTTATAGCCTTTCTAGCGAAAGATGAGGTACTATTCGGGATAGGCCAAACCGCGCATAGGGCATAGGGCATAGGGCATACCTCACTTTTGTGAGAACGGCTATATCCAATTAGAACCCAAGCGCCGTTTAATAAATTCCTGCCTTTTTCATACAGGAGTTGCACTATTGTACTGGCTTTCTATTCCCGATATTGCTGCTAGGCTTCGCACGGCTCGATTAAAGTCGATGGCGGGAGTTATTTTTGTTTGGGGAGTCAGCCACTGCAACAGTTAAAACATCAGCACGTCGGCTTCTATGCTGGTATCAAATAATTGCGGTTTGTATCCTGATCTGACTTGAGTTACTGGGATTAACATCAATTTTTTTGTGCAGTAAACTTAGATCGCACGCGATCGATTACCATAACAAAAACGGTTTGTCGTGCGGACTTCAATCCGCTTTCTGTCCCAGAACCCAATTCCGCACGCGCGATGGATTTTTGCTGCGGTTCATCCATATAATATAACATTTTTGCATAAATTCTTGGATTGTATAAAACCGCATATAAACGCAGATAAACGCATATTTTTTTAGATAAACCAATTCCCAGAGTCTGCTTGAAAATCTATTTCACCCTTAAAAAGCTTTGCTGTTTTGGAAGTTGAACCTTGGAATATTGGATCGAACATTCAATGGAATGAGAGCCTCTGGATCTGCGTTACCAGGCAGAGCCTGGTAACGAGTAATACCATTTTTCTAAAGATGTGCTGATGAAGTCTTAGCCCCCCGATGCTTTGGGGGAGTTGGGGGGTAATATCTAGCGCTACTTTATGAAATTGGTATAAACTCACAAATTTTTCAACAAACAGCCATCACACCCAATTCCTGAATCGCCGCTTCCGGGCCAACCAGAGAAATATACGGTTCGATGAAGTATTTCTTAGCAGCTTCCTGAGCTTGGGCTGTCGTAACTGCAGCAATTTCTGCTTGAAATTGCTCGTCAAATTTAATTCCCAATTCCAAAATTTCGTACCAGCCTAAAACTTGGGCAATTTGCGAATTAGTTTGTTTTCCTAAAGCATATTGACCGAGCATTTTATTCTTGCAATCTTGCAATTCTTCTTCGCTTAGTTGGGTGTTGGCTAGCCGATCGACCTCAGTACGCAATCCTTCAAAAGCTGTCACCGTATTTTCCGGTGCTGTACCCATGTACGCGACAAACTGAGCCGCGTCTAAGCGTGTCGCGTAGAGCGCGGAAACGTCGTAAGCTAAGCCCCGTTTTTCCCGCAATTCCACAAATAACCGGCTCGACAAACCGTTACCCAAATAGGTATTGAGCAACTTAATTGCTGCGTAGTCGGGATTTTTTACCGAGGGTGCGAGGTAGCCGAGCAAAATCACTGATTGCTGGGTATCTTGCGCTTTAGCTACGGTTTGAGGGGAGGGGGTGAGGGGGGAGAAGTTTAAGGTGGGTAGGGGTGTTAAAGGTGCTTTCCAGTCTCCAAAAGTGCGATCGATCAGGGCGATCGCATCTTCGGTTGATATTCTGCCGGCTACAGAAATAACTACATTGTCGGGACGAAAATAGGTTTTGTGGAACTGTTCGAGATCGTTTCTGGTAAGCTTTGACATCGTAGCTTCCGTGCCCAAGGTAGAGAAAGCGTAGGGATGTTCTTTGTACATCGCCTGTCGCAATTGCTCGAAGGCGATCGCAAATGGCTGTTCTTGCTGCGATCGAATTGCTGATATGGCGATGCGGCGTTCGAGTTCGACTTCAGCTTCCGGGAAAGTGGGCGATCGCATCAATTCCGCCGCCAATTCCAAAATGTCTTGAAAATCGGCAGCAACCGTCTTCACACTGACTAAAAAATAATCTGTAGTCGAGTCTGTACCCAATCTCGCTCCCACCGATTCTACACGTTCGGCTATTTCCAGCGAAGAATGGCGATCGGTTCCCTTAGTCATTACCGCCGACAGCAAATGACACAATCCTGCTTGTTCGGGCTGTACGCAGCGACTACCGGCCCGCAGGAATATCCTAGCTGAAATAATATCTGCGGCAGGATTTTCTGCTGCTAAGACAACGATACCGTTATCTAAAATAGTGCGCTGGATTTCGTTTTTCATTGAATTATTTGTTAACTGTTAACTGTTGATTGTTGACTGTTGACTGTTGACTGTTGGCTGTTGACTGTTGGCTGTTGCTATAAATTGTGCCACAGGTGAGGGAAGAGAAGAGTTTTGAACCGCAGAGAACACAGAGGGCGCAGAGGGAAGAGTGTTGGAAGAAAATCTTAATCAATTAACTTATTGGGCTACCTCATCCTCTCCTAACAAACCTTCTCATCCCTCCCCCCTCTGCGCCCTCTGCGCCCTCTGTGGTAAAAACCTCTTAATATAGCCCTGCGCCTTGGCGCTTTGGTTATTGAACCCTTGTACTCCGCGATCGGGAACTATGACATAAATGCCGTAAAGCACCACGGCGGTTGCTATAACAGTCAACAGTCAACAGTCAACTATTATCAGACAGGCTTGAGCACCACAGCGGCGTAGCGACGGGGAGAGAGATATTGTTGAGCTAGGCGCTGCAGGTCTAATGGCTTAAATGCTTTAATCGTGGTGGGATAGCTGAGCGCTAATTCGGCAGTGGCGATCGTACTGTAATATCCGTAAAGACCGGCTAACTGTCCCGGCGTTTCGATCGAAAAAGCAAAGTCATTGCACAGCAAACGCTTACAGCGCATCAGTTCTGCCTCAGAAACCGGCTCAGATTGCAATTCCCAAAGCCGATCGCAAATCCGAGCTTCCACCTGTTCGATATCATCCGCTTCCAAGACTGCACTAATAGTAAACAAACTAGATTCCCGTTGTAGCGAGAAAGAGCTTTCTATCGCCTCTACCAATTGTAATTCTTCGCGCAGTTCCCTGACCAAACGCGAAGTCCGCCCGTCTGCGAGCAACACTGAGAGCAAATCTAAGCCGCAAGCATTTTGCAACTGTTCAACTCCCGGCCCAGTCCAGGCCATCATCAGCCGCCCTTGTTCCAGTCGGGGGATGCGGAGTTCCTGACGGCGGATTTCTACCAGTGGCGGTTCCGCTTCTGCTGCAAATTTGGGACATTCCCACGGATCGGAAAATCGATCGAATGCTTTCTCTGTGATGTCTCTGGCTTGTTCTTCATCAATTCCCCCGACTATCACTACAGTCATATTATCCGGCTGATAGTGCCACCGATGAAAACACCGCATTTCGTGGGGAGTTCGCGACATCAGCAACTCTTCGGTTCCTAGTACCGATCGCCTGTAGGGATGTCGCTGGTAAACTGTTTCCATCAATGCTTGGAAACCCAGCCAATCGGGACTGTCTTGAGCTTGGCGGATTTCTTCGAGCACCACATCTCGTTCGCGATCGAATTCTGCATCGGGAATCGCAGCGCGCAGCAGCAATTCTGCCAGTGGCTGCGCCGTTTCTGCTAAATAATCAGCCGCAGAGTTGACGAAAAAATGGGCGTAGTCGTGACTTGTAGCTGCATTGGCGACACCGCCGCGATTTTCGATTACCCGGTCAAATTGTCCTGGGGCGATCGAATCCGTCCCTTTAAATATCATGTGTTCGAGAAAATGAGCCATTCCCGACCAAGCATCGGTTTCCCGCGTAGCGCCAGCCCTCACCCACACGTCTAGCGCAACCACAGGTGTGGCCGGCATCCGTTGGTGAATGACCGTTAACCCATTGTGCAGCTTCCAGATATTGGCTGGGAACTCTAAAGCAGCGAGCAGTTGAGACAAGCTAGTTATTCTTAAACTTTAGTTAACTTCGGCTGCAACTATGGTAGCGCTTTACTGATTTGCGATCTGGATTAATTGATACAAAACTCAGTTGACTGTTGGCTGTTGGCTGTTGGCTGTTGTCAGTTGACTGTTGACTGTTGAGTGTTGGCTGTTATTAAGGGTAATTTTGGCTTTTTTTTAAAACGACCTTAGCCTTAATCTAATACCATTTTTTGGTCTAAAAGTCAATAGGTTGCGCGGGATATTAATGAATCAGTCGGGAGAAAGAGGAAGCGATCGGAATATTCCAATAAATTAAAAGATATCAGAACACGAAAGAACACTAAAGACATCGAGAGGAGACACGACAGATGGTAGCTACCTTAGAAGATACAAAGCGCCAAGCGATCGCAACTAAATTAGCAGACATGAAAGCAGTGCAAAATCTGCTGATTGCTAACGAACAATTGTTCATCAATTCCTGCAACGATTCCGAACTGTGCGATCGCTTCCGCGATATGCTCGAAGACGATCGCAAAAACTTGGGCGTATTGGAAACTACGATCGTCCAATACGGGGTTCAAAGTGAACCCAAAGAAACCACCACAAAAATGATCGAAGCAGTTCACAAACTAATGAAAGGTTCTGAACTCACAATGTTTGAAAAAGTGGGTCAGCACGAACTGCTCAAACACCAACAAACAATGGCCGGAATGTTAGTTCACAAAGCCGCTCAAGTAGTCGGCGCCGACATCGAAGCCGCCATTACTCCCCTCAACACAGTTAACTTTGAAAACCGCGCTCACCAAGAACAACTCAAAGGAGTTCTCGAAATTTTGGGCGTGCGCGAACTCACCGGAAAAGACCCCGACCAAGGCGTTTGGGCTCGCGTCCAAGATGCTGTAGCTGCTATGAGCGGCATCATCGGCGGTGCAGTTACCCGCAGCAAAGATGAGATGAACATTGTCGAAATTATCACAATGGATCACCGCAAAGTCGATACCCTATTTATGGAAATCGAAAAAACCGACGATCCTCAAAAACTGCAAGAATTCTTCGGTCAAATTTACAAAGATTTAAGCGTTCACGCAGAAGCCGAAGAACAAATAGTTTATCCCGCAGTTCGCAGCTACTACACCGATACCCAAGAATTGTACGACGAGCAAGCAGAAATGAAGCAAATGCTCGCCAAAATCAAGGCAATGAGCCCTAGTTCTGCAGATTTCAAAGCCCAAATCAAACAGCTTAAAACAGCGGTTCAGGATCACGTCAAGCAAGAAGAAGGCGATATGTTCCCTCAAATTCGCCGCAACCTGAGCGAAGCCCAAATGGAACAAATGGCTACTAAATTCAAAGCAGCTAAAAGCACGATTCAGCAAGAAATGGCTAAAATGAGCTAATCGAGCAGCGAGCTAAATTCAACTCTAGCCGAGCTGAAAACTAGGTAAACTGCAACCTATCAATCCCGCTACCAAGGTGGCGGGATTAATATTTTAAGAAGCAGGAAAAAGGAAGTATGAGGACTAAAGTCTTCACTACAAACTTAAAAACAAGGTTTGTAGTAAGGACTTTAGTCCTTCTTAAAAACAAGGTTTGTAGTAAGGACTTTAGTCCTTCTTAAAAACAAGGTTTGTAGTAAGGACTTTAGTCCTTCCTAACCATTAACTACAGAGCCACCATTGGGATGCAAAATTTGACCCGTCATGTAAGACGAATCTTTTGAAGCTAAAAACACGTAACAGGGAGCAACTTCATCGGGTTGACCGGGGCGTCCCAAGGGCGTGTCTGCACCAAATTTTGCAACTTTTTCTTCCGGGAAAGTTGCAGGAATTAGAGGTGTCCAAATCGGACCGGGGGCGACTCCGTTGACGCGAATTCCTTTCTCGGCTAAACTTTGAGACAAAGAGCGGGTAAAGGCAACAATTGCTCCTTTTGTGGAGGAGTAATCTAGCAATTGTTGGTTGCCTTTGTAGGCGGTGACTGAGGTAGTGTTGATAATTGCACTTCCTTCTTTGAGGTGTTTTAGAGCGGCTTTTGTCAGGTAAAACATTGAGAAAATGTTGGTGCGGAAGGTGCGCTCTAATTGTTCCGCAGTGATGTCTTCGATGCTTTCTTGGGGATGCTGTTCGGCGGCGTTGTTGACGAGGATGTCGAGGTGTCCGAAGGTTTTAACAGTTTGTTCTACAAGGTTTTGACAGACGCTTTCGTCGCCGATGTCGCCGCCAATCGCCAGACAGCCGCGGCCGAGTTGTTCGATCGCCCCTTTAGTCTTTTTAGCATCTCCATCTTCGTTGAGATAGCCGATCGCCACGTCGGCCCCTTCCTTAGCAAATGCCAGGGCCACGGCGCGCCCGATACCGCTGTCTCCGCCGGTAATTAAGGCTACTTTGCCGCGCAGTTTGTCGCTGCCGCGATACTCGGAGGCAAAGGATTCAGGCTGCGGAGTCATTTGGGATTCGATGCCCGGTTGCTGTTCTTGATGTTGAGCCGGATTAGTTTGTTGTTGAGCTGGCATAACATATTCCTCTAAGTTCTACCTTCATAAATAAAGGTTTTTTCGAGGTAGCGAATCCTTCTTTTTGCCGATCGCACTCTACGACTAAAGACAGTTTGGGCGATCGGCACCCGCTTGTTAGGATCTTGACTAGCATCCAGTCGCGATTTCCGTAGGGACTCGGGTCACCAACAATACCGACCAATAATTGAAAATCTCAAAAAGCCTTCCCAAGCCTGGATATTACCGTAGTTCGATCGGACTTGATATAGATCCCAAAGGTATTTATTCGCAAGTCCCGATCGCAGCAAAATGCACCCCAAAATCATGTTTTGAGGTGCAGTTTAAACCAGCTAGCTGCTAATTGCTCAGTCTCAAACTAGAGAATCCAATTAACCTTAAAACAGCGGAGTCGAAGTTGGAGCGCCCAACAGTAATTTAGGTTCATCGAGCTTCTGAGCTTCTAAAAACGTGACAATTGAAGCTTCCGCCGCGTCTTTCAACCCGTTGAAGTCAAAGCTACTTACGCCTGCAGTTTCAGGAGCGATCAAGCTATCGACACTGCTAGCCTGCACCACAGCGGAACTGCCGCCGTTGGTCAAAGGATCGATGCTAGCAGCAGCCACACCCGTGTCGCCAGTCAACAAATCGAGGCTAGAACCAGTTACAGTTGCCGCTGGTACAGGCACCGAAGGCGAAGTATTGGGGCCAGGCACGTTAAAGGTAACAGGATTGGGCCCGGTTGCGATCGGGAACTCATTGGGAACACTCGGATCGTTGAAGACTTCCAAAACCGAGTAGTTGCCAGGGAACAAATTGGGAAATAGAGCAATCCCGTTAGCATCCGTTCTTGCCAGAGGTTCAGTTGCCGCATCGTAGCGGCCGTTGTTGTTCAAATCCAGAGTAAATGGGATATTGGCAAGAGGCGGTTCGTTTGCATCTTGTGTGCCGTCGCGGTTGTCGTCTCGGAATTTAGGAACCCGTAGGTCATAGTTGCGAGAGTTGCCAATCAAAGCGCAGGTAAAAGTTTGATTGGGGCCCAGAACAATATTCAGCGCAGGAGTCGTCTGGAAGAAACCAGGAGGAGGTACTTCTCGAAGGTTGTAAGTACCCGGAGTCAAATTGTTGAACGCAAAGCGACCAAACTGATCGGTAGTCGTAGTGGCTTCCCCTGCATCCAGAGCACCGTTGTTATTGGTATCGAGATAGATGCTAACGTTGGCAATCGCCGGTTCATTTCCGTCTCGATAGCTGTTGAGGTTAAAGTCCTCGAATTTGCAACCGGTGATGTTGCTGTTCGGGGTGTTAGCAAAAGTAACGTTAGCGTCCTGAGTGCTCAGACTCACCGGAACAGCAGCAGATGTAGAAGGCGAGAAACCAGCCGGTACGACTTCTCGCACCGTGTAACTGCCCGTCGCCAAGTTGGTAAATGCTCCTCTGCCTTGGGCATTAGTCTGTATTTGTTGTTCTCCGGTGTCAGGAACCCCATTATTGTTGGTGTCGAGGAAGACGTTAACACCGCTAATGGGTGCTTCACCCTGAATTGGCTCGTAGCGACCGTTTCCGTTCAGGTCATTGTATTTGAATACAGTGATGTTAGGTCGAGTGTTGCCCACGCCAGCATTCGTTCCAGCGCCAGTATTAGCTCCCACAGGAGTAAAGGTAAGTGCCGGTGAGGGGTTAGTCGCTGGGAAAGCCAAAGGCGTGTTCGCAAAAATCGGTCGTACACCCGTGACTGCAATAGAAGGTTCCCCAGCCTGTTGGATGCCGTCTAAGTTGTTGTCTACGAATTTAGGGTCGTTTGGTTTCAGCGTATAGGTTGAGTCTGCTACTAACAGCGGTTGCTCTCTGCTGATCGTGGCCTGGAACCGTGCCTGCGGGCCTGGTGCAGAAACCAGAGCGGGGTTGGGAGTTGTTGCTACTGGAGCATTGAGGTTGCCGGGAGGAATGTTAGGCCCACCTACTTCGCTCAGAGAGGTTATGGGAAAAACTTCCAAAACTGAATAATTGGCCGATCGCAAATTTTTAAAGGTAGCCACTCCGTTGACATCGGTGATGGCAACTGGTTCAGCGGAGGCTCCATCCCAGCGACCGTTCCCGTTCAAATCTAAAATGAAGGGTACGTTAGCAATCGGGGATTCCAAAACTCCACTAACTACATTTCGCGTGCCGCTGCGGTCTAAGTCCCGAAATTTGTTAATTTCAATTTGATAGAGCGGAGTGTCACCAACTTGAGCGCAGGCAAAGGTTTGACCTGCGGCTACCGTTACGTCCAGTACGGGAATGTTGTTGGGTGGGGTGCTTTGGGGGAAATCTTGTGTTTCTAAGGGTTCTGCGGTCGGACTGTTAAGTCTCAGTCCGTTTGCATCAACTTGTGATGCGATCCGTTCTTCCCGAACTTTGTAGGTTCCGGGCGCTACGTTAAACGACCACGCACCATTTTTGTCTGTTAAGGTGTTGGCTTCGCCTGCATCGCGTTGGCCGTTGCCATTTATATCAAGATATATCCTGACATTTTTAATGCCCGGTTCATTCCCGTCTCGAAAGCCGTCGCCATTTACGTCTAGGTATTTGCATCCAACGATCCGGCTGCCCACAACTTGGGTGTTGCCAAAGAAAACGTTGGCGTTTGTGTTTCCAACAGTTACAGCGAGGGGATTGGGAGTCGTAGTACGAAAACCTGCCGGTACTGTGGTTTCTGTGAGTACGTAGTTGCCGGGAACAAGATTTATGAATGAGAACGATCCGTTGGCGTTTGTCAGTACGGAGACATCCCCTGCATCTAATGTGCCGTTGCTGCCGACCGCAGGTTCGAGGAGAATCGGGACGTTTGCCAGACCCGGTTCATTTGCCTGTCTGATCCCATCCGCATTCAAGTCATTGAACTTGATACCTATAATTGCCGGGCCTGCATTCCCAACCTGTAATTGCTGGGCAATCCGCTCTTCGTTAGTTAAATCTGCCATGATTTCTCTCCTTCACACCTAAATCCAAGTTAATTACAGACTACTGTATGGGTTTGTCAATAGCTGAGTAGCTTTTGCTAGTCGCTGACAATTGCCACTCGATTTTACATACGTCTGCGCTTGAGGTAATGTTCCCCATCTCACACAACAATGCCTCAAGCTTTGTCGCTGGCAAGTATATCAGGTTTTGAAGAACCCTGGCAATTTGAGGGCAACCTCTTCAAGATTTGCACGCCTTCTGTGTCCCTACGTACTTGCTGTTTCGATCTTTAAAAAGGCTAAGACTTAGTGTTCTCCCCGATATCTAGTCAGGCTGAATCATTCAGGTTTGTCAAGGTTCGCTGTGAAGAGGCGATCGCAGCCTCTGGGATTGCCAACCTGAAAAAACTTTAGACCGATCGAGCGATCGGACTCGAACTGACTTGCTTTGCCTGGAAATATGTCGGTCGGCGTTGGGGAACTGTCTGATAGTTTCTCACTCACGATCGATCCTACAGCCTCTGAATCTTGCACCCAATATACAAGCCTGCTTCGGAGTTGCCGGAACTCAGGCTTGAGTGTTGGAGGTTGCCAACAATACGGTATCACGCGATCGCCCTTTAACCACTTCCTGATTTTGATCTGCTGTTTGGCATTCCGGCGATCGAGCTTTTTTTTACACTACATCACCGACAAATCCCTCGCACCCGACGGCACGAAAGAGTTTCCGAGATTCCAATTAATTAATTCGTTTTTATTGACAAATTCACCCACTTGTGCATTTAGCTCCCGACCGACATTCTGTTGCCCCAAGTTAGGAAGATTGCCTAAACTCGCCGCTTGTCGATCGACCAAAAAATCACTAATTGGATAAATAGCACGACCAGCGCTCGAAAGCAAGTTATCCGCCGGCATCAAAGCCTCCGGTTCCGCACCCGCAGAGTTGCCCCCATCCGTCAGCGAGTCGCCACTCAAAGATTTAGCCGATCGACCATCAGCCTCTCCCGTCAGCAAATCGATGCTGCTAGCCCGAATATCTGCCGAGACAACCACCAGCGCAGGCGGAGTCGTTTGAATGAAGCCTGGGGGCGGAACCTCCCTAATTACATAACTACCTACCGGAACATTGCGGAAACTGTAATTGCCCTGACTGTCGCTAAAGGTGTTCGCTTCGCCCGGATCTAAACGGCTGTTGTTATTCAGGTCAATGTAAATTTGGGTATTGGCGATCGGCGGTTCCCCGGCATCTAGGCGACCGTTGGCATTAAAATCGTTAAATTTGACACCGCTGATCGTCCCCGTCACCAACACGTTGCCAAAGCTGAGATTAGTGGCATTTGTGCCGTTACCCACGGCGATCGGAGTCGGATTGGGCGTGGTTTGTCGGAAACCGGGCTGCGGGACTTCCCTCACCGAATAAATGCCTTGAGGCAAATTGATAAAAGAGAAATTACCTTGGGGGTTTGTTAAAGTCGAAGGTTCGTTGGGATCGCGGGCGTTGTTGTTGTTGGTGTCCAGATAAATCGGCCAGTTGGCAACTCTCGGTTCTGTGGGTTCGTTGATGCCGTTAGCGTTGAGGTCGTTGAACTTGAAGCCGCTGATGCTACCGGTGGGGAAATTGTTGCCGAAATTGAGGCCGACAGCGTTGGTATTGCCGGTAATGTCGATCGCCCCTGGATTTGGCGTAGTCTGAACCCATCCGGGCTGCTGAACTTCCCTCACCAAATAGCGGCCGGGGGAAACATTGCCAAAAGTGTAGTTACCTTCCGGGTTAGTGATGGTATTCGGTTCGCCCGGATCGAGGCTGTTGTTGCCGTTGAGGTCGAGATAAATTTGCCAGTTAGCCAGAGGCGGGTCAGTCGCGTCTCGGATGCTGTTGGCATTCAGGTCATTGAACTTGAGACCGCTAATGCTGCCGACAAAAAAGACATTGCCAAAATTGACGTTGTTGATATTGGCATTGGAAGTAACCTCAATTGGGCCAGGGTCTGGCGTAGTTTGGATAAAACCCGGTTGCTGGACTTCTCTCACCAAATATGTGTCTGCGGGAATATTGACAAAAGCGTAATTGCCTTGAAGGTTTGTAACAGTAGAAGGTTCGCCGCCGTCGAGCCTGTTGTTACGGTTGAGGTCGAGATAAATTTGCCAGTTAGCTAGGGGTTGTTCCCCTGGGTCTTGGCTGCCGTTGCTGTTGATGTCGTTGAATTTTGTCCCGGCGATCGTCCCGGCGTTGAAGTTGTTGCCAAAATTGATATTGCCAGCAAAAGTCCCGCTGTTAATCGTGATGGGCGCGGGATTGGGCGTAGTTTGGCGAAAGTTCGGCTGCTGGACTTCCCTAACTTGGTAAGTTCCAGGCGGCAGGTTGGCGAAGGTGTAGTTGCCTTGGGCGTTGGTGACGGTGGAAGGTTCGTTAAAGTCAAGTCGATCGTTGTTGTTGAGGTCGAGGTAGATTTGCCAGTTAGGAATTGGCACTTCTCCGATATCCGGGCGGCCGTTGGCGTTGAAGTCGTTGTATTTGTTGCCGCTGATGCTGCCGACTTGGAAGTTGCCGATGTTGACGTTGCCAATGTCTATTTGGCTGGCGGTTCTGGTGGGGATGCTGGATTCGGTCATGGTGTTGCTGGGGCCCAATGAACGCAATTCAATGTTTGCTCTACGGCAATCTAGCAGTTTTTTTGCCAATTGCAGCTATTTGAGGGGATTAATTTTTTGATCGGAGGGAAGCGCTGAGAATCAAAAATGCCCCATTCCCCATTCCCCATTCCCCATTCCCCATTCCCCATTCCCCATTCCCCATTCCCCATTCCCCATTCCCCATTCCCCATCCTTCCGCTTCGCTCCGCCCAATTTTTGCCAGATTTGATGTACGATCGCCAAGAGTTGTGCAGACAGAGGTCGAATTTTCCATGTCCCGAAACCAGACAGCACGCTGGAATGAAGCTCGCGAGGTTCTGAGTTGGCCCCTAGGCTGGGGTTTGTGCGGTTTTTTGGCAATAAGTTCGATCGCCTCCACTCCTGCTGCTGCACAGCTACCGGCCTCCGAACCCGCTAATAATAATAGCCCGATCGCCCAAACAGCCCAAACAGGTGCGATCGTCCGTCCGGCCATCAAATTGGGCAGCCGCGGCTCGGAAGTGCGCGAACTTCAAGCTGCTCTTGCGTTATTGGGATTTTACGCTGACAGTGTAGACGGGATTTTCTCGCAAAGCACCGCTAAAGCTGTGTCTCAGTTCCAGCAAGCAGCAGGCATCGCCCCAGACGGTATTGTCGGTGAAGATACTTGGAACCGACTGTTTCCTGCGACTCCTGGGGCGATCGAAAACCCGATCGCCAACAATCCTGAAACAGCAGACAACTCAGAGATTAACCCACAACCGCAGCCCACCGATTTTCCGGTTTTGAGAAGAAGAATGCGGGGCCCGGCGGTCAGAGATTTGCAAGAACGACTGCGGGCGAAGGGATTTTTGCGCGCTAGTGCTGACGGCGTGTTCGGGGCGGAAACTCTAGCTGCTGTCAAGGCTGCTCAGCTACAATATCAACTACCAGCAGACGGCATTGTCGGCCGCGCTACTTGGGAAGCTTTGCTGCGCTGAAAGCCAGCAAATACTGTCGGATATAGCATTTCTCATAAAGATGAGGTGCCGCTGGGCATGGGGCATGGGGCATGGGGCATCGGGCATCGGCCAAACAGGTCATTGGGCAAACAGGGCATACCTCACGACGGTTGACAACCGCTATATGCACGTTGCGCGATCCTCTTCTAGGGCTAACGGGCGATCGTACAAATTGTTAAGTCCATTAACCTAATTAAACATACAGTGTGGAATGCTAAAAAGCTTGCTGTATATACCTTCTTCCTTCTTCCTTCTTCCTTCTTCCTTAAAAAGTGTCAAGTTTGGTAAAGAAAGTATTGTCATGGCGGAAGTTGGTGTTATGTTAAATACATGAGGGGCAGAACCAAGAAGCAAAAAAAACTTGGATAAAAAATTTGAAATTAGAGTATTTGTCCCGATCGACTCTAGTTCGCAGGCAATGCCTGAATCGTATAGTTTATTAGCAAATAAATGTTGATCTTGCGATCGAGATTTGTGAAATAGCTTGAGGCGATTTGAGAAATCGAATGTCAACAAGTTAGAATGGCGATCGCGCAGTCAAACACAGAAGTCTGCATAGGCTCCGCTATTAGCTATATCGCCCGCAGAGCAATTGCCAAAAAGTAAACTTTAGTAGTAGTTTTGCTGGATTTCAGCACAGCTAAAAACCCACTTGAATCAATTTAACTCACAAATGTTTTAGGGTCTGGCATCCGATATGCTAGGCCCTAAAATTTTGCGTGCAGTTGGTGGTTGGTGGTTGGCAGTTGGTGGTTGGCAGTTGGTGGTTGGCATTAGCTAAGCTGTTGCGGCATTTAAACTGTATATCAAAAAACAATAAAACAATGAGTGGGGTGTCCCGCCCGCGCTGAATCCTGAATATGCAATGTTTATTTGCGCTACACGTTACAGCTTAATAATATCGTTTCCGGCTGCATCGTCAGGTGATAAATTAGAGGGCAATTCATGAATGATTTTTACAAATCACCACCTATCTCGGTGCAATTTTCAGTTATTCGATTCACAGTCAACAGTCAACAGTCAACAGTCAACATCATGAGGAATGCAACCGGAATTGATATAACAACAAACAACTGACAACAAACAACTGCCAACTGCCAAGCCCATTTCATTTAATATCTTCAATGCGAGCATTCAAACCGTTAACGGTGAGAATTTGGAGCAATTCGTCAGCTTTTTCGCGCTCCCGAAAAGCACCGGCTTGCATCACAGATCGCCCGTTGGTAAAAGTCCGAAAAGCATCGGGAACCAAGGAGAGTATTTTTTGTCTGTCGCCGGAACTCTGGGCATCCACCACAACTCGATACCGGAAACCCAAAGCAATAGCTCGATCGAATGACGGCGAATTCTCCAAACCTGCTACAGAATTCCCCCCTAAAATAGCAGGTACGTAGCCGCCCCTCCCTAGAGGAATGTTGCGGCCAGGAACAGGCAATTTACCCTCGGAAGAAACCGAACTAGAACTATCAAAATTGGGCGAAATTATTGGTTGATCTACTGAACTTTCTCGAACAGATCGAGCATCGGGATCTGGTACGGGAATTGCGATCGCCCCTGGAACAATCGATGCAGCAGTGGCATTTATCGGAGCAATTTCTGGCCGCAACTGAGGGTTAGACGACCTTATGGAAACAGGCTGTGGTGGCGCAATTAGCGCTCTTTCAACTCGGGGAGTTAACCGCCCCGGATTGTAAACAGGGAGAGAAGTTTCAGGGCCGCCAATACTCGCAGATCGATCGGACGTTAGCAGCAAACCACGGCCCGCAATAGGCGCAGGCGGGCTAAAAGTTCCAGCCACAGCTACCGAACCCGTCGTGCGATTGCTCAACAATTGATTGCCGTAAGCTGGGATTACTTGACCTTTCGCCGCATTGTTGACATCGTACTGACCGTTGTTGCGAATGACATTGCCCCCCGGTTCGGCAGCAGTTCCCAAATCCGGCAGAGCTCGGGCGATCGCCACAATTCCGTCCCGCTTGTTACTTTCGATATAATTGTTACGCAGCACCGGTCTAGCATCAGCTTGCACCACTACGCCGTCCTTATTCCGAGTAATTTTGTTACCGATCAGCAGAGGCGAAGCATTCTGCGCTACATTCACGCCAAATCCAGTGTCTTCAAACACATTATCTCGAACTTCCGGCTGGGAACTGCCAAAAATCGTAATCCCGTTAGCTCCATTTTTTGAGAAAACATTGCTACCAATCGTCGGCCTTCCAGTTCCCACTACCGAAATCCCGTCGTGAGTGCTCCCCGAAAAAGTATTGTTGACAACCGTCGGAGAACTCGATTCGATCCACAAAGCGTAACCGCGATAGTTGGTATTTGTCACTGTCACCCCGCTAAGTCCCGCCCCGTCTGCGCCTAAAATTGCGATGTTTTGACCCGCCGAAGTCGGGCTGAGGAATTCTCCTCCGCCTTTGATCACAATATTCTGGCCGCGAGTGTTGGGATTTCCCTGCACCGTCACGTCTGACCTGAGTATTAATGGAAATTTTTCGCCGCTTTGAGCGCTGTAAGTACCGGGCGCTAGTAAAATTGCTGTTTTGGGCGGGGCTACGCTTAAGGCGTAGGTGAGGGTTTTGAATGGCGATCGATCGCTCCCGTTACCTCCTGTGTCGCTACCGCCGTTGGAGCTGACGTACAGTATGTTAATGTCGCTTTCTGGTGCTTGAGAAAGAATCTGCACCGGGGGGATACCCGCAGCGACAACTGAGGCTTGAGGGCTATAAAAAGCTGTGCTGGCAAAGACGAGCAGCAAGCAAGAACTTAAAGCTTTCCTTGGCGATGGCGTTCCGCCCCGCAAGCTACGATTTTCTTTGCACTCGCTCTGTTTTGAATTTAGGAACATAAAAAAACACAATTTATCTTTGAGCCAAATTTCGCATCCGCTGTTTTGTATCTGGTTCTGGCGATCGCAGTTGAATTTCACCCGCCTGCTGGCGTTTTCTGCTGTTAATGTTTTGTTTTGCTCTGCTAACCTCACGGCTCTCCTCCAAGTGTGGTATGCAGGTTAACGATTCCACTTCTATACAAGTTTGATCTATTATGCTTTGTTTTTTTCAAATTCCCTAAAACTTAAAAATTTGTCAAATTTAGATCCGTTGATGCGAAAATTAGGTCGGTCGCTTTTGCCACAATCTTGACGGTGTGGGAGAATGTAGCAGTTTGAAAGGTAGGATTAATTTTAATTAAGGTGGTTCTGAATGACCGAGAAACAAAACAGAACTTTACCGGCACAGCCGGCCCTCTGCCGGATTTTAGATGCAAATCTAGACCGCGCGCGCGAAGGGTTGAGAATTATTGAAGAATGGTGCAGGTTTGGTCTTAACAATGCCGAAAAGGCCCTGGCGTGCAAGCAACTGCGTCAGGAATTGGCGGCTTGGCACACGGCAGAATTACGCAGCGCTAGGGATACGCCGGCAGATCCGGGGACGGAGTTGACTCACCCGCAGGAAGAGCAGCGATCGAGCATCCAGCAGCTACTGGAGGCGAATTTCTGTCGGGTGGAAGAAGCTCTGCGGGTACTGGAAGAGTACGGCAAAGTTTACGATCCAAATATGGGCAAGGCTTTTAAGCAGATGCGCTATCGGGTGTATACTCTCGAAAGCGATTTGCTGGCTTACCGGCGCTACCAGCAGTTACTTCGATCGCACTTATATCTGGTAACTTCGCCCCGAGACAATTTGTTACAAGTCGTGGAAGCTGCTTTGCAAGGCGGGCTGACTTTGGTGCAGTACCGCGACAAAACCTCCGACGACGGCGCAAGGTTGGCCAACGCGCGGCAGATGAGCGAACTTTGTCACCGCTACGATGCTTTGTTGATTGTGAACGATCGCGTGGATTTGGCGATCGCAGTGGATGCCGACGGCGTACACTTAGGGCAGCAAGATTTGCCTGTAGCCGAAGCGCGCAGGTTGCTCGGCCCGGGACGGATTATCGGCTGTTCGACTACCAATGGCGAGGAAATGCAGCGAGCTATTGATGCGGGAGCCGACTATATTGGAGTTGGGCCTGTCTACGAAACTCCGACGAAAGCAAACAAGCCGGCGGCGGGTTTGGACTATGTGAGGTATGCTGCTGATAAGTCGCCTGTTCCTTGGTTTGCGATCGGCGGAATTGATATCAACAACCTCGATCAAGTATTGAATGCTGGAGCTCAAAGAGTTGCCGTAGTGCGATCGATCATGGAAGCAGAACAGCCTACTTTAGTCACGCAGTTTTTGATCTCGCAGTTGATTCGGATGCAGAATCTGAAGGCCCAGAAAGCTTTGCGAGGGACAAGCTAAATTTATTAGCTTAGTTGATTAGCAATTTGTCGGGCGGGTTTCGTATACCGATATAACCCGTCTGAGTTCGGGTTTTGTCTGACTTTCTGGCGGTTCAAACCGGCGAGTCTTTTCATTTCAAACATATTGAAATATAATTTTGGTACCGAGGCAGCTCTAAAAACTGATAATATTTAAATGATGACAAATCAAATTGCGCTGGAAGTTAACGGAGAAAAACGCAATTGTGCGATCGACACACCGTTACCAAAATTACTAGAACAACTAGGATTAAACCCGCGCTTAATAGCTGTGGAGTACAACGGCGAAATCCTGCATAAACAATTTTGGGAAACCACACAAATAAAAGATGGCGACATCCTAGAAGTTGTCACAATCGTCGGAGGAGGCTAACAGGTTCGTAGTGAGGACTTCAGTCCTTCCAAATTTACTCGTTACCAGGCTCTGCCTGGTAATGCAGATCCGGAGGCTCTGCCTCCTTTTTACCCAAAAATTGGATTAATCCTGTGTCGAGGCAGAGCCTCTATATATCGGTTCCCAGGCAGAGCCTAGGAACGAGGATCTCTCTCTTCTCTTCCTCTGCGGCCTCTGCGGCCTCTGCGGTTAAATCATTCCGAATTTCTCATAAAAATTGTCTACCAAACATGACATCCCCGACTTCTTAAAGAAGTCGAGGATATGGGTATATTGAGATATGAAATCAGGAAACATATCCCCAATTATATACGTTCCCAGGCAAAACCCAGGAACGCATAAAATTAAACTGCGACAGCTTCAGCCACAGCTTCAGTCGCCGCTGCAACCACAGGATAAACACTGAGTTTCTTGCGAGTTTTGCCCTTTCTTTCAAAAGTCACAACACCATCAACCAAAGCAAACAAAGTATCATCTCTGCCGATACCAACATTATTACCGGGGTGAACTTTCGTGCCGCGTTGACGAATCAAAATGTTGCCAGCTCTGACAACTTGACCGCCGTACTTTTTGACACCAAGACGCTGGGAATTAGAGTCGCGTCCGTTACGTGTGCTGCCTGTACCTTTCTTATGGGCCATAATGTCCTCAACTTTATTTACTATTGTTTATTCTGATTCAATTTCGCCAGTTTGGGGAGTTTCCACAACTGCTTGAGACAAATCTCTCGCGGCCAAAACAACACCATTGACTGTAATAGAGTCAATCATAAACCGAGTTGTTTCTTGGCGGTGTCCTTTTTTCTTCCGAGTTTTCTTTTTCGGCTTCATCTTGTAGACGAGGACTTTGCGGCCCCGGAAATGCCGCAGCACAGTTCCTTCGACTGTGGCATTTTCTACTAGAGGCTGGCCGATATGAACGTCGTCTTCGTGCTGGATCAGAAATACTTTGTCAATGGTGACTTGTGATTCAGCTTCGACGTGAAGCAGTTCGATGTCGTAGAAGCGGCCCGGTTCTACTCGAAATTGTTTGCCGCCGGTCTCAATAATTGCGTAGGTCATGGGATAGTCGTTGGGTTTGCCGTACAGGTAGCTGGTTAGTCATTGGTCATTAGTCATTAGTCATTAGTCATCAGTCATTTAGTTATGAACTTTTGGCTGTGGACTTTTGGCTGTGGACTTTTGACGGCTGCTCTCCAGCTTTTGGAATGTCTCGACCTGATCCGAGCAGGATTTAGACAGACAATCTACAATTATTGTTGATTTGGGTATTTTTGTCAAGTTCTCCCGTGCGCCGCAATTTTCTAATTAGGCAGTCTTGCACGCAAAGGCGGTCATAAACAGGGTTTTTTTTACGAAAAGGGGCGTTTTCACCCAGAGTAAGGATAAAAAACCCGGTTTCTTTGGTCTGAATGTCGCGAACTGTTAGGGATAAAAACAGAAGATACTGGACATTTTTATCCCATTTATCCAAATTCAAGCAGTCGCAGAACACCTGCTACTTCGCAACAATTCCAAAGCCTGATGTCTTACCCTGCCTTCCATCACCTCTTTTTGTAAAGTAATAAAAGCCTCAAAATCTTCTAAACCGTACTTAGTCATCTGCAACTGCTGTCGCAACATTTCTTCTGCCTCAACCGTTAAATAACCTGTTTTTAAAGCTTTTTGGACAATGGTACTGATTAAAGTCATAGTAGATTCACCCTGCAGGCACGCACGTAAACAGTGGAGTTTTGTCACCAGACTAACTCAGATTTTAGTTTGTTTCCCGATCGCCCTTCAAATAGGTCAAATCTACCTTAAGGCATATTTAAACCTATCGATTTGTCAGTGGAGAATTGTATCAATTTTTACTCACAAATGCGATTCAATTGATGATTTAACAGCTATTCTTGAAACTCAAGCTACACATCAATAGTGTAGAATACTTTAAAAATAAATGGCAATCCCTTGCCCTGCCTAGGAATCATCTAATTTTAAAAAATGATATTAAATTTAAAAATGTAGCACAATTTATTGTCACAGGCATTAGTTGGTTTCTAACAACAGTCGCCATTCTCTGACAGCAAAGGGAGGAACCAGCAACGCAGCTTGTTTTTCACCTTTCACAGGCAAGTTCAACCGCAAAGGCTGATTACTTTCGACTTGTGTAATGATTGATTTAAAATCGTATTCTCCGACATTAATCGGCAAATCCGACTCGCTCCAAATATCATTAGCCATGCCCATTGCGCGACTTCCCGCAGCCACATTCAGCGGCACAGGGTGCTGCAATTCTGTTCCGGGAAACCCTACCAATCTCAGATTAAAAGAGTTTACTACTCCCGACTTTACTCGCTTGTACAAAACCACTTGCCACGCTTTGTCATCAGTATCGCGCAGGCTTTGTACGGAACGAAACATTACTCTGTCGCCCGCTTCTGGATACTTGTGAATCGAGGCGAAAGCGGGCGGGCTGAGAGTTAAGGTTAGATACAAACACAAGCTAATGATTGTTAAAGCCTTGAAAAAAAAAGGTTTCTTACTGAGATTGTTCATAGGATGACCAAAATATCGCTTATTACCCAAAAGTTTAATAGATAAAAAAGTAGGGTGCGTGCGACGCGCCCTACTACTCATTTTAAACCTATAATCCCACTGCCTGCTTAAGCGCCGGGAAGAGCATAAAAAGCAACGCCCTCATCCCGGAAATCAGATCTCCCTTGTACCGCACGCCGCTGCTCGTCGCTTGCTGTGAAAAAGTGTGTAATATTTAGCGAATTTTCCCGTTCCCTCGCTAGGTTAGTAAAACGATAGACGGGTATCGCACCCGGAACTGCCGTGCTATATGAATTGAAAACCTCCCCCTGATCGCGGAACTGGGGTAAGGTGCGAACAAAGCTTATCTCACCAGGTTTATTCGTAAAGAAATAGGTTCCTGATGCCGTATTTAAGAAGCGTTGAACCTGTGCGTTACCGCCGTTTGGAGCAATAAATTCATCGCCTTCACTCTGGAAACGAGCAGGGTTGGTTAGTCGGTCACTTTTCTCTGTTGGATCTGTAGTATAAAAATGCCCTCCTGCCGTCTTGTCAAAGAAACGCGCGACGGGAACGCCACTACTGCCTCCTGTATTTACAGGCGCACCTGTTATAGGGTCATTCAAGGTGACATTGCCACTGGGAGTTGAAACCTGTAATGTGAAAGGCTGAGGAAGTTCGTTTAACGTATTATAGCTAGTCACGCGGACTACATAGTCCACACCAGGCACACTTGTAAGCGGGTTAGAAGCACCATTGGAGTATATGGTACCAAAACCCGGTATTTTTGGGTTTGGGAAGCCGCCGCTATCATCATCCTGAGCAACAAGAAGACCCCTCGTATCAGCGACATTCGCACCCGTGCTGTCTTTGGGTACCTGAAAGACTTGCACGTAAGGGTCGAAGCCAGTGCTTAGATCTTTAAAAAGATCAATTGATATAGGCTGATTAACTAAATCTACTTTTAAAAGGTAATCTTTAGCGCGAGTTCTTGCCGAACCATCGTTAGGATTAGGAGTCGGGATATCCTTGTCAGTTGCAGTTAACTGATTTGACAGTTGAATTGATGCCATTTAAGCTGTCCTTTTAACTTTTTTGATAGCAGGTGTTATAAAATACTGCCTTCTACATTTATAAAACACTCAAGACTGATAAGTTACCTAAGAGCTATTAGTATTTTTATTAGGTATTTTTGTGAAAAGTATACCAACGCGGGAATTAATTTTATTTTACATAAATTGTTAAATTTATGTAAAACATTGTCTGACATCAGTAAAACCCACATTCCGCACCCTACGGTGTCACACAGCATAATTACTTATAAAATCAATTTTTCCAGTAAAAAGTTATATATTATTAGAAAAATATTTTTTTATCTACGGTATATCAGTATAATTTATAGCTTGAGGGTTCGATAAAAATAAGTAAAAACCGATTGTGACAGTTTAAGGTGCGGAATGTGGGATAAAATTTCACAAAAAGTTAGTGCCTTAAGCAGGTACAATTGTAAATAATTATAAATAATTATAAATATACCATGACAAACCTAAATAAATCCTTACAAATACCAGAACAGAAGTTTATAGAGGCTGCGGCTTGCTGGAATCTCGAACAGTTATATGCAGACTTGACAGCGGCCAAACAAGAGTACGCTAGCAGTACAAAGCAGCGACTCACTCCTTTAGAAAAAACTTACCTGCGAGGATTACTTTGCAATTATAGTCCCCCGGAAATTGCCACCGCACTCCACCGCGAATGCGCCGGTATTAGAGTAGACTTATCGAGAGGGCTGTATCGCTATATAGAAGTTTTAACGCTGCAACACCCGAAAGATTGGAAAGAAATTCCCAGTCTCCTAGAAATATTTGGTTATAAACAAAAGGGGAATGTAGAAACATTACATCCTACATTGATACATTATATCCAAACTCCCGAAACTTCCATTGACAATCCAACTGAATGGGGGATGTTGGCTGATACGTCTATTTTCTACGGGCGCGCAACAGAACTTGCTAACTTAGAGCAATATATTTTACAAGAAAACTGTCGTTTAGTTGCTATATTGGGTATGGAGGGCATTGGCAAAACTTCTTTAGCATCTAAGCTAACAGATGTGATTAAACACCAGTTTGAGAGATTGATTTGGCTCAACCTAAGTCATGCACCTCTATTGGCAGATACTTTAGTAAATTTGCTCGAATTCTTATCAGATAAACCACTAAGCGGTTTAGATAAATTGCGGTTAATTGCTCGCGATCGGGAAAAAAAAGTTTTTCTTCAAGCTGCGATCGCTCTCAAAGAGCGACCGCAGCTTGAATTTTATCTAGAAAAACTAATCGCTTCCACAACTGCAATAGAACAGACGATCATCGCTGATGGTATCCAGCGGCTGATTCAGTGTTTACAAAAGCGTCGATGCCTAATAATTTTAGATGAGTGGGAAGCTGTTTTCAGCATTGAGCAGTTAACAGGAAATTATCGAGAAGGATATCAAGTATATGGGGAATTTATGAAACAAGTAGCAAAATCGCAGCATCAAAGTTGCTTGCTGTTGACTAGCTGTGAAAAACCCAAAGAAATTGCAGCGTTAGAAGGTCAAAATCAAGCTGTACGGTCATTAAAATTGGGTGGTTTGGGAGAGGCTGCTGTGGAAATCCTTAAAAACAAGGGTTTGTCTGAAGAATGTGAATACTCAGAACTGATAGAAGCATACAGCGGCAATCCTTTAGCGTTAAAAATAGTCACAACAACGATTAAGGATATGTTTGGCGGAAGCATTGCTAACTTTTTAAGAAATGGGCTATTTCTGGGAGATTATAGCGATACGTTATCTCGGCAGTTTGATCGCTTATCATCCTTAGAAATCCAGCTATTGCACTGCATGGCGAAAGAAGTCAAGCCTGTTGAGATTGAAAAATTGTGTTCAAATATTCAGCAAGATCGGGACTCGGATTTTTTTAAGACGTTGGAATCGCTTTTCAGGCGATCGCTAATTGAAACAGTCCCAGCCGAAACTGAAACCCTGTTCGCGCTTCAACCTGCGATCAAGAAATATCTGATGTCTGTGGCAAGATTGCCTAAGCTATAAATAATCTACCGAGGTTCTATTTCCAATCGGTTTCGGCTTGGGATAGCACGTAGGCTGAAACATCGATAATTTGTTGTTCCGACAAACGATCTTTGTAAGCGGGCATAATACCTTTGCCGTTGGTTACTAAGTTGGAAATATTATCGAGGGAATCCATGCCGTATTTTTTCAAGGCTTTTTGTTTCAAGTTTTTGCCGCGCCTGATAATGTTGCCACCGTTGATGTGACAGCCGGCACAGTTGGCGCTGAAGACTTCGGCGGCGGTGGCAGTTTCGGGAGTTGTAGCTGGATCGGCGATCGCCATTTGGGAATTAGCAGCGATTTCTACAAATGCTAGTGTCAGTATCAATAGAAAGGCGGTGAGAATTTTTTTTAATTTATTTAGGGAAATCATCTATTTGCAATTTGAAAAATAGTGCTGGGTTTCATGATATCACTAAATACGGGTTTTGGGGTTGACTCACCGATTCATTCTTCCCAGTCGAATGTGCGGGTAACTGCTTTTTTCCAAAAGCGATATTTTTGTTCCCGAAGTGCGATCGGCATTTGCGGTTCCCAAATACAATCCACCGCCCAATTATCCCGCAATTGAGCTAATTTACTCCAAAAACCCACCGCCAAACCAGCCGCATAGGCAGCGCCCAATGCAGTAGTTTCTGCTACCACAGGCCGCACCACAGGCACTCCCAACACATCGCTCTGAAACTGCATCAGCGTGCTATTTCCCACCATCCCACCATCTACTTTTAAAGACAAAAGCTGCACAGCAGAATCCTGATTCATCGCATCCAATATTTCCCGCGTTTGCCATGCTGTCGCTTCCAATACTGCACGGGCAATATGTGCCTTAGTCACGTAGCGAGTTAAACCTACAATTACTCCCCGCGCGCTGTCTTGCCAATAGGGCGCGTAGAGTCCAGAAAAAGCCGGCACAATGTAAACTCCTGCGCTGTCTTCGACAGTATTTGCTAATGTTTCTACTTCTGCAGATGTGTTGATAATGCCCAAATTGTCCCGCAGCCACTGTACTAATGCTCCGGCGATCGCAATACTGCCTTCGAGAGCATACACAGCGGGCGATTCTCCCATCTTGTAGGCAACAGTTGTCAGCAACCCTTGCTTTGAAGGGACGATCGCCTCACCAGTATTCAGCAGCATAAAACAGCCCGTACCGTAAGTATTTTTCGCCTCCCCAACATTGAAACAAGTTTGCCCCACCAGAGCAGCCTGCTGATCGCCCAAAGCAGCAGCAATTGGAACACCATCTAACAATCCTTTTGCAGTACCAAAAATGTGACTGGAAGGGCAAATTTCTGGCAGCATACAGCGGGGAATTCCCATTATTTCCAAAGTTTCAGCATCCCAATCGAGGGTTTGTAAATCCATCAACATCGTGCGGCTAGCATTGGTAACATCAGTAACGTGCGCGCCGCCGGTGAGGTGCCAAATTAGAAAACTATCGACAGTACCAAAAATCGCCTCGCCTCGATTTGCAGCTTCCCGCAATCCTGCAATATTGTCCAACATCCACTTGATTTTCGGCCCGCTAAAATAAGTAGCCAGTGGCAAACCGCATCGTTCTCGAAATCGATCTTTGCCCTCAACTTCTGCTAAGCTAGTACAAATTTTGTGAGTGCGGGTATCTTGCCAAACAATCGCATTTCCGTAAGGTTTACCAGTTTTTCGGTTCCAAACAATTGTAGTTTCGCGCTGGTTGGTAATGCCGAGGGCAGCAATATCTTTGGGGTCGATTTTGCCTAGTTCAAGGGTATTTTTAATGACGCTTTGGGTGCGCTGCCAAATTTCATCGGGATTGTGTTCAACCCATCCCGGTTGCGGATAAATCTGCTGGTGTTCTTGTTGGTTGCTGCAAATGATGTGTCCCTGGCGATCGAATATGATAAATCGAGTGCTGGTGGTTCCTTGGTCGATCGCTGCTACGTATTTTTTTGTCAATTGTTTAAAACCTTTTTAATAAGAAGGAAGAAGGAAGAAGGAAGAAGGAAGAAGGAAGAAGGAAGAAGGAAGAAGGAAGAAGGAAGAAGGAAGAAGGAAGCCCTTCGGCTTTGCAAGCGGGTAAAAAGAAGACATAAGAAAAAAGAAGACATAAACAGCAACCTTTGGAGCAATATGTATTTTAGGTTTAGTTAAGTCAATTTACTGAGCGTTCGAGTCTTTAACGTCTATGATAATATGTAAAAGTCAAATTAATCTCAAAATTTTTAGTTTAGGGAAGTCCCTACTTTGAAACTAGCAGAATTGCTCAGACTCGATCGCACAATTAAGGTTATTGGCTTTGACGACGCTCCATTTTCTCGTACCAGCGGCGGTCTGGTGTCCGTCGCCGGAGTAGTCTGCGGAGGCACCAGATTTGAAGGAATGGTCTGGGGACAAGTCCTCCCAGACGGATTAGATTCCACTGATGCTATTTGTCAGCTACTGCTAGGAGGAAAATTTCTGCCGCAATTGCATCTCGTTTTACTAGATGGAATTGCTTTCGGCGGCTTCAATATTATTGACCTTCGGGAGTTAGCATCGCGGCTGCAAATTCCTTGCGTTGCTGTGATGCGCCGCCAACCAGATTTAGCTGCTATTGAAAAAGCCCTCGGCTATTTACCGGACTTGGAATACCGTTTAGAATTGTTGCGTCGGGCTGGAAAAATTTATGCTTTTGAACCTTTCTTTTTTCAGGTATGCGGCGAACAACCGGAAGTAATCGCGCTGGTACTCCAGCGTTTGACTGATACTGGTAAGGTTCCTGAAGCTTTGCGTTTGGCTCATTTGATTGGTGCGGCGGTTATTACTGGTGTTAGTGGTAGTTCTGCTTGAATTTATTATGGGCGATTTGATTGATCTGAAGTCAAAAAGGTTGGTAGTGAGCAATGCGAGTCCGCTAATTTGGATGCGGAATCGCATTCCGAACGATCGAACCAAATAATGATTTAGCTTCTGACAATTTCGCCCTCAATTTCACCGAATTCGATTTTAGTTCCCAAGGCTAAAGTTAGGGTGCTTTCAGGTTCAATCATTTTTATGTCGCCTTGAATGTCTGTGGCCCACCAAGCCCGATCGCCCAAATTAGTCAATCCCAACGAAAGCTGGTCTTTTGAACGAGAATTAACCAGCGCTACAACACCATTAGACGCGGTAGCTGTTAAACTAGGGATGTCCGATGTTAATAGCTGAGTTCCCGCAGTCAGAGGCATCACTCGACTTCCCAATTTCAGAAAAAATTGACCGTTGTTAGAAGAATCGGCTGGGGATTTGTGTGATATAATAGTCTGGTTGACAGGAGGCGAACTTGCAGCGGGAAAGTCAGAGTTTCCGACGGTAATTGTACAGTTGCCGATTCTCTTTTGGTCGCCCGATCGCAAATAACTCACCACCCCGCTACCGACATTTTCGCAAGCAATTTGACCGCCTTCTAATTGAAACCGCATCGCTAAGGGCGAAACACCAGGAATGTAGATAATAGACAAATTTTCATCGCTACCAAAAGTCACCGGTTCGGCACCAATAGTCAGAGTGCGATTCGCTCCATTATCGTAACTAATTACCAGCCAAGCTTTGTTAAACAAAGTTTCGGCTACAACCAACATAATTCCAATCCAAAAGCCGATCGCAGCACAGCCAGCTAAACGGCCCGCCACACCGGATAAATTGTAAGCAAATAGAATAAACAAACAACCGCCCAAAAGCCCGCCAACACCGCCACCTCCCGCGCCGCGCAGCACTCCCAAATTAGGAATTCGTTTGGAAAGTCCAAGTCCCAACAAACTGCCGGCTATTCCCCAGCAAATTACTCGTAATATTTCGTTTTTGCCGTCGCCAATCCCGCTAAAAATACCTTCGGCAATCGCTCCAGAAATTGCCCCGGTTATTAAACCAAATAATCCGCCATTTTTAAAAGCTTGTTTAATTTGGGGTTTGCCTTTAATGTAGTAATAATAGCCGATCATAATCGCAGTAGCAATCCCGCCGCCTACCAATCCAAACCAGCGAGTTGTGGACAATACACTGTCAAAAACAGATGTTGAATTATTGAGCCGCTGCATGAAAGGTTCGGTGATGAGATTGCCGGCAAAACCGCCGACAGCACCGCTAATCCCAAACTGCAAAGCTTTTTTAATGGCTGATAGATTTCTTTTCACGGCGCACCTGAATTATAAAGTGAGAGTCAATCGATTTTAGATTTTAGATTTGGTTGGGGGAGCATCTGTAGTTTTGTATTTTTAGCGAGCTGTGGCGATCGCCAGCCGTCAAAAAATAGTTATGGTAAAAGTGAGATGCTCCGTAATAAGTAGTAAGACACAATTAATTACACAAAACTCTGGGCTACAAGCCTTGTCTAGTAAAGAATCAGCAAAAAATCAGTGTGTAATTAATTCTGTCCAATTACTTATCATGTCCGGTCTACGCTCGTCACAAAAACAGTCCGCACGCTCGATCCAATTTTATCATTGTCAATTGACCGGACATGGCATTACTTGCAGCTCCGTCAATGTGGGATTCTGACTTCGATCTAAAATTTTAGGTCGATCGCGACGAGTGTCGGGGGCTTGTCTCCATTTTTGGCCGGGTCAAATTTAGCTACAAGCCAGAAAGTCACCATTTCCGATCCGCACCAGTCGCCACCCTGTCTCCTCCCCGTCTCCCGCACCTTTTTTTGAGACAGAAGTCTTCGATCCTCGCGCCGCCGCCTTCGGGACAAACCAGTCCCTAGAGCGATCGCCTGCAACCTTTGCTGGTAAATAATTTTAGCGATTTTCTTGACTGTCAAATTTGCACCTATCAGAGCCCAACCGGGGCCCCAAGATGAAAAGGAATGTTACAAACTATTACAGTAACACTCAGAATGTGAACATAATGCCTCAAAATACTTGCGAGAGGTAGTTGCGTCAGACAAGCAATATTCTGACTAACTGCCCGACAGTTACTCGATCGCCACTTAGCGATCTGCTGCAATCTCGATCGTAGATTAAAGATCGCATCAGTCATTTGTGGTATTCTAAGCGACAGGCACAGTGCGGGCACTCACAAGCGCACCGGCGTGAAGAACCAGCGCCGTCAAACACCGAAGGCAGTCACCAGCAAGCAAATTCAACACTTGCTAGCTCTGGAAAGTCCGCCCTTCCCCGTCAAAGCTCCTGCGACCAGCGAAGCGAAAGGTACGGGATGAAAGCGCCCGCCGCCGCTAGCTCAACGCAGAGCAGTTCGTATAGCAAAATATCCAGCGGGTACACACAAGATGAGTATCGTCACCAAATCAATCGTCAACGCAGACGCCGAAGCTCGCTACTTGAGCCCAGGTGAATTAGACCGGATCAAGAGCTTCGTCACCTCTGGTGAACGCCGCGTCCGCATCGCCCAAATTTTGAGCGAATCCCGCGAACGCATCGTCAAGCAAGCAGGCGACCAACTTTTCCAAAAGCGCCCTGATGTTGTTTCTCCCGGCGGCAACGCTTACGGCGAAGAAATGACCGCAACTTGCTTGCGCGACTTGGATTACTACCTGCGTTTGATCACCTACGGAATCGTAGCTGGCGACATTACTCCGATCGAAGAAATCGGTATTGTCGGCGTCCGCGAAATGTACAACTCTCTCGGAACCCCGATTGCAGGCGTCGCTGAAGGCGTCCGCGCTATGAAGAGTGCAGCTTCCTCGCTGCTGTCTGGAGAAGATGCTTCCGAAGCTTCCTCTTACTTCGACTACGTTATCGGTGCGATGCAGTAAGGAATTTTGATTTTTGATTTTTGATTTTTGATTGAAGAATCGGGGGTTGCTGACAGCAAGCTAAAAGCTTTTGCAGATAACCAACCACTTAAAAATCTCAAATCCCCAATCCCAAATCCCAAATTCTAGCTCCAAAATTGGACTGACTCAGCCACTTTCTAGGAAACAAGACAACCATGCAAGACGCAATTACCGCCGTAATCAATTCCTCTGACGTTCAAGGTAAGTACCTTGACATCAGCGCATTAGACAAGCTCAAGAACTACTTCGCTTCTGGCGAACTGCGCGTCCGCGCCGCTACCGCTATCAGCGCCAATGCAGCCACAATCGTCAAAGAAGCAGTTGCTAAGTCTCTGTTGTACTCAGACGTAACTCGTCCCGGCGGCAATATGTACACCACTCGCCGTTATGCAGCTTGCATCCGCGACTTGGACTACTACCTCCGCTACGCCACCTACGCAATGCTAGCTGGCGACCCTTCCATCCTCGACGAGCGCGTGCTCAACGGTTTGAAAGAAACCTACAATTCCTTGGGCGTGCCCATCGGTTCTACCGTACAAGCAATCCAAGCAATGAAAGAAGTCACCGCCGGTTTGGTTGGTTCTGACGCTGGTAAAGAAATGGGCGTCTATTTCGACTACATCTGCTCTGGCTTGAGCTAAATCGAAGGAAAAAGGAAGAAGGAAGAAGGAAGAAGGAAGGAAGAAGGAAGAAGGAAGAAGGAAGAAGGAAAAAAAAATTATTTTTTACCTCTTTAAGCTTTTAACTTTAAACTTTTAACCTTAAACTTTTAACTTTGGACTTGCTACCTTTAGCTTTCAAAGAGGTCAGGGAAGTTACGAGTGATTGCTAGACCGTCAAAGGCCAGTCGAGAAAGCCCGACAAGTTTTAACGAGCTAGTTTTGACTCCTAACTCCCTGACTTCAATCTTTTTAAAATCCATCTAAAAATCTGTAAACCTACTCAGGAGTTAGTTTCCCATGAGAATGTTTAAAGTGACTGCTTGCGTCCCCAGCCAAACTCGCATCCGCACTCAGCGCGAATTGCAAAATACCTATTTTACTAAGCTGGTTCCCTATGACAACTGGTTCCGGGAACAGCAAAGAATTATGAAAATGGGCGGCAGAATTATTAAAGTGCAACTGGCTACCGGTAAGCCCGGAGCTAATACGGGTCTACTTTAAAATCCGAGGATGGATTGGTAGAGGGGCAAGAGGTCGATCGCGGCCTCTTTTTTTGTTTGTTATGATTTTATAGCAGAAGGAAGTTCGGCAACGAGCAATGTACGGGATGTAACGGATGTAACGGATGTAAGTCCGTCGGAAGACGGAAGAAGGAAGACGGAAGACGGAAGACGGAAGACGGAAGACGGAAGACGGAAGACGGAAGACGGAAGACGGAAGACGGAAGAATGTAGTAATTTGTTGGGTGTGCACTGTACACCGGTTGACTTCGTAGCCCATTCCCCCAGCGGTTGACTTTTCTAGTCGTTACCAGGAAGAGCGAAAGTAACGCAGATGGGTGAGGAAGAGCCTCCTTAATCCTCTGCCGAGGCAGAGTAAGAGTGATATGGGTTCCCAGGCAGAGCCTTGGAACCAGTTAAAAGAAACCGGGTTTTTTCATCGAGATTGAGGGTTTTAAGCAAATATTGGGTGAAAAAACCCGGTTTCTAACAGTCTATGCGATCGCAAACTAGACTAAGAACTAATGACAACTGACAACTGACAACTGACTAATGACTAATGACATTCGACGCTTCATTCCATTTTTAGACCCCAGCGCGTCGCAATGGGGCGCTGAGGCCCGCTGGCTCAGGTGGCTGACTTTTTTGTGGCTGTTTGTAGGGCTGACAGCATTGTTTTCGGCTTCCTATCCCATTGCAAATTCAGAATTTGGAGACGGCCTTTACTATTTTAAACGACAGCTCATCGCAGTGGCGATCGGGCTGGCCGGCTTTAACTTAATGGTCTACTCCCCCCTGCGTTACCTGCTCAAATCAGCTCAATTAGGCATCCTGCTGCTGCTGGGATTGCTCTGGTTGACCTTAATTCCGGGAGTGGGAACCACAGTCAACGGGGCGACTCGCTGGATATCTCTGGGCCCGGTGCCGATTATTCAACCTTCGGAATTGATCAAGCCGTTTTTTGTACTCCAAAGTGCCCGCATTTTCGGCAACTGGCCCCGGTTGACAAATAAAGTTCGCCTTAGTTGGCTGTTAATTTTCGGCGCAATGCTGTTGGGAATTTTGTTGCAGCCAAATTTGAGCACCACGGCTTTGTGCGGAATGACTTTGTGGTTGGTGGCTTTGGCGGCGGGTTTGCCTTACTTGCAGTTGGGCGCAACGGCTTTGGGGGGTATGATGTTGGCGGTTTTAAGTATTAGTTTTCGGGAATATCAGCGCCGCCGGATTATGTCTTTTCTCAATCCTTGGGCCGATCCGATGCAGGATGGCTATCAGTTGATTCAAAGCCTGCTGGCTGTGGGTTCTGGGGGGATTTGGGGTGTTGGTTTGGGGATGTCGCAGCAAAAGTTATTTTATTTGCCGATTCAGTACAGCGATTTTATTTTTGCTGTGTTTGCTGAGGAGTTTGGTTTGGTGGGAGGTTTCTCGCTGTTGCTGATGTTGGCGGCTTACACTACTGTGGCTTTGAGGGTGGCGACGAGGGCCCGGAATATTGAGAGTCAGTTGGTGGCGATTGGGGCGATGGTGGTGATGGTGGGACAGTCGCTGCTGAATATTGGGGTGGCGACGGGGGTTTTGCCGACTACGGGTTTGCCGCTGCCGTTTTTTAGTTACGGGGGCTCGTCGATGGTGGCGAGTTTTTTGTTGTCGGGGTTGCTGATTCGGGTGGCTAGGGAGAGTTCTGAGGCTGATGTTGTTTCTTTGGAGGGACGCAGAAAGATGCCTGGAAAGCCGAAGTTGCGATCGAACAACGGCACTGCACAAACCGAATAATTTGTCAATAGCAAACAAACCCGGTTTTTGGCAAAAATCGGGTTTGTTTATTACTTAAAAACTACTGGCAGAATACCAATTTATAGGAACCGGTATTGTAGGGAAGAACACTGATGTTGAGAAAAAAAGAAGTCGGCGATCTTAAGGCAATTCGAGATTTATACCGTCACAGATGAATGTCGATCGACTATTTCCGCCCGTCACCCTTATTTGGCAGTTCTTCTTGTTGTTCTTGAGGTTTAGCTGTGATGTTAGCTAATTCTTTTTTGTCGGGTTGCGGTGTTTCTGGAGTTGAGTTAGCCATTGAGTTTTTTCCTAAATAGATGCACCGCTTAATGATATCTTTTCTGGCTACAAATGTATTGCTGTAGATAGGGGGAGGAAAATCAAGACAGACAATTCGATTTGGGCTTTAATATTAGACAGCATTATGTAGATGCAAATGGCTGTCGCTTGCTATACTGCTGGAGGGTTGCAGCCAAACAAATCGGAGGCGGACGCAAAAACACCTTTGTTAAGAATTAAATGCCGAGATGGCGAGATCGAACGATTAAGCCTTGCTGCTGCAATTTTTCCAGCATTCGCGTTACTGTTACCAGAAAGAATTGGTTTAAAGCCCCAAGCCCGATCGGGAGAAATTAAAAGAAGACTATTTATTAGTCCAATCCTCTTCCTTCCAGTTAGAGGTCGCTATCTTGCAGTCAACAGTCAACAGTCAACCGTCAACAGTCAACCGTCAACAGTCAACCGTCAACCGTCAACCGAACCGCGTCGTGCAGCAAATCGCATTAGCAATATCTTGATCTGTCAAGCGGATGCTCAAACCAGAGGCCTGTCAAAAGTTATGAAACTGCAAAAAATTGGATTGTCGGCACTGATCTCAATCTTAGCGGGGCTGACTGTAGGCGAGTTTCGGTTTATCCCTAATTCTCAATTTAAAATCATCAATTCTCAGGCCTTGGCTCAAACCCAAGCTCAGCAAGCCGAAGCAGACCGACTCTTAAAGGAAGGGACTCAGCAGTATGATATTAGTCAATTTCAAGCTGCATTGCAGTCTTGGCAACAGGCACTAATAATTTATCTAGAAATTAAAGACCGCCAAGGCGAAGGGTGGGCTCTGGGAAGTCTGGGAATTGCTTACGATTCCCTCGGCGACTACGCCAAAGCGATCGAGTACGCTCAGCAGTCGTTGGCGATCGCCCGAGAAATTAAAGACCCCGAAAGCGAGGGGTGGGCTCTGGGAAGTCTGGGAATTGCTTACGATTCTCTCGGCGACTACGCCAAAGCGATCGAGTACGCTCAGCAGTCGTTGGCGATCGCCCGAGAAATTAAAGACCGCCAAAGCGAGGGGACAGCTCTGGGAAATCTGGGAAATGCTTACCGTAACCTCGGCGACTACGCCAAAGCGATCGAGTACGCTCAGCAGCAGTTGGCGATCGCCCGAGAAATTAAAGACCGCTACAGCGAGGGGACAGCTCTGGGAAATCTGGGAAATGCTTACCGTAACCTCGGCGACTACGCCAAAGCCATCGAGTACGCTCAGCAGTGGTTGGCGATCGCCCGAGAAATTAAAGACCGCCGAAGCGAGGGGGGGGCTCTGGGAAATCTGGGACTTGCTTACCTTTCGCTCGGCGACTACGCCAAAGTCATCGAGTACGCTCAGCAGCAGTTGGCGATCGCCCGAGAAATTAAAGACCGCCAAAGCGAGGGGGCTGCTCTGGGAATTCTGGGAATTGCTTACTTTTCCCTCGGCGACTACGCCAAAGCCATCGAGTACCAACAGCAGTCGTTGGCGATCGCGCGAGAAATTAAAGACCGCGAAAGCGAGGGGAAAGCTCTCGGAAGTCTGGGAATTGCTTACCTTTCCCTCGGCGACTACGCCAAAGCGATCGACTACGCTCAGCAGTGGTTGGCGATCGCCCGAGAAATTAAAGACCGCCAAAGCGAGGAGACGGCTCTCAACAATCTAGGATTCGCTCTCTCCAAATCTGGCAATCTCCCAGCAGCAGAGAAAACCCTACTTGATAGTATTAAAGTTTCGGAATCTCTCCGTGCTGGATTAGGCGATGTCAATAAAGTGTCAATCTTTGAAACTCAAACTAACCCCTACCTCACTTTACAAGAAGTCTTCATTGCTCAGAAAAAAACTAATGACGCTTTAGAAATTGCCGAACGGGGTAGGGCCCGAGCTTTTGTGGAGTTATTGGCATCTCGCCAAGCCCCATCTACATCTGTCCCAACTACTATCAACCCCCCCAATATCCAGCAAATTCAACAAATCGCTAAAGAGCAAAACGCTACCCTCGTCGAGTATTCCATTATTAGGAATGAAGCCCTCTATATTTGGGTCATCAAGCCGACTGGTGAAATTACCTTTCGCTCCGTTGACCTCAAATCTCTCGACATCAATCTACCCGAAGCCAGCGAAGAGACAAGAGTATCTGCTGCTACCGGGAGGAGAGGATTAAACGAGCAAGATACCGCCTTAGCTGAGATGATTCGCGGCACTCGCGATGCTCTCGGTGTATTGGGGGACACTGCCAATACACAAACAGCTAATTCCCCTGCTTCTACCACTGCTAATTCTCGGATAATCTACCCCAAATTACAGCAAAGTTATCAACTACTCATTCAACCCATTGCCGATATTTTACCTACTGACCCGAATGCTCCTATCATCTTCATTCCCCATCAATCCCTGTTTTTAGTTCCCTTTGTCGCTTTACAAGCTCCGACAGGTCAATATTTGATTGAAAAACATACCATCCTCACTGCTCCCGCCATTCAAATTTTGCAGTTTACCCGCCACTCACGGCAAAAAAACCGACAACTTTCTCTCCAAAATAACCTCGTCGTCGGCAATCCAATTATGCCCAAAATAGGCACCCCGCCGCGCCAATTAGATCCCTTACCGGGCAGCGAACGGGAAGCAATTATAATTGCCCAACTTCTGAATACTAAACCGATTACAGGCTCTCAAGCGACTAAAGCATCGATTACTCAACAGATGCTAAAAGCCCGGATTATTCATCTGGCAACTCACGGATTACTCAATGAAGTGAAGAGGGGAGATTTACCGGGAGCGATCGCCCTTGCTCCATCAGGAAATGATGACGGATTGCTGACTTCCAGTGAAATCTTGGATTTAAAATTAAATGCTGAATTAGTGGTATTAAGTGCTTGCAATACAGGCAGAGGAAAAATCACAGGTGATGGTGTGCTTGGATTATCTCGTGCTTTAATTAGTGCTGGAGTTCCTAGTATTATCGTTTCTCTGTGGTTAGTATCCGATGCTGCGACAGCGGAATTAATGGCAGAATTCTATCGCCAGTTACAGAAAAACCCGAATAAAGCTCAAGCTTTGCGGCAAGCGATGCTGATGACAATGAAGATGCACCCAACTCCGCAAGATTGGGCAGCGTTTACGCTGATTGGCGAAGCCGAATAAGATTTTTTTCTGCGCTTGCTACACTGCTTGAGGGTTGCAGCCAAACAAATCCGAGGTAGAGGCAAAAACATCTTTGTTAAGAATTAAATGCCGATCGCCATCTCGACTGATTAACCCTTGCTGCTGCAATTTTCCCAGCATTCGTGTTACTGTTACCCGCGTCGTACAAATAGCATTAGCAATATCTTGATGAGTCAAGCGGATGCTCAAACGAGTTCCCTCAACCACAGGCTGACCGAAGTCCTGTTGCAATAATAGCAGTAGCTGATACAAACGGTGATCTACTCGCCGCTGTCCGGCGATCGCCAAAATTGATTCCATTTGCCGCAGCCGCCGAACCATTTGAGGCAGCAACTCCTGAGCCAATTGAGGAGAAGCTTCGATTTCCACCATAGAATACCAAATCAAATAAACATCAGATGTCGCCGTAGCTCGGTAAGTCTGCAAATTTGTCAACCACAAACCGAAGCACATCGAAGGCCCAACCCAACCCAAAAGTCCTTCTTCCCCGGTTGGATAAAGCGTGCTCATTTGTGCTAAGCCTTGACAGACGCGCCAAAGTCCTTGAGACATCAAAGGAATGGTTTCGCCCTTGGCATAAAAATGCAAGTTTCGAGTCGCTCCTGTGTTATGCTGGACTTCCGCTAAAAGTGCTTTAGATGTTGGTGGCATATCCGTTATTTCCAGCTAAAAAACATGAGTGTCAGACCTACGCATCTGACTCTAGCTTGCCAAGGTAAAGGTTTGGCGATCGCCAGGTTAGCGGTAAGATAAGCTTTAGTTGTCAGTTGTCAATTGTTAGTTGTTAGTTGTTAGTTGTTAGTTGTTGGTTGTTAGTTGTTAGTTAGTTGTTAGTTGCTAGGGGCGGTGGATGGTGCGTGTCCGCTCTCTCAATTGTTAGTTGTTGGTTGTTAGTAATTGTCACTTGAATGAGTGCGGGCGGGAGCGAAAAAATAAATGCACTTGTTATGCTGGACTTTTCAATAAATATTTATTTTAAAACAACTCAATAAGTGGTTTTATATGCTTATTTATATGGCTCGCGGTGCGGTGTGGTTCGCCCTAGGTATAGAGATTATATCAAATTCCTTATCATCGGAATAGTAAATTAACAGTTAACAGTTAACAGTTAATAGTTAACAGTTAACATCATGTATGAGTGCAACAGGAATTGATATCATGTGGCAATGAATGTATTTTTAATAATTAATCAGACTATTTGTTAAAAAATAGTAGATGAAGGTTTTACCTTGAAAAATACGGGAGTTGTGAAGTTCGATCGCCCTTCCATACCGGCCGAGTCTGCTGCTACCTGCTGCGACAACCTTCAAGAGCTTCTAAAATAGTTGAAGGAAGTATCAAAAGAGAAAAGTAAGGTTTTTCATGGCCGATCAATTAATTCGCGCGAAAGCAGCAGATGGCGGAATTCGGGCTGTAGGCGTCATTACCACCCGTCTGACTGAAGAAGCAAGAGGGCGACACAACCTCTCCTACGTGGCTACAGCCGCCCTCGGACGCACGATGTCGGCGGGGCTGTTACTCGTATCCAGCATGAAGCGCCCCGAATCGAGGGTCAACATTCGCATCAAAGGAGATGGGCCGCTGGGCGGACTTCTGGTTGATGCGGGACTTGATGGCACGGTTCGAGGTTATGTGAGCAATCCCACAGTGGAATTGCCGCCCAATGCCAAAGGTAAACTCGATGTCGGCGGGGCCATCGGTGAGGGCTATTTGTACGTGGTGCGGGATGTTGGATACGGGTTCCCTTACTCAAGTACGGTAGAATTGGTTTCTGGCGAAATTGGCGACGATCTGACTCACTATTTGGCAACCTCGGAGCAGACTCCTTCGGCTATGGTTTTGGGGGTGTTTGTCGGGGCGGGCGGTGTGCAAGCGTCTGGGGGCGTGCTGTTGCAGGTGTTGCCGAAGGCTGCAGCGGACGAAGAACTGGTGCGAACTCTAGAATCTAGGGTGGCTGCACTGTCGGGCTTTACGCCGCTGTTACGATCGGGCAAAACGCTGCACCAGATTCTCGAAGAGTTACTGGGTGATATGGGGCTAGAAATTTTCCCGGAAACTCAGATGGTGCGCTTTCACTGCGGCTGTTCGTTCGAGCGAGTTTTGGGAGCTCTCAAAATGTTGGGCGAAGCCGAACTCCAAGACATGATCGAAAAAGATGGCGGGGCTGAGGCTACTTGCCATTTCTGCAACGAGGTTTACAAAGCTAACAGCGACGAATTGGCTGAACTGATTGGCGATTTGCGCTCTGACTCCGGTTCTTGAGACGATAATGTGTAATTGGCTCTATTGAGTGCGAGTTAGGGATGACGGCCTTGACCAATTGCCAATTACGCATTATCAATTACCTAATCGCAAAATTAAAATTTTGGCAGTTTGGGGATCGGCCCAAAGCAGTCTTGGGCCGACGGGAGTATGTAAAAGTAATGAATACATTCTATAGAGCAGTAGATAGCAGCGATCGCAGTTTTGAAATAATTAAGACAGGCTGGTTGCTGTTTGTGGTGAGCGGAGATTTATGAGTCAAGATCGCAAAACACCAGACCATTGGTCTGCATCAGAATCCTTCGAGTCAAAAAAGGATACTTCCTCGCTAGTGCCAATTCCCGCCAGGAAAAACCGCGCTGAGCGACTTAAAGAAATCCGTGAGTTGGTGACTTCGGGAAAACAGCCGGGAGGGTATCTGGAACAGCGGCCCAAAGAGTCTGGGGAAAACTGGCAGCCGGAGGAACATAATCCTTTGTGGCGGAAGTGGTTGAAGAACTGGCAGTTTTGGCTGGCGGTGAGTTTGATACTGTCGGTGGGTATGGGGTTTGTGGCAATTGCGTCTTTGCTCAACTTGACTGCGGAGTCGAATTGCTCGAAGGTTTTTTGGCCGACGGCTTCTGCTAACGATCGCTTTTTTTGCGCTCAAGAAGCAGCTAGCAAGCGGACGGTGGATGATTTGCTCAGGGCGATCGAATTAGTGAATGCTTTGCCGTCAGATCACCCCCTGCGACCGAGAATTAACGGTCAAATCGATCGGTGGTCGCAGGATATTCTCAAGTTGGGAAATGCTAGATTCCAAGAAGGGAAGCTGGACGAGGCGATCGCGATCGCCCGCAAGGTTCCTCAAAACGTTCCCGCTTACCCGGCGGTGGAAAAGCAGATTCAACAGTGGCAGTCGATATGGAACGATGCAGAGAAAATTTATGCTGCCGCAGTCGCCTACTTGCGTCAGGAAGAGTGGGGCCAAGCTTTCCGCCAAGCTAATCTGCTGTTGGATACGGGAAATACCTTCTGGGAATCGACTAAGTACGAAGAACTGACTCAGGCAATTGACACGACAAAGGCTGAAGGCAATAAGCTGATCAAAGCCCGAAATACAGCCTCGGCGGGAGGGCTGGACAATCTGGTGACGGGTATTAAGCTGGCTCAGGGAATCGATCAAAACAGTTATTTGTATCAGGCTGCCAATAAGTTGATCGCGGAATTTAGCAAAAAAATTCTGGATATCGCCCAAAAACGCTTGCAGGCGGGCGATTGGCAGGAGGCGGTCGCGATCGCTAACAAGATTCCAGATGCGGCAAATTTAAAAGCACAAGTTGAAGATTTTAACCAGTTGGCGAGTGCTACGGCTCAGGCTTTGACTGGCTCGGTTGAGGGTTTGTCTAAGGCGATCGAGATTGCTCAAAAGTTGAAGGACGGTCGCCCTTTGTACAAACAAGCTGCTGATTTAATCGGCCGCTGGCAGCAAGAAATTGCTGATGTGAAAACTTTGGATGTGGCAAGCAGGCTGGCGGCGCCGGGAGGAGTGAAGGATTTGAGGGCTGCGATCGCGCAATTGCAAACAGTCCCCCAATCAAATCCCCGCTCCGGGGAAGCTCGCACTCAAATTATTAACTTGAGCCGTCAAATCGAGCTGCTCGAAGACAGTCCGTACCTCCAAAGAGCTAACGATTTGGCGAGCGCGGGCGATCCGAATTCTCTGGAGGCCGCCGTGGCTCAAGCTTCTCGGATCGGTCAAGGTAGGACGCTTTACCGGGAAGCTCAAACCAAAATTCAAGCTTGGATCGAGAGAAGACAGCGCCTTCAAGACCAGCCGTTTTTGGATAGAGCTCAGCAGCTAGCAGCAAGCGGCAATTTGGCGGGGGCAATTGAGATGGCCCGCCGGATTCGATCGGGAAGGGTGCTTTATGAGGAAGCTCGATCGAACATGAGGACTTGGCAGGCTCAATTTTTGGGCGAGCAAGGCTTGCAGAGCGCCCGTCAGGCCGCCATACCGGGGACTGCTGACGCTTTGGAAACGGCAATTTCCCTTGCCCTTCAGGTACCAGAGTCGAGTTCGCTCCGCTGGCAGGCGAGTGAGGCGATTGATGAGTGGAGCCAGCGGATTTTGGGGCTTGCTGTGGAACAGTCGTCGTCGGATCTGGCTGGGGCGATCGCCACTTTGAAGAAAATTCCCTCGGGAGCTCGGGCTTTTGAGCAAGCGCGATCGCAAATCAAAGTTTGGGAAGAGTCCCTGAATCCTCCGCCTGCCGAATCTCCGGCGGTGGCTCCCGAGCCACCGGAAACCGAGCCTCCGAGCCCGTCTCCGAGTCCCTAGGCTAACTCGCTTGCCCGACTTTGAGCAGGGGGTTGAAACCCCCGTCTCAAAGCTTGCATTCGGTTAAAACAGACTGAGCATTCATCAATTGCCACTAGATTTAACAAGATATCCTTGGCGAGTTAATGGTCAACATTTAAAAATTGGTAAATAAATTCTTTGTATTCCTCTTTCATGGGCAGCTCTTCATTAACTTTGAGTCGTCGCCGCACTGCCACAACTTCTTTGCCTTCGATCGGGTTATAACCTGGTTTATCGTATTTTTCCCAATACAATCCCGTTCCCCGGCGCTGCCAAGCCGGCAGTTCGTTAAAATTAATTCCGTTTTGAAACAGCAATTCGTTTTTGAAAGCCACCGATTGTTTGTCTAATATAACTGTTGCATTTTCACCCGTTTCGCCATTTTTTCGCAGCATCCAATAACTCCAGCCATTCAAAGCGCAGCGCGCTGCATCTGCTTGGCGCCATAGAAAATAATCTACTACTTGCGATTTGTTCGCTGCGGAACAAATGCGGGTGTCAAAATTTACTGTTGTTTGGGCGGCACAAGTGAAAGTTGCACTTGCAATACTGGCAGAAATAGAGACAATTTTTTCTAAGCTGCGGTCAAATAAATCCCAATCTGGAGGAAACAAAACTGAGATTTCGTCACTTTCGGTATAAGCGTAAATGCCGCCTAGTTCTGACAGGAGCGCTTTGGCGGTTTCCACCATTAGTTCGTGGAATTTTAAGTCGAAAGGCTTATCAAAACTTGAAGAAGTAAATTTTGAAAAACTGCGACCGTCGGCGCGAATTACTGTGTGAGTTTCCGGCAATAAACGCAAGCTATGAAAGTATTCTAGCTCCCGCATTTTTTTTTCAAATATCTGATTGTCCATGAATAACTTCCTCTGCGGGCAAGGTTTTTACTTCTAAGTTAAAGTTGTCTGCTATGCAGACGGAAAACAGCCGATCGAACCCTTCGTCGTAACTGGGCACTACCATTTTTTTTTAGTAGCATAAATTGCTATGTCTGGAACTTGAGATTTGCCCGATCGCTTTTGATTTCTAGCTAAACAGTCGCTGACTATTGATTCAAAGTAGTAACCGATGATTTGGGCATGATAGGTGCGACCGATATCAATCAGCGGTCTGCGATCGAGAACTTCGGGATTGGTGTTGTCAACTGCGACTGAATGACCTGCTTGGAGTGCATTTTCAATTAATTGAATTTGTCGGCGCGATTTATTTCTATTGTTTCGCATTAAATCTTTGCTGACCAAAACGTGCGTTGCAGCTAAATAGTCGCGGCAAAAGGTGCTTTTTCCCGATGCTTGCAATCCCATTAAAATGACTAATTCCATGAAAGGCTAAACATCCGCCGGATTCAGGTGCATCATCGCCCAAGTCGTGTAAGTGCCGATCGGACTCCAGAGTATGTAAGGTAGCAATAACAGGGCCGCAGGCTGGGAAACTTGCAACACGCTTAAAGCTAGTATTACGCTTAAAATAGCGCCCGTTCCGCCGATGATTGTGCCGACTTTTAGGCTCTTAAGTTTGCACATCACAGAGGTATAAGATATGGTTACTATTTCTAAAAGTAGGTACAAACCCATTCTCAGCCAAGTCTCCTGAGTTCCCGGTTCTTTTTCCCAAACAATCACTGCTGACCAAGCTGCACAAATAAAAATTACTGTCCAAATGATGGGAATTGCTTTTTCAAATACTAGCCATTTCGGACGCTGCAAGCGGTTGAACCACTTAATGTCGCTGGGCGAGAGCAAGTTAGCCAACAGTGCTACCGCAAAGGCGACACCTCCAATTACCATCCAAGATTTAATCATTTCTCTACCTTTAGTTAGATTGACGGTTGAGATTCAACTCTGATTTTATGTAGATGTGGCACAAAATACATCTCTCTCCAGTCTTAAATTTATAATAATTTAAAGGTGAATTAGAGTTGTGAAAAACAGCAAATTTATTACTTTCCTGCTCCTGGGGCACAACTGAATTATGTAGGGGCGAAGCACACCGCACCCTACCGCTATAAGTAGCGTTTCACCTGGCAACTTTTCCAGACTAGCCTAGCCGGTGATGCTGTTCTAGTTCTAAACTAGAGTCATCATCTTTTCTGGGAACTAGAAGCGTATTTTCGCTGCTCGGTTGCAACACGGCTTTAATCACTTGCAGAAAACGGTTGGGTTTTTTAGCTTGACCGTTGAGATCACGGCGGTCTTTAACTTTTTGAGAAAGGTGTCGCATCACTGATAAATCTAGTTCATCGATGAAATGGTCTGCTATACGTTCTCCCATTAAATCAACTGCTTCAGAATACTGTTCTCTCAGCGTTTCTATGGCATCGTATGCTTCGTCAGCAACTTGAGTTGCTACTGTTTTATTGCGATCGCCCGATGTGTCGGAATTGCTGCGGCGGCGGTCTAAAAGACTTTGATATTCACCAATGCTCATTCCCAAATTATAAATGTGGTGGTGAGCGTGATCCATCAAATCTACTTCACCGGGATAGAAGAAACCGCGAGTGCTGTTGATACCGTGCAGTTTTGCCCAACGCCGCAGAATTGTCTCGTCTTGTAGTTGGTATCTCTCCAACATTTGAGCCATGTTCAGCTCTACTTCTGGTGTAACTTTGAAATCGCTCATCGGTAAATCCTCGCTGGTGAGTAGATGAATAAACTTGAAACCTAGAATTTGTGATTTGGGTGCAGTCTGAAATTGACGATCGATCCTTTGACTGCATTTAGGGAAGTCTTGCAGGCATTTGCTAACCGTCGATCGAGCGATCGCGCGAGACGATTTCACGGTAGGGTACTTTTGGGCTCGGTCTCGATCGCATCCGGGAGCAACAGCACAGGGTTAATAATATAGCTGATTTAGTGTTTCAACAACCGTTAAAAATAGTAAATTTTATTTTTTTGGCTTGAACATTTAGTAATGTTGAGCTATAATACTGGCTGTTACCGTGCAATTAATAATTTTAGTAGTCGCCAACGAGATTCTTAGTATGCCTGTATACGATTATTTTTGTCCCAAAAACAACCAGCAGTTAGAAGTTTCGCACAGCATGAACCTGGAAGTTTCGACTTGGGGCCAACTGTGCGAGTTGGCTAAGTGCGAACCCGGAGACACCCCCGCAGATGCTCCGGTGCGCCGTTTGCTGAGCGCTCCGAGGTTGATGAAGCCGACATCCGACACCGATTATAAAAATTCTGGTTTCAGCAAGTACGTGAAGCGGGATGAAGGAGTTTATGAAAATGTCACGGCTAAGGATGGTGAAAGCCGTATTGTGAATCGAGAAGGTAAGCCGCTTAAAGACTGAAAATCCCAACTAATCCAGTTTGTAGTGATGGCTTCAGGTTCGATCGTTCTGACTGACTAATCGATCGCCAAAATCGGTAATAATTTGAGATGGAATGATACAAGGGAGAATTTTTGATGAAAGTGGCGATCGTCGGCTGCGGCTATGTGGGTACTGCGACAGCCCAACATTTACGCGCTAAACCCGATTGTACCGTGACGGCGACAACGACGACGGCGAGCCGAGTCAGTGAATTGGAGGCTGTCGCCCAGCGGGTAGCTGTAGTTAAGGGAAATGATGCAAGTGCGATCGCCAGTTTACTACAAGACCAAGATGCTGTTATGCTGTGCGTCGGCGCTCCAAATTCTAGTGCTTATCGAGAAAGTTACTTAGAGACGGCGACAACTTTGGTATCAGTTTTACAGCAAGTACCGACAGTCAAGCAGGTGATTTATACGGGTACTTATTCTGTGTATGGCGATCGACAAGGTAAACTTGTAAACGAAGAATCGCCCGTGGAGCCCGCCAATTCCAACGGTGAAATTCTCGCCGAAACAGAACGAATTTTATTAGCAGCATCCAGTCCAAATCTTCACACCTGCATTCTTCGTTTGGGTGGCATTTACGGGCCCGGGCGAGAATTAGTTAAAATCTTTGGAGGCTGGGCTGGAACCACTCGTCCGGGTACGGGGGAAGATGCTACAAATTGGGTGCATCGCGATGATATTGTTGGGGGATTAACCTTTGCTTTGGACAATCGATTACAGGGAATTTACAATTTAGTTGGGGATGTCTCGCTGTCGAGTCGCGAATTAGTCGATCGCATTTTTGAACGTCACAATCTGCCAAAAGCTACTTGGGATGGAAGTCCTAGCGTGCGACCTTATAATGCGAAGGTGTCGAATCAAAAGATTAAGGCTGCTGGTTATCAATTTATCCATCCTGAAATTAGAGAGTATTAAATGCAGTCATTAAACACGCATTAAACAGAATTGCATTCAGGCGATCGCTCTTTTTTCAATTATCTGCGTCAATCAGCGTTTATCCGCTGGAAATCTGCGGTTAACTGGTCGATCGAATATTTGTGCAAAAAGCTAGCTTATTGCGTATGTTTGGCGATCGCTTTTGCTACAGATATAAGCTGATCCTGAGTTAAATCATCCCCAGGATTTGCCACGGGGCCCCAGTTTGTATAACGAGTCGATCGGCCTGCACCTACTTCCGCAAAGACTCGAATAGATTCTAAGTTGCCGCGAGTCATTTCAAAATAAGTATAGGTAGCTCCCCAACACAGATATTTGTTAGTAATTCCTCCGATTCTTCCACTACCTAAATCCAGAGTTTTTACCAGCGGCACAGAAACAGTAGTTTGACAACTTTTGTCATAATAAGAATAAGCTACCGGAGCATTTTCATTGTATTTATAGTTAGTTGCAAATGTTGCTAACTCTGAGGGAGTCATCGCCAAACAAGGGGTGGCTGCAGACAGAAAAACAATTGTAGTAGTTAGTAGTTTTGAAAGCATCTCATTTCAATTTTAATTATAGAAACCATCATACACAACTAAAGCTATCAAATTTTGGGATTAAATAGTGAATGAGCTAATAGCGCCGCTTGAGTTCGATCGCGCAAATTCAATCTACTCAAAATATTTGTTACATAGTTTTTTACTGTATTTTCTGACAAAAATAAGGTTTGAGCAATTTCTCGGTTATTTGCACCTGAAGCTATTAAACGCAATACTTCTAATTCTCGGGGAGTGAGTTGCTCTAATTCTGGTGGCAAAACCGCCGGAGAATTAGTTACCGCAGGTGTCATGAGGGCTTTTTCAAACAATCCGGGGCCTAGTTGGGTGTGTCCTTTATAAACAGCGCGAATTGCTAGGGCTAATTCGTCGGGTTCGGTGTCTTTTAGCAGGTAGCCTTTGGCACCCATTCGCATTGCCTTGCTGACATATTCATCGTCGTCAAAGGTGGTTAACACCAGAACTTTTGTGTCGGGATAGGATCGGGCGATCGCCTCGGTTGCTGCTACGCCGTCCATCACGGGCATCCGAATGTCCATCAGTACGATGTCGGGCGCTAAAATTGGGATTTGGGCGATCGCCCGCTGTCCGTTTTCTGCTTCACCGATTACTTGCATATCTGAATTGGACTCTAACATACTTTTGAGTCCTTGACGAATAATATGCTGATCGTCTACTAGCAATATTCTAATCATATTATCAACCCTAAATATTTTGAGAAGGCAAAGAAACTGAAATTCGGCAACCGTTTTCTGACTCGCTGTAAATGGCAAATTGACCGCTCAGCGCCGCCACTCGTTCTCGCATTCCTTGCATTCCAAATCCTGTAGTATTCTGGGCCGGATCGAAACCTTTGCCGTTGTCAGAAATCGACAAATGAATCAGTCCGGCGTGTTGCTGCAATTTAACTATGACGAGCGTTGCTTGGGCGTGTTTGTGAATATTTGTCAGCGATTCTTGCACAATACGGTAAAGCGTGATATTCATTTCTTGAGATAAACTAACAGGTAAGTTAATTGAGTCAGAAATTTCGCTACCCGTCATGCACTTAAAGTCTTGGAGCAGTTTGTCGATCGCACTTTCGAGCGACAATCCCTGCAAAGGATTCGATCGCAATACAGAAACAGATTTGCGAATTTCTAACAATGCTTCTGAACCGAGTTGTTTGGCTTGTTTCAGAAATTCCAGGGATTTGTCATCCTCGGCATTCCAGAACAATAGGGCGTTATTGAGCTGAATTGTTTGAGCCGCGAGGGTGTGTCCTAATCCGTCGTGGATGTCGCGAGCAATGCGGTTGCGTTCCTGCAATGTTGCTTGATCTTCTATTCGCAGTGCGTAATGGCGCAGTTGCTGGTGAGTCACCGCTAGTTTGTCGTGGGCAATTTCTAATTCCTCTCGGCTTTGACGTTCGGCAATTAAGGCATTGATTAATAGCAAGGCAAATACTAATGTCAACCCAAATAATAACACGTTGCTCAACCGCCATTCCCAAACTGTGGAAATGACTTTTTCGGGTAAAATTGGTTTGAACAACAGCAGCGAAGTATAGGACACCATTGCTAAACTTAAGACTGCTATCTGTCCGGGCTGCCGGAAAATTAGGCAACTCCGCATCAGCAAAACGAGAAACAGCAAAAAGCTCGATCTGCTGGATAATCCTTGTTGGACTATTGGTAGGAAAATTAATCCAAATTCGAGGGCTGTGAATAAAACTTTTTTGCGTAAGTTAACTGTTGGTAAACGCAGCCCGATGATGCCGAAAAGTGCGATCGCCCCCACGCGCCATATCAGCGAATACAGCGACTGAAACTGATGCAGCATTTCTATCAATGCGGCCGTCGCTAGCAGCAGCCATTCCAAATAAAGCAATAAACGAAAGGACGGATAGGTTAGCCGAATCATAGAACTTTTTCCCATCAATATCTGAAGCGATTCAAGCAATCGCAATGATTTAATTATAGATGGTATTTTGGAGTCAAAAAACATATTATTCCCCCTATGGTGAAGGAAGTTCGTCACTGGATGTCATGGATGGATGTTGAAGGAATTGGTAATTGGTAATTGGTAATTGGGCAATCCTCCCCCTCTCCCACTCTCCCCCTCTCCCACTCTCCCACTCTCCCATTCCCCCTTTTGCCATAACAGCTTAGCGAAGGTGCGATCGATTGCGTTAGAGCCTTTGTGGCTGATTTTGGGGTTTGGGACTAGGAAAAAAGTCACAAGTGCTATGTGCTTTTTGACTGGTTAGATTAGGAGTATTGCGTGATGCGCTGGCTGGTTTAAGCTTCTAAGATTTGTAGGTGAAGATTAATTTACAGAAAGTCAATCATGAAAAGAAATACCATCGCAGCAGCATTTATCCTCACCGGCACCATCTTGGTAGGTAGTTTGTCTGGTTGTATGCCATCCAACGCTTCTAATGTCACCAAATCTAACGCGGTGGCGGCAAATGCAGCAACTTCAGGACAACCGAAGCTTTCTCCTGCTCAACGCGCCCAGAAACGCGAGGAACTTCGCAAACAAGTCGAAGCGGTGCTAACTCCCGAGCAGGTGAAACAGTTGGACTCCAAAATCAAGGGAGGCGAAAAAATGCGGAAAGCTCTTAACGAGCTAAACCTCAGTGCTGACCAAAAAACCCAAGTTAAGGGAATTCTCAAGGCTGCTTATCCTCGCGCGCAAAATGGGCAGTCTGGAGCTAAAGCTAAGTAAATGATCTAAGAACAAGTTTTGTTTGTTTTCAGTTTTTGTATGGTGTGTCAGGGGTTTAATGTTTTTAGCAATTGCTAACTTTTGGGTCTGACGCACCCTATAATAAACTTGAATTTCATAAATATTTGAGTAATAGGTTAACCGCATATCGAGGCAGATTAAGACCGATTTACGCAGATAAATTCAAGATAGCAAAGGGAATTCTACTGAAAATCTAATAAATGCTATGAAGAGTGATGTTATGTCCGGTGAATTGAGCGCACTACGAACTTCAAGGGCGCACCGAAGTCCGCACTACGAACCGTTTTTTGGGGCTCGTATACCGGACATGAGATGAGGGCTATTTTTAAGAGGTTTGTGATGATAGAAGAAATTATTAGTGACAGTCGAAATGGCACTCGCCCTAAAGTTTCTGATGAAAATTTGAAGCTGAACGAGCAACCGACGCAGAATTTTGAAATTGTTGATAAAATTCCGAATGACACTGTTCCTGAAGTGGCTCTGGAATCTCCGAGTTTGCCGGAAAGCGAGCCTACAAATAATATTTTAGCACAAGAACCGAAGCCTCAAAAGGTGCTGGCGAAAGGGCGAATTGCGATGTTTTTGCTGGGGTTGTTGTTGCTTGGTGGTTTGGGATTTTTGGTTTGGCAGCGGGCGATCGCCCCTAAACCGGAAAAAGCGAGCCGTCGCGGTGGTAAAATGCAAATAACTCCGGTTCTGGTGGCGACGGCGACTAAAAAAACTGTGCCGATTCAGTTACAGGCGATCGGTACTGTGCAATCTGGTGCTACTGTGTCGGTGACAGCACAAGCCAGCGGGCGGGTGACGGGAGTTTATTTTAAGAAAGGGCAAGAAGTTAAGAAAGGACAGTTGCTTTTCTCGATCGACGATCGCTCTCAAAATGCTTCGATCCAACAAGCTCAGGGTATCGTAGCAAAAGACCGGGCGCAGGTGCAACAAGCGACGGCTAATCTTGCTAAAGATGAAGGAATTGTCGAACAAGCTAGGGCGACTTTTGATAAAGATAGAGGAATTGTCGAACAAGCTAGGGCGACTCTGCAAAAAGATTTGGGTGTTGTCGAACAAGCGAAAATGACTCTGGCGAAAGATAAGGGAGTTGTTGAACAGGCGAAAATGACGTTGGAAAAAGACTTAGGTGCGGTTAAGCAGGCGATGGCAACTTTAGCAAAAGATCGAGCGCAAGCCGAGTATGCCGAAGCCCAAAGTCAACGTTACGCAGAGCTCTACAAACAAGGAGTAATTAGTCAAGATCAGGCGCAACAATACGCTACCAGCAGTCGAGCTGCGGCGGCAACGGTGGAGCTTGACAAACAGGCGATCGCCAATGCAGAAACGGCGGTAAAGAGCGATCGCATTGGCATCACAAATACGGAGGCTGTCGTCAACGGTGACTCCGTGGCGATCGCAAATGCTGAAACTGCGGTGAAGAGCGATTTGGTGGGAATTGAGAACGCTCAGACGGCGGTGAAGAGCGATTTAGTGGGGATTGACAATGCTCGGGCTGTTGTTGATGGCGATCGATCGGCGATCGAGGGTGCTCAAGCTAGTGTCAGCGCCGACGGCGGTAGTTTGCAAAACGCTCAGGTGCAATCATCCTATACTAAAGTGTTTGCGCCGATCGACGGACGCGCCGGCAATATCCTAGTCACAGAAGGTAATGTAGTGCAACCAAGCACAGACAAACCCTTAGTCACAATCTCGAAAATCAATCCTATTCAAGTTGCCTTTTCTGTTCCAGAATCCAACCTTTCAGACATCCAAAAATACGTAGACAACGGCAAGCTAAAAGTTGATGTCACCTTTGCCGGCAACAATCGCCCAATATCAGGAACCTTGTCATTTGTCAACAACACGGTTGATAATTCCACAGGCTCTATTCAACTGATTGGCGATTTTAATAACGCCGATGGGAAACTATTTCCCGGTCAATTTGTCAATACTACCTTAACATTATCTCAACAGCCAAATGCAATTGTAGTTCCCTCCCAAGCAGTACAAACCGGGCCGAACAGACAGTTTGTATTTGTCGCCCAAGACGACGATACAGTAGACAATGTGCCTGTAGTTGTCGGAAATACGATCGGCGGATTAAGTGTCATCAAAAAAGGTGTAGATGCTGGTGATGATGTTGTCACCGACGGACAAGCTAATCTGGTTGATGGTAGCAAGATTCGGATTAAAGATGCAGAGGACAATCGAGATAATTCTGAGTCTAGTAAAGGTGATAAGTCAGACACATCAGGGGATAAAAAATCTGGCGCTGACTCCCATTAGTCGGGAAATAAGTCAGGTAAATCGCGAAATAATCCGTAGGGCGATCGAGTTTAGATTTTGGATGTGACGATGGGCTCTAGATCCCCCCTAGCCCCCCTTAAGAAAGGGGGAACCGGAAGCGAGCAAAGTTCGCCTTGTTAAGGGAAGAATCAGAATCTTTCAAAGTCCCCCTTCTTAAGGGAGATTTAGGGGGATCGAGACTCAGGAAAAAACGAAATTTATCACAGGAAGCGCTCAAAGCCCCCTTTTTGACGTGAAAATCGGAAGCATTCAAAGTCCCCCTTCTTAAGGTGGATTTAGGGGGATAGAGACTCAGGAAAAAACGAAATATACCAAATGAATGCAATTTTATTTTGATCTTAAACTGGTGTAACTAAATGAATTTATCAGAACCATTTATTCGCCGTCCAATTATGACCACATTGGTGATGGCGGCAATTATAATTTTTGGTTGGATGAGTTATCGCTTGCTACCGATTAGCGATTTACCCAAGGTCGATTATCCCACAATTCAAGTTAGCGCTTCCCGCCCCGGTGCTAGCCCGGAAACGATGGCCGCATCGGTAGCGCGCCCCCTAGAAAAGCAATTTTCGAGTATTGCTGGACTCGATACGCTGACTTCTACCAGTACCAGCGGCAAAACTCAAATTACCCTGCAATTCAATCTCAGTCATAATATTGATGATGCGGCGCAAGATGTCGAATCGGCAATTTCTTCAGCCTCGGGCCAAATGCCTAACGATTTGCCAAATCCGCCGACTTACAGCAAAGTCAATCCCGCCGACGGGCCAATTCTTTACCTTTATCTTACTTCGCCAACTTTGCCGCTTTCTGAAGTTGATAGCTACGCGCAAAGTTATCTCGCGCAAAAACTTTCGACAATCAACGGTGTGGCGCAAGTTCAGATTTACGGTTCCCAAAAGTATGCTGCTAGAATTCAACTCGATCCGCAACAGTTAGCAGCGCGGCAAATTGGCATCGATAAAGTGCAAACTGCTATCCAACAAGGCAATGTTAATTTACCTACAGGAAGCCTTTCGGGAAGTCATAAAAACTTTGCGGTGCAAACTAACGGACAACTGAAAGATGCTGCTGCATTCCGCCGTTTAATTGTGACATATAAAAACGGACAGCCTGTTTATCTCGAACAATTAGGGCGAGTGATTGACAGTGTAGAAAATACTCAACTTGCTAGTTGGTACAATAACGATCGCGCAATTATCCTCACGATTCAGAGACAGCCGGGCACGAATACCGTAGAAGTGGTAGATACGATTCAAAAATTGCTACCCAATTTGAGAACTCAGATTCCAAGTTCGATCGCGCTTGGGGTGATGTACGATGCGTCTCAATCGATTCGCGAGTCGGTGGATGATGTGCGGTTTACCCTCGTTTTGACGATCGCCCTCGTGATCTTAGTAATTTTCGTATTTTTACGCAACCTTTCTGCCACAGTCATTCCCAGTTTAGCGCTACCGGTATCGCTGATCGGCACCTTCGGTATCATGCACTTGTTAGACTACTCCCTCGACAACTTGTCAATGATGGCCCTGACGCTATCTGTGGGCTTTGTAGTCGATGATGCGATCGTCATGCTCGAAAACATCGTCCGCCACATCGAAGCCGGAGAAAGCCCGCGAGAAGCCGCGCTAAACGGCTCTAGCGAAATCGGTTTTACGATTTTATCGATGACGCTTTCCTTGGTGGCGGTGTTTATTCCGATGTTATTTATGAGCGAGTTGTTGGGGCGCTTGTTTCATGAATTTGCCGTCACAATTGCGGTTTCTATTTTAGTCTCCGGCTTTGTTTCTTTGACTTTGACACCGATGTTGTGCAGCCGTTTTTTGCGCCCGGTAAATCACGAAAATCAAAGCCAGCTTTATCGAGCTTCTGAGTACGTATTCGATCGAATTTTAAGCTTGTACGATTGGAGCCTCAAAATAGCCTTAAAATATCACCGCACCACGATGATTTTATCATTAGCAATGGTGTTCGTTACAGTTGGATTATTTATTGTAGTTCCCAAAGGCTTTATTCCCAGCCAAGATACGGGACAAATTACCGGAATTACCCAAGCCGCCCAAGATGCCTCTTTTGATGAATTATCTCGCCACCAGCAAGCGGTTGTCAGTGCGATTCGCCAAGATCCAAACGTGGAAGCAGTAAACTCGAATATCGGGGCAGGTTCGAGCGCCAATGGCGGCGGGGCTGCGGTTGCGGGGAATTCTGGCAGCTTGTTTGTGCGCCTCAAACCGATCTCGCAGCGGCAGATGGGTGCCGACGAAATTGTGCAGAGTTTGCGATCGCAATTAGCCGAAATTCCAGGCATTCAAGTCTTCTTGCAAAATCCTCCAGCAATCCCGCTGGGCGCTCAACAAAGCACGGGATTGTACCAATTGGCGCTGCAAAGTTCGGATGTTTTACCGCTGCGTAAATACGTACCGCAACTAATTGAAAAAATGAAAGCAATACCGGAAATTCAGGATGTTAACAGCGATTTGCAGATGACTTCTCAAATTAACATTGATATCGATCGCGACAAAGCCTCAGCATTAGGAATTACGGCCAGTCAAATCGAAAACACCTTGAGAAATGCCTACGGCGCTTACCAAGTTTCGACGATTTACGGTGCGAGTAACGAGTATCAAGTTATTTTGGAACTAGAACCAAAGTATCAAAAAGATCCGAATGCTTTGATGCAGCTTTACATCAGTACAGCGGGTAATTCTAGCGATGCTTCTGGGGGTGAAACACAGGTGCCGCTAGCAACGGTTGCCAAAATTTCTCTAGGAGTTGCACCGTTAATTGTCAACCACGTCGGTAGAATGAATGCTGCGACAATTTCCTATAACCTCGCGCCTGGGGTGGCGCTGGGAAATGCAAATAGCGCGATCGACAAAATCATCAAATCAGTGATTCCTGACAGCATCACGACCAATTACAAGGGCGCTAGTCAAGTGTTTCAGAGTTCGCTGCCGAGTTTGGGTATCTTATTGGTGATCGCAATTTTGGTCATCTATTTAATCCTCGGCATTTTGTACGAAGATTTCATCCATCCGATTACAATTTTGTCGGGATTACCTTCGGCGGGATTTGGAGCATTATTAACACTAATGTTGTTTGGAGTCGAACTCAACGTTTATTCGTTCATCGGTATCATATTACTGGTAGGAATTGTCAAGAAAAATGGGATTATGATGGTCGATTTTGCGATCGAAGCCCAGCGCATAGATGGCAAAAAACCGGCGGAAGCAATCTATCAAGCCTGCTTAGTGCGTTTCCGACCAATTATGATGACTACAATGGCGGCATTAATGGGCACATTACCAATTGCGTTGGGAGTTGGTGCAGGTTCAGAATCTCGCCGCCCGTTAGGTATTGCAGTTGTCGGAGGACTGTTATTTTCACAAGTTTTAACGCTGTATCTAACGCCCGTATTTTACATCTACATGGAATCGTGGCGAAAGAAACTCAGAGAGGTGAAATTCGGGCAAGTATTTTCATTTAAAGGAGGGCGGTAAAAATAACCTTGTCGTTGGGTGCGTCGCCTGCGATAAATCTCTAACTAAATAGACAAGATTGCATAAGTCTTTGATTGATACATAAACCGCAAATTTTAAGCAGACAAACACAGATAAACGCAGATAATTTTTGCTCGTTACCAGGCTCTGCCTGGTAATGCAGATAGGCGAGGCTCTGCCTCCTTTGATGTCGCAACTTAAACGAGAAAGGACTTTAGGAGGTGTTTAAGTTATTAAGTTTTCGATCCTTAGCGACACACCCTACAACTTATTCCCTCTTCCCTCTTCCCTCTTCCTGATGACTTTGTACGGAAAGCTCAGAGGCGACAGCACTAATGACTAATGAATAATGACTAATGACTAATGACTACTGACTACTGACTACTGACTTCTTCCTTAATAATTATGAACCTATCAGAAATCTTTATCCGCCGCCCCGTAATGACTACCTTAGTCACAGTCGGCATTCTAATCTTCGGTTTAATGAGTTATTTTCTGCTACCAATTAGCGCCTTGCCGCACGTAGAATATCCCTTTGTCAGCGTCTCCGCCAGCTTACCCGGTGCAACGCCAGAAACCATGTCATCCTCCGTCGCCGCACCGCTAGAAAGGCAGTTTACAGAAATAGCAGGGCTGAATTCTTTTAACTCTACAAGTTCCACCGGTAGCGCCAGAATCTCCCTGCAATTCGACTTCAGCCGCAGCGTCAATTCTGCTGCTAAAGACGTACAAGCTGCGATCGCCGCCGCCGCAGGTTCATTGCCCGCTGGAATGACCAAAGCGCCCAGCTACCGCAAGGTTAACCCTTCTGTTTCGCCAATTCTCTACCTCTATTTGTACTCAAAAACCCTATCCATTGCAGCAGTAGACGAAGCCGCAGAAGTGACGGTGGCCCAACCAATTTCGGCGATAGATGGTGTGGCGCAGGTGCAGGTTTACGGGCAGAAAGAATATGCCGTGCGGATTCAACTCGATCCGCGAGAATTGACTGCGAGGGGAATCGGATTAGATCAAATTAGAACCGCCATTACTCAAGGAAATGTTAACTTACCAACTGGCAGCCTTTCTGGCGATAAAAAAAGCTATTTAATTCAGGTAAACGGTCAATTAAATACTGCTGCAGAATATCGATCGCTGATTGTTGCTTACAAAAATGGCGCAGCAGTGCGGCTGCAAGATTTAGGCAATGTCATTGATGACGTGCAGAACAACAAAGTGTTGAATTTGTACAGCGATCGACAAGTCAACAATCAACCTGCTATCTTGCTTGCAGTGCAGCCTCAACCCGATGCAAATACCGTTGATATTGTCGATGCGGTAGTGCGAATGTTACCTTCACTAAAACAACAAATTCCCCAATCGATCGAAATGGGAATTATGTACGATCGTTCTCAATCTATTCGGGCTTCTGTAGACGATGTGAAGTTCTCCTTAGTGTTGTCGGTGTGTCTGGTTGTCTTAGTAATTTTTATCTTTTTACGGAACATCACAGCGACGCTAATTCCGAGTTTAGCTTTGCCGGTGGCGATTATTGGCACCTTTGCTGTGATGTATCAGTTGGGATACTCGTTAGATAACTTGTCGCTGATGGCGCTGACGCTTTCAGTGGGGTTTGTGGTGGATGATGCGATCGTAGTTTTGGAAAATATTGTCCGCCACCAAGAAATGGGAGAAGCACCCCTAGAAGCAGCATTGAAAGGCTCGAAAGAAATTGGTTTTACCATTCTTTCAATGACGCTTTCATTGGTGGCAGTGTTTATTCCTCTGATGTTTATGAGTGGATTAATCGGTAGATTGTTTCACGAATTTGCTGTAACTATTGCTGTAGCAATTTTGGTGTCGGGCTTTGTATCTCTGAGCCTGACACCGATGTTGTGCAGTCGATTTCTCAAATCCCCGTCCCACCACCAAAAAACAAACCGCTTCTACCGCTTCTGGGAGCGGGGATTTGAGCTACTTTTGCAAGGATATGAATGGACGCTTAAACCTGTTTTGAAATACCGTTTTTTAACGCTGATTGTTTCGGTTGTTCTCCTGGTATTTACGGCTTATTTGTTTGTTTTAGTTCCGAAAGGTTTTATTCCGACTGAAGACACCGGACAATTGATGGCTAACACGAAAGGAGCGCAAGATATTTCGTTTGATGATATGATGATTCACCAACAACAAATTGTTGATATCCTTCGGAAAGATCCAAATATTGCAGCGTTGAATTCAACTGTAGGTGCGAGTGGCCCGAACGCATCGGCGAATAACGGACGGATTACAATTAGGCTCAAACCGATCTCGCAACGCCGCCTCAGTGCGGATGAAATTATCCAAAAACTAACTCCGAAATTGCGCGGAATTCCTGGCATTCAAGCTTTTTTGCGTTCTCCGGCCGCAATTCCGATTGGCGGTCAACAAACGAATTCGCAATATCAGTTTACGGTGCAAAGTTTAGATTTGCAAGCGCTGCGTCAAGCGGTGCCGGCATTGTTAGCTAAAGTTAAAACGCTGCCGGGATTGCGCGGTGTCGATAGCGATTTGCAATTGAGCACGCCTCAGCTTGAGGTTAAAGTCGATCGCGCAAAAGCAGCAATCGTCGGTGTTAGCCCGCAACAAGTGCAGAAAACCCTCAGCGCTGCTTACGCTTCAGGACAGGTTTCGACGATTTATACTCCCAACAATCAATTTACGGTTGTGTTGGAATTAAAGGCTGAGTTTCAGCGCGATCCGAGTGCTTTGTCGATGCTGTACGTGCGATCGAATACCGGACAAATGATCTCGTTAAGTGCGATCGCAAATATTACCCAAACAGTCGGCCCGCTCACAGTCAATCACCTAAGCGGATTGCCTTCTGCTACAATCTCTTTTGATACGCTTCCAGGCACATCGCTGAGTCAAGCAACCGCCGCCATTGAGAAAGTTGCCCAGGAAGTTTTGCCGCCGTCAGTAACAACAAGTTTTCAAGGTTCAGCCCAGGTATTCAACCAATCATTTAACGATTTAGGTTGGTTGTTAGTGGTTTCAATTTTAGTAATTTATCTAATTCTCGGCATTTTATACGAGGATTTTATTCACCCGCTGACCATTTTATCAGGTTTACCATCAGCCGGATTTGGTGCGCTGTTAACTCTGGTAATTTTTGGGGTGGAATTGAATCTGTATTCGTTTATCGGGATTATTTTGCTGGTGGGAATTGTCAAGAAAAATGGGATTATGCTGGTGGATTTTGCGATCGAGAAACAGCGACAAGACAGCAGCCACAGCGCCTTTGATGCCATTTACGAAGCTTGTGTCGTGCGCTTCCGTCCGATTATGATGACGACAATGGCGGCATTAATTGGCACTTTGCCGATCGCCCTGGGCGTGGGTAGCGGTTCGGAATCGCGCCGCCCGTTGGGAATTGCGATCGTCGGCGGATTGCTGTTTTCGCAAATTTTAACCCTGTATCTGACTCCAGTCTTTTACATTTATATGGAAGGGTTGAGAAAACGGTTAGGCCATCCCAAAATCAAGTTTTCTGAATTCTTTTTGCGTCCTAAAACTCGATCTGAGAGGCGAAATTAAGAGGTGATTTAACCGCAGATGAACGCGGATAGACGCAAATGAAGAAAGGGAGCATCTGGTGTTTTGCATTTAATAGTGCGAGCGTCCCCGCTCGCGTATTATACGATACGCGAGCGGGGACGCTCGCACTATAAGAAAAAAATGCTTTTTACAAAAATGAGATGCGGATAGTCAGAAAGGGCGATCGTTATTTATCTGTAAGATTTTTGTAGTTAAAATTCATCCTACAACTTCTCTATTTTTCCTTTAACCCAATTTCTAAAGGATTTCAGCAAAGCCATTTCTCCCATAGTTTGAGTGCGAGTAAAAAACCCAGCCATTTCCGCTACAGATACAAAGGGAAAAGCAATACTAAAGTCGCACTCAACATATTCTGTCTCTACCAACTGATAAAATTTCAAAACTCGTCCATTATATAGCCAGAGTTCCTGGACGCGAAGTGCTGAATAAATTGCCAACTTATTAATTGAACTGCTGGTAATATCTATTTCAATTGCTAAATCCGGCGGGGGTGCAGTTTCTAAATCTAGTTCTTGCCTGTCTCTGACTGCTGGTTCGTTTTGGATATAATAGCAATTATCAGGTTCTATGCCTTTTTTAGCCCGTTCTCGCTTGAGAGTCATTGAGCCAGCACTTTTGATTTCAATGCCTAGTTCTTCTGCTAAAATAAAAATGAAGCGGTCAGACTTAATCTTGGGATTTTCATGTTCGTATAAAGGACTCATAATTTCCAACATCCCGTTATCATAAGCTATGCGATAACCTCGGCTATCGCCTATTTCTTTGAGCAAGGTTTCAAAGGTTGACCAGCTAATATTTTCTAGCAGTGTTCTCTGTTCGGCTAAACTTGAAGTAGTAGCAATCATCTCAAAATCTCCTTGAGTTGAGCAAACTATAGTTTTATTGTACCACAAGCCAAGATACTATCAAAAAAGGGCGCTCTTTTTTAAACCGCAGATGCACGCTGATGAACGCGGATGAAAAAAAGGGCGCTCGCACTTCACTTAGGTTGTGTTAAATCTTATTTGATGACACCGCGAATTCTTTCTCTTCTTCCCAAGACAGTGCTATTTGAAGTTGTCCTGATACGGTGAATGTTCAGGGCGGTTTCATTCTCACGAAAATCGCGATTTTGTAGGGGGCGGTGCCCCCGTGCCCGCCCCCCCACAGACGATTTCACAGGCGTTTCAGACATGGGGGCAACCACGGGGGGTTTGCCCCTACGGAGAATGAAACAGCCCTGGGTAAATGTTTGAGCTGCCCACAGTGCAGTCTCTAATTTCACACACATTTTGGCAGAATAATTACCTTCTTGTCCGCCGATAACTAGCTTTTCTATTGCATCTGGTTTTGATGGATCTACTAAATTATGGAAGCTAACGTTATCAAAAGTTACGTTAACAATATATTTCCCGGATTCACCGCCGCCAATGCTCATATAACACTCGTCATCTGCACCCAAGGTAACTAAAGTTTTACTTTTCCCATTTAACTCGCGGATGGCTTGTTCTATTTGACTCCAAGTAGGACTTTCTATTAAATCACCTTCCTCCTGGTTGCCAACCCAATTTTCTGCTGATAGGTTTAACACAAACATTATTGCCTCCTTCTATTTGGGGGTTGAACGGTTATTGTCTTACTTCCACTGGGAGTAATAATTTCTAATTCTTCTATATTTAACTGCCAAGCCATAGAGTTTACTCCACCTCTTAAGCCGCAGGCTGCACAAAGTTCGCGATCGCAAATCAAACGTGCTTTACCTCCTCTAATTCCCGCATCGGCTGCTTGTTGAAAAGCATCGGCTTCAGCATGGGTTTTGGTGATAGGATTGACATTAAAAGTTATTTGGCGGCGATAGGGGTTGCTGCCAGAGTTGATGCCAAAAAAAATTTGACCCGCTATTTCTAGTTTAGCTATGGTTGATTTATCGGTTTCGCTGCCAGCCGCTGGTAAACCTAGGCTCTGTCTATATTCACCTAGTTCATCAAACACACTTTATATTTTTGCCTTTCCTTTGGGTTGACAGCCCAATTTTACCATGTTACGTTCTGGTTTTGGGATTTGGGATTGCGAATCTAAGATTTATCATATTACTAGGGGGTGGGCAAATGCCCACCCCGCAAAGCTTACCCCATCATCTCACCAAAAAAGTCGATCGTCTCTTTCAACGCTTTGACAAACACATCAATCTCCTCGCGAGTATTGTAAAAATACAAACTCGCCCGTGCAGTAGATGAAAGGTTCAAATGGCGGTGCAAAGGTTGCGTGCAGTGATGCCCCGAACGAATCGCGACCCCCTCCTGATCCAACATGGTAGACAAGTCTTGAGGGTGAATTTCTCCCGCAGTAAATGCCGCCAAAGCAGCCCTACCTTCGCCGTTGCTGTCCGGTTGTGGCCCGTAAATTTTAATCTGTGGAATTTGTCGCAATTGTTGGAACAGATAAGCCGTCAATTCGGCTTCGCAAGCGTGAATCTTATCCATGCCAATGTTATTAAGATAATCGATTGCGGCACCGAGGGCGATCGCCTCCCCAATTGCCGGAGTCCCCGCCTCAAATTTGTGCGGCAAATCTGCATAGGTAGAATATTCGAGAAACACATCAGCAATCATCTCGCCACCGCCAAAAAACGGAGGCATTTCTCTCAATAAATCCAGTTTGCCGTACAAAAAGCCGATACCAGTCGGAGCGCACATTTTGTGGCCCGAAGCCACCAGCCAATCGCAATCCATTGCTTGCACATCTACTACCATGTGCGGCACGCTTTGGCAAGCATCAATTAAAACTTTTGCGCCAAAACTGTGGGCAATTCCGCAGATTTCTTTAACCGGATTGATGCAGCCCAAAGTATTGGAAACGTGAACTACAGACACCAACTTAGTTTTATTGGAAATCAGCGTTTTGAACTGTGCTAAATCAAACTCCTGAGTCTCCGTCAACTCAACAAACTTGAGTACCGCACCAGTTTTTTGAGCAATCATTTGCCAGGGAACCAGATTGCTGTGGTGTTCCATCACCGACAGAATAATTTCATCTCCCGCTTGCAGATTGCTCAAACCCCAAGAATAAGCAACCAAATTAATCGCTTCGGTGGCGTTGCGAGTGTAAACAATTTCTTGTCGCGAAGCCGCATTGATAAACGCTGCAACTTTATCTCTCGCACCTTCGTAAGCATCAGTCGCTTTAGCGCTGAGAGAGTGAGCGCCGCGGTGCACGTTAGCATTGTATTGTTCGTAGTAATCGCGCCAAGCATTGAGTACAGCCAGAGGTTTTTGGGAAGTAGCTGCATTGTCTAAATAAACTAGCGGTTTCCCGTGGACTTTTTCATTCAAAATTGGGAAGTCTGCGCGAACTTTTGAGGCTAAGGTTTTTTCTTGAATAAGTGTCATATTTTTTGAAGTTAGTGATTTGTCCTTGGGTGGGGGCGGGTTTACGAGATTGTTGGTTTTAGGCAATTATTATTCGTGAAACCCGCCCTACAAGCTGTTAAAAATGGTGCAATATGTGGTAGGGACACAGCACTGCTGTGTCCTAATCTGTCTCTATCAGTTATTCTTGCACAGCCACACAAGTAGAAAGCATTTTCGCCACCCCAATAATCGGCAACATATTGAGAATTTCCGCCGCAAAAGCATCTATCAACAAATAGCGACTTCTTTCCAAATCCAAACCGCGACTTTGCAAGTAAAAAAGCTCATCATCTTCTAACTGGCTGACAGTTGCACCGTGGGAACATTTAACGTTATCCGCCACAATTTCTAACTGCGGTTTAGTATCGACGCGAGCCCTCGGCGACAGCAACAAATTCCGGCTCAACTGTCCGGCATCTGTCAATTGTGCGGCTTTGCGAACGAAAACTTTGCCGTTAAATACTGCGCGAGCTTTGTTACCAACAATGCACTTGTGCAATTGCTTACTTGTGCCGTGGGGGTGATTGAAATCAATTAGACTGTGAGTGTCAGCTAACTGTTCGCCAAAGGCTACGGTTAAGCCGTTGAGAATTGTTTCCGTGCCTTCGCCGCGCTGAAATACTTCTAAATTGTGGCGCGATATTTTGCCGCCCAAGCTGATAGCATGACAAGTATAGCTGCTGTTGCGCGATTGCTCGATCGCACTTTTGCCAATATGAACCACATTCAAAGTTTCCCGCTGCAGCCTAACGTGGTTCACCGTGGCGTTTTCGCCGACAAAAACATCCGTCACAGCATTCGTAAAAGCGGGTAAATTACCGATTGTGGTGTAATCCTCAATCAGTGTAACTTTGCTGCCAGCCTCAGCTATGATTGAGCAGTGCGGCTGACACATCGTCGCAGATGCACCGGGTGCGGTGAGGAACAGCAAGTGAATCGGCATTTCGACGGACACATTGGCCGGCACGAACACCACCGCAGAATCCGCCAAACCCGCAGTATTCAGGGCTGTAAAAACTTCTGTTTGCTGGCTGTGCTTGCTCAAAACATCGGTGATGCGCGATCGATATTTTTCGGGTACATTAGATAAATTACCTGCATAAAAGTCCGGCAAATTCGGCAAAACCGCCGACTCCACCGTTGACAAATCCGGCGCATAAAAACCGTTGACAAATACCAATCTTAACGGTAAATCATCCCGATTCTTCACAGGCATAATGATATCAGCCAGCTTAACCGTTGACTGATAGCTTTGCGGTACATGAAAAGGAACTTGCAACACCGACGACAAATCAGTAAAGCGCCACTCCTCATCCTTCACCGTCGGAAAACTCGCAGCAAGCACGTATTCAGTCGCCGCATCCCGCAAATCCTGCAACCCGTAAGCCGAACCTTTGCCATTAGCAACCTCCAACTTGCTGCACTGATTCACCAAATCAGCCAAAAACATTTCCCTACTAGCAACTTGCGTATTTATCATCGCGCGCCCACTCCTGCAGCTTCCTCTTCCACAACCCAGTCATAACCGCGCTCTTCCAATTCCATCGCCAACTCTTTCGGGCCAGTCAAGATAATTCTGCCCGCTTCCATGACATGAATAAAATCAGGAATAATGTAATTGAGCAACCGCTGATAATGAGTAATCACCAACATCGAATTTTCAGCATTTGACAACTGATTGACACCACCGGCGACAATCTTGAGAGCATCGATATCCAAACCTGAATCAGTCTCGTCCAAAATCGCTAACTTCGGTTCCAACAAAGCCATTTGCAAAATCTCGTTGCGCTTTTTCTCGCCCCCAGAAAAACCCTCATTGACGCTGCGGCCCAAGAAAGCCGGATTCATCTTCACAACATCCAGCTTATCCTCGATTAAATCTTGGAAATCAAAAGCATCCAACTCTTCCAATCCCCGATGTTTGCGGTGAGAATTGTAAGCCACGCGCAAGAAATCCACATTACTAACGCCGGGAATTTCCAAAGGATATTGGAAAGCCAAAAATATGCCCGCCAAAGAACGTTCTTCTGGCGGTAATTCCAGGAGATTTTGTCCCATAAAAGTAACTTCTCCACCCGTCACCGTATAAGCAGGATGGCCGGCTAATATTTTGGACAAAGTGCTTTTACCTGAACCGTTCGTGCCCATAATCGCGTGAATTTCACCCGATTTAATTTCCAGATTCAAACCCTTAAGAATTTGGGTATCATCCACATTCGCAGTTAAATCGCGGACGGATAGCACCACTTGACTATTTTCAACAATCATCTATTTTTGTCCTTTTCCTCAATGCACTTTACAGTTTTTTCTTCTCGTTCTTCTCGTTCCTAGGCTCTGCCTAGGAATGCGTGTGGCGAGGCTCTGCCTCGTTGGAAACGGGAGAGAGAAACGTGAGGCAGAGCCTCTAGATATGCGTTACCAGGCAGAGCCTGGTAACGAGGGTTTCTCGCCCGCCAAAATATTTTCTTCCTTCTTCCTTCTTCCTTCTTCCTTCTTCCTTCTTCCTTCTACCCGACACTTCCTTCGAGCTTCAGACTCAACAGCTTATCAGCTTCCGCCGCAAATTCCATCGGTAACTGATTGAAAACATCTTTACAGAAACCGCTAATCATCATCGAAATAGCATTTTCTGCGGAAATTCCCCGCTGTGCGAAGAAGAACAATTGCTCTTCCCCAATCTTGGAAGTCGAAGCTTCGTGTTCCACTTTAGCAGTGTGGTTCTGCACTTGAATGTAGGGGAAAGTATTTGCTTGAGCGTTGTCGCCAATCAGCATCGAATCGCACTGAGAGTAATTGCGAGCGCCCTTAGCGTTCGGCCCCATTTTTACCAATCCGCGATAGCTGTTTGCAGAATTACCCGCCGAAATTCCCTTAGAAATAATCGTGCTGCGAGTATTTTTGCCGACATGGATCATTTTGGTGCCGGTGTCAGCTTGCTGCTTGTTATTTGTCAGGGCTACCGAGTAGAATTCCCCTACTGAATTGTCGCCGACTAATACGCAACTGGGATATTTCCAAGTAATCGCGGAACCGGTTTCTACTTGCGTCCAAGAAATCTTGGAATTGACTCCTTGACACAAACCGCGCTTTGTCACAAAGTTGTAAATTCCGCCTTTACCGTTCGCGTCGCCGGCGTACCAGTTTTGGACTGTTGAGTATTTGATGTCGGCATTGTCCATTGTTACCAATTCCACGACGGCGGCGTGCAGTTGGTTGGTGTCAAACATCGGCGCGGTGCAGCCTTCTAGGTAAGACACGGAACTGTTTTCTTCTGCGACAATTAGTGTGCGCTCGAACTGGCCGGAATCTTCGTTGTTGATGCGGAAATAGGTTGACAATTCCATCGGGCATTTTACGCCTTTGGGAATGTAAACGAAGGAACCATCGGTGAATACGGCGGAGTTGAGGGCTGCAAAAAAGTTGTCGCCTACTGGTACGACTGTGCCAAGATATTTTTCGATTAGTTCGGGATAATCTTTGATGGCTTCTGTGATGGAACAGAAGATAACGCCGTCTTTGGCTAGTTTTTCTCTAAAGGTTGTGGCAATTGAAACGCTGTCGAAAACAACATCGACGGCGACATTTCCCAGTCGTCTTTGTTCGGATAGGGGAATTCCTAATTTCTCGAAGGTTTCTAATAGTGTCGGATCAACTTCGTCCAAACTGTTGAGCTTTTTGGGCTTTTGTTTTGGCGCGGAGTAGTAGATAATATTTTGGTAGTCGATCGCGGGATAGTTGACATGAGGCCAGGTGGGCTCGGTCATTGTCAGCCACTTCCGGTATGCTTTGAGGCGGAATTGCAGCATGAATTCCGGTTCGTTTTTCTTGGATGATATCAGGCGGACTACATCTTCGCTCAAGCCGCGGGCGATGGTGTCCGACTCGATGTCGGTAACGAAACCGTATTTGTAGGGCTGGTTGACTAAGGTTGTGACTGTAGAGCTCATGATTTTGCGTGTTCAGTGTTCTAGATAATGCTCTCAAAGATGGCAGACGGGCAATGGTTGTCTGGGCTTGAGCGAGTTCTGCTGGACTGCTCGGTTGAGTTAAACAACAGGTTTGTTGCTTTACTATATTTTAAGCTACATTAACAATAGTGATATTGTCAAAGTCAAATTAATAATTTTTTGTGAAGATGATGGAGACTACTCAGCAGACTTCCACGAAACAAGACATCCTGGAATATTTGCTCAAGGGGGATAAAGGGACGGCTCTTGAGTTGGCGGAGTCTTTGGAGATGAGCCCGCAGGCGATTCGCCGTCATTTGAAGGATTTGGAGGCGGAGGGGCTGATTCGGTATCAGTCGGTTCAGGCTGGGATGGGGCGACCGCAGCATATTTATGAGCTTACCAGTCTGGGGCGCGATCGCTTCCCGAATCGTTACGGCGATTTTGCTGTGTCTTTCTTGGATACTTTGGCGGAAACCGTCGGCCGCGAGCAAGTGATTAGTATCCTGCGAAAACAGTGGCAGCGCAAGGCTACGGACTATCGGCGCTTTGTGGGTTCGGGTTCGCTGCAAGAGCGGGTGACTAAGTTGGTGGAACTCCGCAGGGCTGAAGGTTATATGGCTGAGTGTTATCCTGTAGAATCTGTAGGTATGGAAATGTGCGATCGCGCTGGTTTGGGCGATCGATTTGTGTTGATGGAACACAACTGTGCTATTTCTAATGTGGCGGAAACTTTTCCGAGTGTTTGCGGCAATGAGTTGGAAATGTTTGCGGGGGTTTTGCCAGATTGTATTGTGGAGCGGACTCACTGGATTATTGATGGGGAACACCGCTGCGGTTATTTGATTGCTAGGAAGAAGGAAGTAGTCAGTAGTCAGTAGTCAGTAGTCAGTAGTTGTTATTAGTTATTAGTTATTCAACAGTCAACAGTCAACAGTCAACAAATAACTATGGAGCCATTAGCAGATTTTTTAAAGCCGGAAGAGTGCGCCGAAGTTGATAGGGCGCTGCTGTCGTCGAAGGAAAAGTTTTCGACTCGGTTGGCAATTTATGGTTTGAGGGTGCTCAAGCAAATTGCTGGGGAGACTGGTTTGCCGATAACTGAGGTGTCTAATCAGCAGGTGATGGATTGGATTAAGAATGATGAGAGCATTCAACAGTCGATTCAAGTTGATGCTAGTTTTGAAAACTTTTTTACTAATTTGGTGGTTGCGTCTTTGCGACCGTTGAAGCAAATTGCGGCAGAATCTGAAAGTGCGATCGAGCAATTAACAGTTAAGCAGGTTGTGGCGTGGTTTGTAAAGGATGGGAAGATTCGCCGAGAGCAGGGAACGGATGCGGCGTTTTTGGATTTGTGATTGGGCTGACGCGCTCAGACTCCCAGAAACCGGGTTTTTTCGGAATCTGTCGCGTGCAACGAAATATTTTCATAATAAACCCGGTTTCTCGCCTCTCATCGGACTCCATGACATCATCGGAAAAAAACTTTTCACCAAGGGGTTGACAAACTGGGGAGAGTTTGGTAATGTAATTAGGTCGAGCGAAAGAGATGCAGCGCATCAAACTAAACGCAGACACAGGATTTAAAGTTTTCAAAGCTTTCCTGGTGCTTATGATGTAATGGAACCACTCCGATCCATCCCGAACTCGGTTGTTAAACGTTGCTATGGCGAAGATACTCGGCGGGTCACTGCCCGGTAAAATAGCTCGGTGCCAGGTTAATAATAAATTAAAGCTCTTTTCCCGCAACAAAGGAAAAGGGCTTTAGTTTTGTCACAGAATATTTATCACTGAATATTTTTGCCCCGTCCGCTCCAACGCCCTGTTAGAACGCGCTTTGGTGGCAATTTCACAACTTCTCTGCCGCTTTCAGCTTGTTTCTTCTGCAAGTCTGCAAATATTGCCTCCAAGTCATAATTGAAAGACTTGGCATACTCTTCACGAATTTTGTGAATTTCTTCTACGATTTCATCTTGCAACATAAATTAATTTCCTAGTAGTTCATAGGGCGTACAAAGGATGGGTAACTGATATCCGAAATCAAAACTGATTTCTGCAAGTTTTCCCTGGATTTGAGCGTTTGCGATATGCTTACAATTCCAGGTTAACAGGTAATCCAAGCCGTGAACGGTCGCTGCTGCAATGTGAATTGCATCGATATCTGCTTTAGGGGGAAGATTGCTGCGTGTAAGAAATTGCGAGGCTAACTCTCGGACAGCTTGATTTAATTCTAGCAATGGAACACCGCGAAGGAGTTCCATACGTTGAACCGCAATTTCTGTGTCTCCTTGTGCTACCTCGTTTAGGACAGCCTGTGAGATGTACATTGTGAAAGCACTGCGGCGATACTCCCACCAATCTTTTGTTACCTCGATATTGGCAGCCAGGATTAGGTTTTTGGTCGATCGAGCTGTTAGGTAGCCCAAGATGCTGGTTTCAATGTAGAGGGTTTCGCTCATAGGGGATAGGTTGATAGCCTCTTCATTTTAAACCCAACCATTCCTCGTTGTAAAACTTCTGCATCGCATAGGATCATAGTTCTAAACCTTGTTGCCGATACTTATTGAGTAGGAGTTGCTGATATTCGCTCTTCGGCTGATTAGTCATTACTTCCAGGCGATCGACCTCCTCGAACCATTTTGCCCAAGCTTTAGCAATATCGTCTGGGAGTTTGGCATCAGCTATTCTATTTGATTTTAACATAATCATAACAATCGATCGCCTCACATCCAGTTATTACACAATAACTATTGAGGAATTTTCAACTTCCAACCAACCTCAATACGGTTTGGATTCGTTACCAGTGTTGGATAAGTCTCTCTATTCGCTGAGACTATAATTTGTACAGAGACACTATAATTCTGTGCGATTTTACTCAAAGTATCTCCACTTTGCACAGTGTGAATTATGTACTTATTTAAATCATTTAATATGCTAATAACAGGATTATAAAGTCTAATTTGACCATTTTTTAGAAAAAGAGTTGCTGCTTTTTCATATTCATTAATAGCAGATTCACGATTATCAAAATCATGATAGTAAAGATTTCCTATTCTCACATAAGCAGGCGCATAGTTAGGATCAATCTTAATAGCTTTCCTATACTCCTGTAATGCAGCATCTTTCTTTCCTCCTCTTTGATAAACATCACCAAAACCAACATAGCTAGGTGCATATTCTGAGTTAAGTTTAACTGCTACAGAATACTCTTTGAGAGCAGATAAGTCATCGTTCATTGCTAGATAAACATCACCACGACCAACATATCCAGGTGCATATTCTCGATCGGCACTGACGGCATTAGAGTATTCCTTGAAAGCTCCATCTTTGTCTCCGTCAAGTAAATAGATATCACCGCGACCAATATAGCCAAGTGCATACTTAGGATCTACTTTCACACTTGAAGTATAGTCCTTAAAAGCAGCCTTAATATTTTCTAGGCTTAAGTAGGCATTGGCTCGGTTGTAATATGCAGTGGAGCTATTGTGTTGAATTTCAATTTCCCTTGTATATTCTAGGATTCTTCTCTTCAATTCATACTCTTTAGTCTTCAAGAAGGTATCCCATTTAGGAGGCGAATTAGGGTATCGGCACGTTAAATCTGAAGATATCCATTCACCAGTCATCATCCAGTGTTCAAGAGAACACGACCATAGCACACTACTATCAATTAATGTGGCGAAACCAGAATTACCCAGATGTGGACGTAAAAACCAAATAGGTATAAGGATTAAAGGCAAAGCATACCATCCTTTTGGACGAAGTATCCAAGGTATGCGAAATATAGTTATAGATAACTGTTCTGCACTTATATTTAAAGATTGAGTAAGCCTTACACTGTTAGCTAAAATATCGCTCACTATGTAGAGTATTTCTGGTGGCTTCTCCTTTCTTTTTCTTATGACTTGAGTTATCTGGCACTCAAAGAAACATAACGATTGAGCGGTAAGTTTTGCAAAAAATAAAACTATTTCTAAGATTTTTACACTTAGCCAGGGTAGACAACGAAGTACGAGCCACGGAACAAGAGGCATAACTAGCAGGAATACTAATACTACCTGCCACGGCAAGGGTATTGGCAATAGCAATTCCCATATTTTTTGAAGTATAAATCGCATAAATACGACAAAGTAATTGTTGATTATGTTAATTTTCTGGACTATCTTTTATCATTCATCATCTTGATCTCGACTAATTTCGTCAGGCATAGACGGCTTGACCTCTTCAATGTGTTGAAAACCCCCTATTTCCTGAGATTCGGATTTACCTTCTAAGAAAGCTACTGATTGTTCAGAAATTCCACTTACTTCTTTGAATAAAGCTTTAGCGACTCCTTCAAGTTGCCAACCTTCTAACGCACCTTTCTCGATAGCAATTTCAAGCATTTTTTGCTGTTTTTCGGTCTGCATTCTTTGGTGACTCAACGTGACATCTACCATTGCTTTAATTGCTTCATCTTCAGGATCATTTGGATCGAGCATTGCCAAAAGAGTTGCCCAATCACCAGATTTGATTAAAGGTGCAAAAAATTCTGCTCTCTTCCCCTTTAAACTTAGCTTAGCTGTCTGTTGCAAGTCGTCTAGTTCAGACTCCCTTGAAAATCGAGTCTTTTCATCTTGAAAATCGTGGGTTTTCAATTGTCTGTTAACAAGACGAGTACGAATTTCTTCATCTAAAGACAATTTGACAAAAGCGGGGCGACTTAGCTTGAAGCCTTTGTCACGAACCTCCTCTTCAATTCGAGCAGCAATAGCATTTTCTGCATTTCCACTCTCCTCATGCATGTATCTGCGGCTAGTACGCCGCATCACGTCAACTGCTAAATCCTTTATAAATTGACCTGCATCTGTTCTAGCACGACGCACAATCAGGGCAGGAGCCTGAACAGCAGGATTATCGTTTATTGCATATGTCAGCCTAACTTCTGCCTGAAATTCAAAAGCATCGGCACAAGGTAGCTTTTCATAAAAGTTGAGTGAGCGATCACCCATATCCACTTCATAAAATGTGCTGTATCTGCCCCACAATAGTTCTCCTTGTGTCGGACCGCGTTCACCTTCATAAACAACGAGAGAGGGTTTACCATCGCCAACAAAAACAAATGCGGTTCCTGGTTTTGGTGATTCAGGTCGCTTCCAACGATTCAGTTCTTTCTCAACAAAAAGCAACTTTTCCTCTGACATTTTATACTCCTGTGTTAAGAATGTTGTTTAATCAAATTTAGAATCCGGATAGCTGTCTCAGAACTTCTAGACCACCTATTTAGATAGCTACAAATCCGTTCACGCTCTTTACCAGGATTGGCTAATGTAAAGATAATTCGTGCAAGAGTTTTATATAACGCTTCCTGCTTATCAACAAATTTCAGCCAACTAAGAATTTCTGGCAGGATCAAATTTCTTGTCCCTTCTAAATTGAGAGAATTTCTTACAAGATATGTTATTAAATCTTCAAAGTCTTGACTCTGTTTTGCCAACCACAGCAAGGTTGGTTGACGAACATGATCTTTGACGATCCATGACTCACTCATTAATCCCCAAAATATAAGTAAACTTAGCCGATGAATAGACATTTTCTGATCTTGCCCTACCCATTTTTTAAGTGCATTTAATACGAGCAAATGTAGGTGGGAAACCTGTTGACCAGCATCAAACAAACTTGCCACAGCTTGAGCAATATCCGATAATAAACCTCCATCACCTGACTGAGCAATTATCTTCAAGTTGTCAAGTGCTTGTTGAGGAAAGAGTAAGCCTATGTAACCACCATATGCAGCAATAGCTGTCCAATGCAAACGAGGTGAGTTCTGTAACGCACTCCAGTGATGAAGGAGATTTAGAGCTTGCTGGGCAATCTCCTCATTCTCGTCATACGCCACTATAGTAAGACCTAATGCTGCTAATCTTTGAACGCTTTGCTTGTCTGATTTCGCCCAAGGTGAGAGTATCTTTTCACGAACAGGACGAAATTCGTATATTGCTAGCTGCCCTGCGACTGCTGCCGCTCTTAAGCGCACCTCAAAACTTGGGTGTTCTCCTAGCTCATTTACCCACTTAAGTGTCGCTTCTGCGTAATTATCATACTCATGCCAAATGTGAGACAGAATAGATAGAGGAGCTTCTTCATTCTTAAATAAGACCGTCTTGATCTGACTCTTCCCATATTCAGTAACTTCATAAGCGTCAGCTAGATATGCAGAGATATCGTCAAGCCATTGAGTTCGTTTCTTCTCAGTTAATCCTGCATTCTTAATGCTAGATGTCATGCTTATGCCTCCCCTTCTACTTGAGGTTGGAGAATAGATTGCAATCGTTGGCTAGCTTCAACAACTATGCGATAATTGCAGCCGTTAAGTGCTGCTAGAGCAATCATAAAGCTACGTTGCTTAATATCTTCGCATCTGTCAAATACTGAGTCGATAGATTCAATATTCTCTTTATTATCAAGTGGTTTATCCTTAACTTCTCCTGAGAACCCCCCTGTATTAGCGTTTGAATGAGTTGTTTGATTGTTTCCTACAACATTTCCGTGGTTTTCTACATTACTATCTGTAATGTGAATACCACCCTGATAAATTGTTGTGAACAATGGCTCATCAAGTCTAAGGTCTTTTGCCTTTTTACGATATTTTAGATATTTAAGAAATTCTTTATCCTCATCTAAGCTAGAATCTTCAGTCTTGTTACCTTTAGCCTTGAAAACGCTCTCGGCTGATTTAAGGCCTTCTTCCTCTGAAATTGGCTTAATGGATTCGTCATCTCTATCATCATTAGAATCATCAGAAGTAGGTTTGTTGCTCATCTCATTGGGTCTCCAGCTAGTGATTGCCGAGCGTCTGATTACCCCCAACAATACTTCCTGAGTTATCGATAGTTGAGCCACCACCAATATCTACACCTCCAATGCGAATGCTTGTTTGAGCAGAAGATGCTTTTGCCTCGTCAAGAGCTTTCGCAATCTCTAGGCTTAACTCCGGATCATCCATTAGAAGTTTCTTGATTTGAAAGCGCAGTGCAGCTTGTGCATCTGCATCCGAAGGATTATTTGCAACTTCTGTAGCTGCTTTTGCAATTTCTGTAGTCGTTTCTTCCCCATTAGATTTTGATTTAGAGCGAGAAACAAGTTTCATCCAAATAGTTTTTGCCCATTCCCAGGTATCAGTGCCTATCTTCTTTGAAGCTTCTCCCCAAGCTTGTTCCCCTCCCTTTAACAGATATGGGATTGCTGGAACCAGAAGAGAAGTAACCATATTTGCAAGTGGCTGAGGGTCTAACATACTTTCTACCTTTAAACTATTTATTTTTGAAATAAATATTTAACTTAAAGTATAACCTATTTAATTTTGAATGTCAACAAGTAATACTCAGGCTACCGTCCCACCGATAACTTGAGAACCATAACTATACCCAACGTCAGCAATACAATAGCCCATTATGTAGTGCGATCGCCCAAAATCGCACTCACACCATCACTATCTTGCAACTTGCCGAAAATTACGCGATCGACTATCGTTCCTAGTAGCAGGAATCACAAAGAAAACATGACAGCAATATTGCCACCTTGGATAGTTTTAGACTCCCTACTGCACAACTGGCTACTAGAAGATATCGGTAGGGGCGATCGCACAACATCGGCCTTATTTCCCGCAAACAGCATCCAGGGTACTGCTAAATGGATTGTTAAAGAAGCTGGAGTCATTGCCGGATTGCCGATCGCACATCGCACATTTAAACTTTTAGATAGCAGCCTCAGTTTCATCCCCCAAGTACCCGAAGGGAAACTGTGCGAAAAAGGAGAAGTAATCGCCGAGATGTCCGGCAACTTCGACGCGCTGCTAACCGGAGAAAGGGTAGCATTAAACTTGGCAATGCGTTTGAGCGGCATCGCTACTTTAACTCAAAAATATGTTGACAAAATTGCCGATTTACCCGTGCAATTGGTGGATACGCGCAAGACAACGCCGGGGTTGAGATTGTTGGAAAAATACGCAACTCAAATCGGCGGCGCTTGCAATCACCGGATGGGATTAGATGACGCGGTAATGATTAAAGACAATCACATTGCGGCGGCTGGGGGAATTGCCGAGGCGATCGCCCGTATCCGCAATTCTATCCCCTATCCGCTGACAATCGAAGTCGAAACCGAAACCCTCGCCGAAGTGCAGACAGCATTGCAGCACAAGGCGGATATTATCATGTTAGATAATATGTCCTTTGACTTAATGCGGCAGGCTGTGGCAATAATTCGCGAAAAGAGCGATCGGGTAAAAATTGAAGCTTCTGGGAATGTTACTTTAGAAACTATTAGGAGTGTGGCGGAAACCGGAGTTGATTATATTTCTACCAGTGCTCCAATTACGCGATCGACTTGGCTGGATTTGAGCATGAAAATTAATAGTTAGTTACTGATATCAGGAGACGGCAATGCCGTTTCCCTACAATTAATTAGGGTAGGGAAACGGCATTGCCGTCTCCTCCTCGCAAGCGCAATCGATTATTTTGATTGACTATTCGCTGTTCACTATTGTTATATCAATTATAATTGCATCAGAAGAATTTAACCGCAGAGAACACAGAGGGCACAGAGAAAGAGAAGAGAGAGCGGCAATTCTGATGCTACCAGATTTGATATTATTGGTTATTTAGTCGTGTGAATAACTAATAGTTAATTCCCAATTTTTAACGCTCAATTCCCAATTCCCAATTCCCAATTCTCGATGCCCAATGCCAAATTACTTTGAGATAAAATGCACCCAAAAATCTCCGTCAGCCATACAAACGCTGCGGATTAAACGATAGGAATAGTGCAAGTAGGCACCGCTGACACTTGTGTCGTAGCCGCCTGGGAACCACTCGCCATAGGGGTCGTGAACGAAGAATCCTTCACTGTCGTAGCCAGCAGCAACTATAATGTGACCGAAAGACGTGAAGTATCCGTGGATGACAGCGGGATTTCCGCTTGCCAGCCAATCTTGAACGTCATCAATAGTTGCATTCTCGGTATAGTAATCTTGAGCGCCGTAATCTCTAACAATTTTTGCTAAATCGTAGGGGTCCCAGCGACTGTAACCTTTGGCGATCGCATATTCGTAGAGTTCATCTTCATATTGTCCGCTTCTATTGCGCCGCGGCACTCTCAAAAAGTCCAGACACATCGCTATAGAAGTTACATTACAAGCACCTGTAGGATTGTAAAAATTATCTAATTGCGATCGATAAGGAATGCCAAGTCGGACAGTGGGCGGGTTTGGTTTGGGATAAAGCAAAACGCCGTCTAAAGTAACTTGAGCGTGTCCTCCGTAAACATACCAAATCCCTGAACCTTTGAAAGATTCATTGCGGAGAGCAACCCTAATGTGACCGCGAATTGGCACAAAAGCTAGGAGTTCAAACTCTTTTCCCGCTGGGATTACTTGTTTTTCTGATTCCTGAAGTTGAGAAGACGCTAGGGGTTTTGATTTAAAAATAGTGTCTCTGGTCGTTTTCAGGATCGGGCGAGGTGTGGGAATGTCCGTCGTTTTGGTTTCGATCAGCTTTTTGGCTGTAATTGCTCCCAAAAAACCCGGTTCGCCGCACTTCATCAAGGTTTGAAATCGGTGGAGGGCGGCGGTAGAAAGTGGGCCAAAGATGCCGTCTACTGGAGGTTTCAGTAAACCCAGGTCAATGAGACGGCTTTGAATTTGGCGGCTGAGCTCGTTGTCGGCAGCGATTGCTTTGGCATCGTACCTAATTTTTGAGTTGAGAAAGTTTTGTAATTTCATGCTTCCCTGCCCACGTCAATCGATTTTAGATTTTAGATTTTAGATTTTAGATTTGAGAATTACGATCGCCGATAAATCCGGTGTCCCTACAGCAAATTGCTCGACCGTCAATAATTCCCAGTTTATCGTCTCATAAAATTACGGCCATTCTACCGATCGTCCGTACCTTAAAAGCTTTAAATTCATGATTCGATACAAAACCTTTAAGGCGGAGTGCGATCGAACTTGATATCCTGTCCAGTCGATCGATCGAAATAAGATGGGTTAGTAGTGCGGACTTTAGTCCGCACTACTAACCTTTTTTTGTTACCATCCTAGATCGGACACGATCTGACACAGTATTTTCAAATCAAAGAAGGCGATGATTTACCTTCTTTGTGCTCCCTAGCTTGACAAGCAAACGATTGCGTCTGGGAAGGAAGCAGTCGGGTTTATGCTGCTTCGGGGCGAATTACCACCACACCCATCGCATCGGGAGACAGATATTTGACGGCGGCTTCCCGGAGATCCTCGGCTGTCTGAGATTGGATGCAGGCTGCGTAGTTGAGGGCGGGAGCGATATCTCCTACCATCGACTGATAGTAACCGTACAAACTTGCTCGATCGCTGGGAGTTTCGTTACCGAAGATAAACCGATTTGCTACTTGGGTGCGGATGCGGGAAATTTCGGCATCTGTCACCAGTTCGGTTTGCAGAGTGCGGATGTGTCCGACGATGGCTGCTTCCACTTCGGCTATATTTTCTGTCGCCAGTTGAGCGGAAATCGAGAATACCCCGCCTAGTCGCTGAGTCATGTTGCTGACGGAAATTGACGAGACTAGCCCTCGATTTTCGCGCAAATCCTTAACCAAGCGAGTTGTGCGCCCGTGGCCCAATACTGTCGCCAAAACGTCGAGGGCGTATGTTTCGGACATTTCCACAAAGCCGGGGACTCGCCACATCACGATCAGTCGAGCTTGCTGGAGGGCAGAGTCTACAAATTCGCGGCGGATTGTTTCGGTAAAGGGCGATTCTTGGCCGTAGTTGAGAATTTCGGATTCTGGGTGAAAGTTGCTGAGGGCGGGCAGATTTATGGTGCTGTTTTGTGCTGTGCTTTTGCTAGCAAAACTTTCGGCGACAATTTCTATTAGTCGATCGACCGGCAAGTTACCTACAGCGACTGCTGTCATCGCCCCTGGCTGATATCTGCTGCTGTGGAAATCCCGCATTTGTTGGGCCCTCAGATTTTCGATGACGGAAGTCGGGCCCAGTACCGGTCGCTTGTAGGGCAGGACTTCAAAGGCTAATTGCATCGATCGCTGATAGGTGCGCCGGCGCGGATTGTCTTCCGATCGTCTAATTTCTTCCAATACTACCAGCCGTTCTCGCTCGAAGGCATCGTCGGGAATGCTGGCGTTGAGCAAGACATCGACTTGCAGTGGGGCTAGTTCAGCAAAATCTTTAGGAGCTGTGGTGATGTAATAGTTCGTGTAATCTTGACTGGTGGCGGCATTGGTGACAGCGCCGCGTTGTTCGATCGCCCGTTCAAATTCTCCACTCTGAATGCTGGGAGTTCCCTTAAAAATCATGTGTTCTAAAAAGTGAGCCATACCGTTGATTTCGTCGGATTCTACGGCTGAGCCTAAATTCATCCACACGCTGAGGTTGACGGCATCGACTGGTAAGTGTTCGGCTATAACTGTGAGGCCGTTGGGGAAATGGCGCACTGTTGGAGCGTTCAGGGGCGATCGGGAGGATGATTTGAGCAGGGTTGATGTCATTGGGCTTTTAAATTTATTTGTTCTCTATATCTTAAATGGTCTTTAACGAAGGCATCAGGGATTCGGCATCTGTCATTGGCTATAAAAACTGCGATCGGGCACAACTGTTTTTTTTTGACATTATTAAAAATGGAAAATCCCAAATTGCATCAAAATTTAATATTTCGACAGCCTGCTTGGCAGCGATTCGCCCGATCGACCTCGGGCAAAATCGGCTTAATTTTGACTGTAGCGCTGATTTTCTCGGCACTGTTAGCTCCCCTACTTTCCCCCTACAATCCGGCGGTCGATCGCGATTATTTATCCCGATTAGTGGCTCCTAGCGCCCAGCATTGGTTCGGCACCGACAGTTTGGGGCGAGATTTGTTGGTGCGAGTGTGGCACGGATTGGGGATATCTTTGCTCGTCAGCTTAGTTTCTGTGGCTGCGGGATTGTTTGTGGGAGGGCTGTTGGGACTCTTCGCCGGATATTTTCGCGGATGGGCTGAAGTGGCGATCGGCACTTTGGCGGATATTTTGCTAGCTTTTCCTTCGATCTTACTGGCGATCGCCGTTGTCACCGTCACCGGGCCGAGCCTGCAAAGCGTAATTATCGCCGTCAGCGCCGTGCAAATTCCCATTTACATCCGCCTCACGCGCAGCATGGTGTTATCGCTGCGAGAACAAGAATTTGTCTTAGCAGTCAAAGCCTTGGGCGCCAGCGACTTACGGATTATTTTTCGCCACATTTTGCCGGGAAGTCTCCCGCCGTTAGTTGTACAAGCAACTCTTTCCACTGGTACAGCCACGCTAGAAGCCGCCGGTTTAGGTTTTCTCGGTTTGGGCGCGCAGCCGCCAGCCCCGGAGTTGGGGACAATGCTTTCCGATGCTTTTAAAGGCGGATACGCTCTTTCATCTCCTTGGACTATTTTGTTTCCAGGTTTGCTAATTACCTTGATAGTTCTCGGTTTCAACCTTTTAGGCGACGGCCTGCGAGACGTTTTAGACCCCAGAGGGAATTAGAAGGCGAGAGGGGGAGATTGGGGGAGGGGGAGATTGGGAGAGGGGGAGAGGGGGAGAGGGGGAGATTGGGAGATTGGGAGAGGGGGAGATTGGGAGATTGGGAGATTGGGAGATTGGGAGATTGGGAGATTGGGAGAGGGGGAGAGGGGGAGATTGGGAGAGGGGGAGATTGGGAGATTGGGAGATTGGGAGAGGGGGAGATTGGGAGAGGGGGAGATTGGGAGATTGGGCAAAATCCTTCTTCTACCCTCGAACCTCAACATCCACCCATTACATACATCAATTACATCCGTTACGTCCGCTATACAATCCGTTGCCGAACTTCCTCCTCTTTCTCAAATCGAAAATCTAAAATCTAAAATCTAAAATCGACTTGACTGATGTCACGATGTACGCGAAACTTTACATAACACTGACGTATTGATCCCACCTATTAATAAGTTCTGTTAAGTTGTGACTCAAAACCTATCAATTAGTCAAAATTGATATAGTGGCGAGTCAGCCAACTCTCAAGAAGCGACTTCAGGAGGCATCGTACCAAGCTTGCTGGCGTCGGTGTCTGATTTCATCGTTCCTATTCAGTCAGCCCGGATTATGGAAACACTAGAATTTGTGATTTATCCAGATGGCCGCGTACAGGAAACAGTCACCGGCATTGTCGGTGCTTCCTGCGCTGAGGTAACTGCTGCTATTGAAGCCCAGCTTGGCGTGGTGCTTCATCAAGAGTCAACATCTGAATATTTCGCGCTTGCGCTCAATCAGTCAGCCGAAGCGACGGCCCAAGTGGCTTTTAGCGATTGGTAATCTTTTTTGTTGAGTTCACTTAAATTTTTTTGGGAATCACCATGTCACACTTTAGCCAAATTAAGACCCAGATCCGCAATTTGAATTCTTTGGAAGCTGCTTTAACTGATTTGGGTATCGACTGGAAGTCGGGCCCGACTGAGGTGCGCGGCTATCGCGGCCTCACCAGCACCGCTGAGGTTGTAATCGAGCAAGAAAACGGCTATGACTTAGGTTTTAGCTGGAACGGGACTGAGTATGAATTGGTGGCAGATCTGCAATTTTGGCAGCAAGCTTGGTCTGTAGACCGTTTTCTGAATAAGGTGACTCAGCGCTATGCTTACCATACTGTGGTTAATGAAAGCGCTAAGCAGGGTTTCCAAGTTTCTGAGCAAAAGCAAAATCAAGACGGTTCGATCCGCTTGGTGGTTCAGCGCTGGTGTGCTTAAAAATTTACAGATTGTTCGCAGCCAGGAATGCAAGTCGTTGCTGGCGATCGGGGAAAGATTCGAGTCCGCCTGGACTTATTGATTATTCTGAGGGGTCTAAATGTCTGAGCTTTCTGGACTCGGAATAGATACAGCAAGCGATCGCACTGGTTTGGAGCCGGAGTTGGGCGGATTTTTGCGGGATGCGCCCGATCGCTCTGGTTTGGAACCGGAATTAGGCGGTGTGTTTCGCCAAAAAGGTGTCTATGTTGATGAGATTACCTGTATTGGCTGTAAGCACTGCGCTCATGTTGCTCGCAATACTTTCTACATTGAGCCGGATTACGGGCGATCGCGCGTAGTCCGACAAGACGGTGATTCTGAGGAGTTGATTGCTGAGGCGATCGACACTTGTCCGGTGAATTGCATTCACTGGGTTGATTACACCGAACTCAAGAATCTGGAAGAAGAACGCAAGGATCAGGTGATTCCTGTCGTTGGTTTTCCCGTAGATATGGCTACGGTTCAGGCCGGCATTCGCCAGCGCCAAAAAAATAAGGGCGATCGTCAGTTCAAAGGTAGCCATTGAAATCCACAATCAAAATCCACAGCTTGAAACAATCAGCAAAAAACAAAGCCCGCCTGCGCGGGCATTTTTATACAATATATAACTTTCACTTACTCTTAGTCCGCGGAGGCGGACTTCGTTTGTATAGTCGCGGTTTCAACCGCCGAGTCATCTGCTTATTTCAAAGGATGATGTTCCGCGAGAATTTTCTCAACTCTCGCTTCGTCGATTCTGGCAGTTAATGTTGTTGCTTCATTGTTATCGCGAATGGTTTTTGCTAAAGTAAAAGACGAACCCACCGAAAAAGTTAAACCCATACCCATAAAAGCTTTTTGCCAAGGATCTACCTGTAAATAAATCACACCAACAGTAGTTGCAGAAATGGCAACAATAAAAGAAACCCAGCACTGAAGAATCCAAGCATTAGTATCTTTTTGACGTATGATTTGTTGTGACATAATCTTTAAGCCCCAAATATATTTTTTGGTTGATTAACTTATACAATAATGAGCGTGAATGAAGCGGTCAGGAGAACAAAGGACAGTTTCTAGAAGTGCACAGGGCGATCGGGCTTTTGATTAAAAACTACAACCCTGTAGATAGGTTTTCATACTCTTTGAGCCTGGAAGGGAGTAGACAGTTTATAAACTGGACTAATCGAGATTAACTTTGAGATGATTTACTCACTGGTTTTAGGGAGGATTCTCAAAAGTTCCTTTTGGTTCTTGCAGGGCTTTACCAAACCCGACTGGTACACCTTAGCGATGAAAGGAGCTGGATTCCCCCGCATAAATCCTCGCATATTTTCTAAGGCATTTACAAAAGCTTGTGCGACTATAACTCCAGAAACATCGCCACCCACAAATGCAAACAGCCGTACATTACCTTGAGCCACGGCCAATAACTCCAAAGGACGACTAGCAATTTTCTTGTCCTTTGTAAGTACAACCCAATTGCTTTCTCCAACTATCCTCAGCCAATCCTCATCCTTGACGTCTTTCCGCTTAAAATGATCGTCATGAATTTCTACTGTCGCCCCCGCATTTCGTAACGAATCTGCCAGTTTTGTTCCTAAACATCGATCGATGAAAAATATCTCATTCATGCTACTAGCGGAAGTTCGCAGCGAATACCTTCCTCTATTTGGAGCCGATCGCAATTATAGTCCTCAGCAAGTTCATCGATGGAATCACCCGCTTTGTAACGTTCTGCCAGCATAGCTGTGGGAATGCCAGTTCCAGCCAAAACAGGGCGGCCAAAGGAGATTGTGGGGTCAATCATCACTGTTTTAGGTTCGTCGGAACCTGGTAGCTTCGTGAAAGGGAAGAGTTTGATAGGTAATCCAGCTTCATCTCGTACAATGCGATCGAAATAAATGTCTAGAATCTGCCTCGCTTCCTGTTTCCTGCCGGAGGCTGCAAGCTTCTGTCCGCATCTCTCAAACAAAAGAGCAATTCCCTCGACTTGAAACTCAATTCGAGCGTATAAGTGAGGAGTAGAAAAATTACGGTTGACACATTTGAGAGTGGTGCTAAGTTGTTTTCGGGAGAAGCCAGTAGCCTTAACAATAGCAATCAACACATGAGCCTCTACCAAATTGGTAAAAGAAAGTAGTCTAGTTTTGGACTGGGGCAGCAGTTCAAGATTATGGTGTTGAGGTAACTCAATCAACGGCTCAAAGAAGTGCTTGTCCGTTTTTGTTTGCGAGTACCAGCCAACAACCCAATGTCGCAACATATCTCTTCGCAGCCTGAGATATTGTGCTGCTTGAGGGATAGAATATATCGGAATATCCCGCAGTTCAAAGTTGTTAGTATCAAGCATAGCAGTTGTCCTAATCCTAAATACTTATATTTTTGCACAAGAAGCGGGCGATCGCAAAAATCTCTCCATTCAATACCCAGATACCCGACTTCTTCAAGAAATCGGGTATCTAAAGCAACCTAATTAACTCCTAAAAGCGCTGTATCTACTTATTTTTCTGCTGAGTCTTAGCTTGTTCGATCGCAATTTCCCTCACAGCTTGGAAAGAACTCAAATTCGACGAACCCTCAATCGCCTTCACCGCCAAATCTTGAACCTGTTTCAAAGCAGAATCAAGTTGCTGTGACAAACTAGCAAGCCGCGCATCTTGATTTTGAATAGTCTGCAACATTCCTTGAATTTGCAGTTCATAATTTTGCTTTTGTCCTTCAATATCTTTAGCCAACAAATCCGCCTTAACCTTAGCTTGATAATTGCCAATATTGCGACCAGTATCCTTGCCATTCTTGATATTAGCTTCCAATTCCTTCGGGAAAACTTCCACCTTAGCCTTAACATCCGCAGACAAACTTTCCCGTTCCGAAATAGATTTTTCGCGTTCCGCCCACTGTTTCTCCTGTTCCTGGCGAAACTCTTCAATTTCTTGATAAAGCCTTTGCTGGCGCTGTTCGTATTCTTCGATATCAAGATTTCGCTGAAGATTCAGATCGTAATCATACAACTCCTCATCCCGGCTGCGATCTTTTTGCTGATTATCATTACGTTCTGTAACAGTCAACTTTTGCAATTCCTGCTCTTTTTCCCAAGCCAGCCGCAGTTCTAACAACTCCTGTTCAACAGTTTCGCGCCGTTCGCTGAGTTCGTCAGTAAAAGTTTTCGCACTTTCTTCGTACTGCTGAATTAAATTATCCAGCGTATCTTCCGCAACATCTTCTAAACTGTGCAACTCTTGCAGTTGTTGAACTTCCTCCCCCACAACGCGCCGCAATTCTTCCAATTTAGTAGCTTCGGAAGTTAACTTTTCAGACAACTCGCTGACAGCGCCACCAAAGCCAAATTGCAGCAAAATCAGATTGTCGATTGTGGACTGCATTTTTTGTTGAGTTTGAGTTAAAACCATTGATTTTTGTGCCTCCACAATAAGTTTTTCAGGAACTGCTGCTTGCTTTGGGGAAGCATTTAGCTGTTTGATTTGCAATTCTAATGCAGCTTTTTCTTGCGCGGCTTCCTTGTACGCTTCTAAGATTTCAGCCTTGGTGCTTTTGTCGCTAACTTTTTTGTTCACAACTTTCCATCTCTTAATAGTTGGGCAAATTTGGTCTGGTTTCAATTCTAATTCTTAGTCTCGCGTTGCGCGGACTTCGTTTGTGTAGTCGCGGTTTCAACGGCCGAGTAATCTTTAAGCTTTGCTAGCAAAAGCTTTCATTGCCAAATCTTGCGCTTGCTTTATCGTAGCTTGCAGTTGCGCGGAAATCTCAGCAATTTGTTCAGTTTGCCGCGCAATTGTCTGCTGTAAAGATTGCACTTTCAACTCATATCCCTGCTTGCTTCCTTCCCATTCCTTGTCCGCTAAATCTGCCTTGACTTTAGCTTCGCGGGAAACTTCTTGAATAGCTTCTTCTTTGGCTTTCATATAAGCCTGTTTGAGTTCTTCTTCAAATCCAGCGGCTTTCCTTTGATTCTCTTCAAACTCCGCTTGATTGTCGCTGAGGGCTTTTTCTCTTTCCGCCCAGTTTTTGTCTTTTTCGCGGGTAGATTCTTGCAATTCCCGTTCTAGTTTGCGCTTCGTTTCTTCGTATTCGTCGGTTTCAATTTTGCGATCGCGCTGCAATTCGTATTGATAATCGGCTGTTTCCTGCTGGCGCTGTTTAGTTGTGAGTGCAGTTTGTTCTTGAAATGCTGCATCAAATTCTTGCTGTTCTTTTTCCCAAATCTTGCGCTTTTGGGTTGTATCTTTTTCCAGGACTTCGCGCTGGTTGGCGGCGTTTTGTTCGAGGAGCGTCAGTTTTTCCCGGTGCTCTTGAGTTAAAATGTGGAGAGCATCTGCTACAACTCTAACTTGCTGCAACTCCTGCAATTGTTCGGCTTCAATTTCGATCGCCCGTTTTAATTCATCTAATTTCGCAGATTCCGCCTTCAGTTTTTCCGAAAGTCCGCTGGTGATGCTACCGAAATCTAATTGCAAGTCTGCCAAGCCTTTAACAATACTGTCTATTGTGTAGGTAGAAGCAACTTCTAGGAGTTGTTTGCTTTTGGCTTTTTCCGCTGACTGTTCCTTAGTTTCGACTTTAGATTCAATCTTTTTTTTGTCTGCTAAAATCTGCTGAAAATTTTGCAAAATCTTGGTTTTGCTATCTTTGGCTGTTGCTAGTGTCATAAGGTTTGTTGCTCCTGATTCAAATTTTTGCAGGGTTGGCTTGTGAGACGTTTTTAGCTATTCTAAGTTCCGCAGTTGGCTGAGAATAGCTCGGTATTCTTTGGCTGCATTCGGTGGAAAGTCGGGATTATTGCTGTCTAGAGATTTGAGAATTTTTTGACAGCGATCGCACCGATTGCTTGGCCAGCATTCGCACTCCTCAACTATACTTAAAAGCGTGTTTTTTAGCAGTTGATTTTCCGATAGCAAAGCTCGGTAATTCCGCCGGATAGATTCGGCAACTACAGTCATGTGCTGGAAGTCTTCGGTAAGACTTTCGATGTCGTTGACTGTATCATCCCGAATGCGATCGAGCATCTCGAAATTCTCTCTCAAACGGCTTTCTTGCAGGTTTGGTTTGATTTTAATTTTAGTGACTTTTTTCATTTTACTCTTCGTTGTCACAGTTACGGAAAAAGCGCGATTAAATCGCGCCTTTTCCACAAAATTAGAACAAGTCAGCAGTTGCTCTATCTTCCGCTGACGGTAGCGACATACCGCCGTTAGAATTCAAAGCAATAGCATCGTTTTCACCGCTAGTGTGAGCGGCCATCAAGGACGCAACTTGTGCTGCTGGTAGGTTATCTAAACAGATCATAGCCCTGGTTCCTTCTAAGTCAATCATCCGCGATTGATTGCTCGGATCGGACAAAACTGCTGCTGCTTGATCGATGACTGCCCAGTCTTTTCGCTCCATCCAAGACCATTTTAAACTGTAGTAATTAATTGGTTTTACTACTCCGCTGTCGTCTGGCTTTTGACCGGAATGTTTGACGAATTCGGGAACAAAGATTCCGGTTGCCGGCTCTACGCCGCGTGATTGAACTGATGCGACTAAACGGTTAAAATCGTTCAAGCTGCGGTTTTTGATGTATGTCACCATGACAACTCCTTGGGGGAGTTCGCCTGTTTCTGCGACGAACCAAAGTTGACCCCAAAGTGTGTGGGAAGTTTGACCGAGGGAACCGAAAAATTTGGCAAATTTAAGGATGGTAATCGAACACTTGGAACCGTAATCGGTATCGCCGATCGCCCATTGGCCGCTTTGGCAATTGTTGCGGACTGCGATCGGGATTTCTGGTACTAGCAAAGCATTGCTCGGTTTGGCTCCAAATACTGAAAATGTAGGTCTTTCTTTTGTAGTAGTCATTGTTGTTTTTCCTTAGTTCTTTATTGATTTACAGGCAATTGGTAATTGGTAATTGGTAATTGGGAATCGGTAATTGGTAATTGGGAATTGGTAATTGGCTAATTCTCCCCCTCTCCCCATCTCCCCATCTCCCCATCTCCCCCTCTCCCCATCTCCCCCTCTCCCCATCTCTCCATCTCCCCTTCCGATTACCGAATGAGATGTGTTGTAGCTTTTGGTTCGGGATAGGTATACTCCAGCATCGCCTCTTGTTGAGCTTTGATAATCCGCAGGGCGGTGAGCAAATGCTCTAAGGTTTCTAGGTGGGCTGGGGTGAAGTGGATGCTGAAGCCTTCGCCATCCCGCGCGTAGCCCGGACAAACCAGTGAGGCTGAGCTTTGTTCTTCGTGGGTGGCGATGTATAGCCAGTCATCGTCTTCGAGCTTGTAATGCGTGTCTGTCCAGGTTCTCAGCATTTGCTATCTGTTCCTCCTTATTTGCTGCGTACAAGGGTTTAGATCCGGGTGGCATCGCTCCTCTCAAGTTTGCAGCGCTATATATAGCGTGTTTTTTAGATTGTTTCCACTTTTTACCACAGCAGTGCGGTCAAAGGAGTTGACTAAAGGGTCAACTAAATTTATAGTAACGTATGTTGATTTTCCCGTCAAGTATTTTGTTGAAGTTTTCATCAAAACAGGCTAGAATGCTTGTCAGGAGGCGAAAAACCGTGGAACAAACATTTGGAAGACTGATCCGTCAAGCTCGCAAGGATAAGGCTTACTCACAACGTGAGCTTGCTGCTATGCTAAGTGTGGATTTTACTTATTTGTCGAAGTTGGAGAACGATCGCGCCGATTATGCGCCAAAAGAGGACGTAATTCGAGCATTGGCGCGGAATCTCGATATTAACGAAGAGGAATTGATTTTTTTGGCGGGTAGGCTGCCTCAGCAGTACGAAGCGCTGCTGAAGCAAAATCCGAAGGAAATGCAGGCTCTTTTCCGCCGGATGCAAGAAAATCCAGATTGGCTCAAACAATCTTTTGAAGCGTAAGAGAGGCCCCTGATAGTGAGTATTTTTAAACCGTATTGCTTCTATCCCAAAGAATCGATCGAGCGTTTGGCAAATGACATCCTGATGCAGATGCAGAAAACGCAAAAGTTTGCTCCGAAATGGCCTTTTGAAGCGACGACGGTTGCTGATTTTCTGGATTTGGGCGTAGTTTGGGACTACATTGAGCCGGATGAAGAAGGTGCGATCGCCGCCAGGATTTTACCCCAGCAGCGGTTAATCGAAATCAACGAATTGATTCTCGAAAAACCGCCGGGGTTCATCGAATCGACGATCGCCCACGAAATCGGCCACTGGGTGCTGCACGTCAATCAAGACGAAGCAGACGGTACTGTGGAACAGTTAGAACTCAATTTGGGCGATCGAGAAAAAACAGCGTCTGATGTCGAAGAACCGTTTGTGTGTCGGGGTGCGATCGCCAATACCAAAATTGCGTCGATCGAATGGCAAGCCCAATATTTTGCAAGCTGTTTGTTAATGCCCCGAGGTGTTTTGGAAGATAAAAGAAAGGGACGCGATTTAACAAAATGGTCGCATTTATACAAAATGAGAGATGAATTGGGAGTGAGCATTTCTAACTTGACAAACCGTTTGCAAGAATTCGACTGGATTTATATTCCCAAGGGAACGCGCGAGATTTATGCCGGGAAAGATGCGGCAAACGGGCAACAGCGGTTGTTTGGATAAAATTTGATTCAATTTGAGGTTTGAGAGAAATGTTCAAACCTCAGCTTTTTTTGGTGTAAGGAATGGCGGAAATAATATCAGGGAATAGTGCAGAAGAGCGAAACTGGAGACAAGACAAGACAAGCTGCTTACCAAGCAGGAGATTGAGAGATTGAAAATAGGAGAAATTGACATACACGAAATCAAAAACGAAGAAAATGCCTCTAAAAAAGACCTTTACAAAGACAGAGATGGAAACATATATGTCAAACCTAAAGGCGGTATGAGTCCGGGCGAACCAACAGATATAAACATTAATGATTTCTAATCATATTAAACAGGAGTTTGAGGATGGAATCAGAGATTTACGCTTATTTTGCCTTAATTGGAACTGACTTATCTCCAGAAGAGGTAACAGAAAAAGTCGGCATAAAACCAAGTAAAACTTGGAAAATTGGCGATTTAATTCACTCAAAGGCTACTATCCGCAAAAAGTACAATGGCTGGAGAGTAGATTCTCAACTTAGCAAGTCGGACGACTTAGAATCTCACATTAAATCTGTGATGGAACAACTTCAACCGGGATGGCTATCTTTGGTAGAGTTGTGTAAGCATTGTAAAGTCGAGATTTCTTGCGTCATTTATTACAGAAGTGGCAGCATCCCAGCGATTCATTTTGATAAATATATTGTTGAAAAAGTACATCAATTGAATGCGGCAATTGATGTAGATTTTTATGTTTTGCCAGAGGAGACTGCCTCGGATGAAGCAGTAGCAGCATGAGGGGTATAGGGCAATACGGTTCACTTAAGACAGATCCCCCCTAACCCCCCTTGAAAAAGGGGGGGACAAGAATGCTCTCAAAGTCCCCCTTCTTAAGGGGGATTTAGGGGGATCTCCGGCGCATAAATAGTGTTAAGTAAACCGTATTGGGGTATAGGGTTGTTCTGCAAAGAGCGATCGCCCTTTTAGTCTCATTGCTTCCTCCTGTGGTACAGTATGAATGAAAAAAATCAAGGCTTACGCATGGTGGCTAGAAACCGGGTTTCTGAGGTCAGGGCGCGTAAGTCCTAAAAATTTATCCTGTTCAAATTATGCTAACGAATATTGAAATCCTGCTGGCAGCTTGTGAGGAATTAAATATCCCTTGCGAAATCCTGCATCCTACCCAAAACTTGATTAGAATCAAACACGGCGGCGAAGAATATTATTTTGTCAATTACATGACGCCATTTAACAGCGCGTCAGCAGCAGAGATTTTTAAAGACAAAGAATATACCTATCAACTATTAAACGGCAAGATAAATACTCCCAAAACTCTCAGTTTTGTCTCGCCTCACTGCGAGGAGAAGTATAAAAAGTATTTGAGTTTCCCAGATATTGAATCAATTGTTTTAGAAGTAAACAAAAAATTCGCTTTCCCGGTGATTCTCAAAAGAAATCGCGGTGCTGGTGGCAACAATGTTTTTTTATGTAAAACTATAGAGCAAATTAAAGAAGCCCTAGAAATTATATTTAACGTCAACAGCAAAGATTATGACTATGTGGCGCTAGCTCAAGAATATATCGAAATTGCCCACGAATATCGGGCTGTATTCTGCAAAGAAAAGCTAGTTTTGCTGTACGAAAAAGACAAATCTCAGGCTGAATTTGCGGGGAACTTAAGCCCGCTGCACTGGGAAGGTGCAAAAGCTAAACATATAATTAATCCCGCTCTCATGTCGGAGATTGAAGATTTTGTTAAACCTGTTTTTGATGAAATGGCGATTAATTATGCGGGGCTTGACATTGCGCTAGATAAAAACGGACAATATTGGTTGATTGAAATTAACTCAAGTCCCAATTACGATATTTTTGTGAGAGATAACGATCGCCAAATTGTCGTAACAATGTTTAAAGGTCTTCTGGAGAGCTTGATTGTTGACAAAAAGCCGTAAATGCTCGATTTTAGAGATACGCTACAATTAACTAAATCCCTATCTCAAAAAAAAGTAAAAGCTATGACATCACAACTTTTAGAACTAGAGGGAACGTGGGAAGAGATTCTCGCCCTATCCGAAAAATTTGCCGGACGCAGAGTTCGGATCGTCGTTCTTGCTAACGAAGATGAAGAAGCACTCCCATCTCCCGAAGAAAGTTTTCGACAAGCATGGCTAGAAATAAAGACAGGAAAAACTAGACCTGTATCAGAACTGTGGGATGGAATTGATACAGCGATCGACATGATGGAGTCTCTGCCAGAAACTTTACAGCAGCAAGTAGCAGAATACTTGAAAGAGTATATCGCAGAATTAAAAGATGAGCTTCAATGGGAAGAATCTTTCGAGAAAACGCAACCGCAACTTGTGGCTGCTGCCCAACGCGCAAAACAAGAAATTGTTTTTTGCGACGAAACGTTGAAGTCAGCAGAAGAGTGTTTTCGTCAAGGATGGAAGGAAGCAATGACAGGAGACACTGTACCGCTTTCTGAACTGTGGGAGGGAATTGATGCAGAATAATCCTCCTTTAAGGAAGATCATACCGACACGAGAATTTCAACGCGACTTGCGGGTTCTCTCTAAAAAGTACCGCCATATTCGATCAGATGTTCAGCCGATTATTGAAAAACTGCAAGCTGGAGAGTTGCTGGGGATTCCGATACCTGGGACTGGTTACGAGATATTTAAGGTGCGTGTCAAAAACAGCGACATTCAAAAAGGAAAAAGCGGTGGATATAGATTCATTTACTATCTTCAAACAATGACGATGGTAATCTTGATTGCCATTTATTCAAAATCAGAACAATCAGATATTGCATCCGATCGGATTTTAGCAATTATCAGCGAATTTAACGAGTTGATTGAAAATCCAGGAGAAACGACAGAAGAAATACAAGATAAGGACTAAAGTTTATAATTAATTAAATTCAAATCTTGAAAAAAGGCAACGGAGGACACGGCAGTGCGGTGTCCCTACCCTGAAATAATCATGAGCACTCGATGAGAGATGTCACCATTGCCAGATTAATTGTAGGGAAACGGCACTGCCGTGTCCTGATTTTGGGTAATATAACTTCTGGTGGCATCGGTATTGTTCAAGATTTTGGAAGGACTAAAGTCCTTACTACAAACTTTAAATTACATTCTTTCCAATACCTTAATCCCCAACAACTCCAAACCCAATTTCAAAGTCCTCGCCGTCAAATCGCACAAAATTAACCGCGAAGTCCGCAACGGTTCCTCAGCTTTCAACACCGGACATTGCTCAAAAAATTGATTGAACTTTTGACTCAATTCAAACAAATACTGACAAATCCGATTCGGCAACAAATCGCCCTCAACAGCATTTATGACTTCGCTGAACAGCAATAAATGCTTGGCTAAAACTAACTCCGCATCAGATTGCAAAACTACTGGCGCGCTAGCATCTAAATTATCGAAATCAATCCCGCCTTTGCGACCAATTCCCTGCACGCGCGCGTAAGCATACAGCATATAAGGAGCGGTATTTCCTTGCAATGCGAGCATTTTGTCGTAACTAAATACATAGTTGCTGGCGCGATTTTGACTTAAATCGGCATACTTAACGGCACTCAAACCCACTACGCGACCTACGTTAGCAATAAACTCTTCCGTTTCGTGTCTTTCCTCTTCTTCTAATCTTTTTTTCAAATCTTTGCGGAAACGGACGATCGCCTCATCGAGCAAATCCTGCAAGCGCACAGCTTCTCCTGAACGGGTTTTTAATCTTTTGCCTTCTTCTCCCAAGACTAAACCGAAGGGAACGTGGACAATTTCGACATCTTCGGGAATCCAACCGGCTTTTCTGGCTACGGCAAATACTTGGGCGAAATGGTTGGCTTGTCCTGAATCTGTGACGTAAATGATGCGCTTTGCACTGTCGTTTTGGATGCGGTAGCGGATGGCTGCTAAATCTGTTGTTGCATAGTTGTAGCCGCCGTCGGTTTTCTGGACGATTAAAGGTAGTGGTTCGCCTTCTTTGTTGGTGAAACCTTCTACAAAAACGCATTTCGCGCCGTCACTTTCTACTAGCAAACCTAAATTGGTTAAATCTTCGACTACTGCGGGCAATAATGGATTGTAAAAAGATTCGCCGCGTTCGGTTAATTTGATATCGAGCAAATCGTATATTACTTGGAATTCGCGGCGCGATTGATCGCACAGCAATTTCCAAGCGCGGCGGGTGTCTTCTGCGCCTGCTTGCAGTTTTACTACTTCTTGGCGGGCGGTTTCTTTGAAGGTTTCGTCTGTGTCAAAGCGCTGTTTTGCTTGGCGGTAAAATGCGACTAAATCTCCTAAGTCTAGGGCGTCAGCGGTTGTGAGGGCTTCGGGGTGAACTTCGCGCAAGTATGCGATCAGCATTCCGAATTGGGTGCCCCAGTCGCCGATGTGGTTGATTCTGAGTACGTCGTGGCCTTGGAATTCGAGGGTGCGGGCGATCGCATCGCCGATGATTGTCGATCGCAAGTGTCCGACGTGCATTTCTTTGGCTATATTCGGGCTCGAAAAGTCGATCGCCACTCTCTGAGGCGTTTTCGCCGGTTCAATCCCCAAACGGGTGTCGGCGGCGATCGCACTAATTTGCGCTTCCAAATAAGCCGGTTTGAGCTTCAAATTGATAAAACCGGGCCCGGCGATTTCTGGGGTTTCGCAGATGTCGGCGATGTCGAGATTTTCGATGATTGTAGAGGCGATCGCCCGTGGGGGTTTTCCTAACTTTTTGCCCAAACTCATAGCTGCATTGCACTGAAAGTCCCCAAACTTGGGATTTCCCGCAGGGGCTAGCATCGGATCTGTACCCGCATAACTCTCGCCGAATGCGGAGGTGAAGGCTTTTTCAAATCTGGTTTTTAACTGTTGGGCGATCGAGTTCATCTTTAATATTTTGATTGGATATTTATTTTAAACGCTAGGGGTTGAGGTCGATCGCAACTTTTAGCTTTACTGCTGGGGGGATTTCCCCCTCGATAATATTTTCTATCCTGACCTCAATCACAGCGTTTCGTATCTTAGATTACAGATTATCACAATGCCGATCGCCAAACAAACCCGTCAAGATCACATATAGTCAACGATCGCGATCGCTAAATAATTTTGTTAAATCGCTTACATTAAGGTATGTTAAAATTTTTTCAATGCTCCCAAAAATCCTACGAAAGGAAGTAGTTATGTTATCTCAACCTGTTTTTGGCGATCGTTCTCTGACCCAAGCCTTTTATCAAGCAGTAATCGATCGCTTCTACAACGGTTTCAGTCTCTCCACCGAAGCACTATTACGAGACTGTACCCTCGGCTTCGCCCCCTGTCCCGATGGAGTCAAAACCTTTTTCATTATCGCGCCGAGTCTCGATGCAGCAGAGCAACTAATAGAAAAAATCGACAGTATTTTGGAGCGAGTTGCCGAACTCATGGCTGGAGTCGGACAAGTTGCCCTGTGCATAGTTCCCGCCTGCAGCGAAGCAGATCGACCGGTCGCTCTGCAAGACTTAGAAAAAGTTCCCCCAGATTGTCTGGCTTGCAAATTCTTTACTATTCTATGTGCCGATGCTGCTGCCGATCGCTAAAATTGACAGTTAGCAACCAGCAAATCGCTGCGATCTGCCCAAGCTGTGCAGCTTGCAGGCATCGAATAGATTGCTTGTTAGTTCAGTTGCTGGAATCTAGAGGGCAAATCGTGCAGGTAATTCGATCAAAAGCAACATTGCACTCGTTATAAAAGAGTGTTAAACAAGTCGGGAAAATTAATATATAAAAGGCTCGCTTGTCAGTCGCTCTGATTTTTACCTGCAGGCTCAAACAGCCGTGCATCTACTTTTTAGCTCCACCATCAAAGCCGCCAAAACGCCGCATAAAATTTCCGGGTGTCTCGCTTCAAAAGACAGTTGAGAGTTAGTAGAGCCTTTCGATCTCTCCTATGAGGTATAGGGCATAGGGCATAGGGCATAGGGCATAGGGCATAGGGCATAGGGCATAGGGCATAAGGCATACCTCACCACGCGATATATCGTTAGTAGTTAGTAGGGTGCGTCAGTCCCGATTTTTGACACAATTCAAACACTTTGAAACTGACGCACCTTACGGCGATATATCGCTAGTAGTTCGTAAGCTGTTGTGCATTTAAATTGTAGATTTTGATGACAATCAAAAATTGTCAAATTCTCTCCCCCGATCCCCCTCTCCCCCTCAATTGCCATACACAATCTATATGAGCAAAAGCTTAGGGTGCGTCAGTCCCGATTTTTGACACAATTCAAACACTTTGAAACTGACGCACCCTACGGCGATATATAGTGCGATCGCTCTGCCGCGATCGGAGAATTTGTTAAAAATTTAAGTTGAAAATTTTAATTATTAAATTTTATGTCTAATATGGGCGATAAAATCTAAGATTGAAATTCTCAAATCTCAAATTAAGCCCTCATGGTAAAACTGACACCGAACCCCAGCTTTAGTTTAACGATTCGCGTTGCTGTGCCGAACCAGCCGGGAATGCTCGCCAGCGTCATCAACGCGATCGCCTCTGCAGGCGGCAACTTAGGACAAATCGACTCGATCGAGCAAACCCGCGCTACTGCGGTGCGCGATATCACCGTCGATGCTTCGAGCACCGAGCACAGCGAAGAAATAGTCCAAGCAGTAAAAACGCTACCGGATATCAAAGTGATCGACGTGTACGATCGCACTTTCCACTTGCACCGAGGCGGAAAAATCACCGTAGAAAGCAAAATTTCCCTCAAACGCCAGTCTGATTTGGCAATGGCTTACACCCCCGGAGTCGGCCGCATCTGCACTGCGATCGCCAACGATCCGCAACAAGTTTACAACCTCACAATCAAACAAAATACTGTTGCCATTGTTACCGACGGCAGCGCAGTTTTAGGACTGGGAAACCTGGGGCCAGAGGCCGCCCTGCCGGTCATGGAAGGCAAAGCCATGCTATTTAAAGAATTTGCCGGAATTGATGCCTTTCCTATCTGTCTGAACACTCAAGATACCGAAGAAATTATTCGCACCGTGCAGATTATTGCCCCGGTTTTTGGGGGAGTGAATCTCGAAGATATTTCTTCTCCCCGCTGCTTTGAAATCGAAGCAAGATTGCGGGAAACTCTAGATATTCCGATTTTTCACGACGACCAGCACGGCACTGCGATTGTTAGTTTGGCAGCACTAATTAATGCCTTGAAAATTGTCAAAAAAACCCTTGCAGAAGTGTGTATCGTGATTAACGGTGCCGGTGCGGCCGGAGTCGCGATCGCCCGCTTGCTGCGCCAAGCAGGTGCCGAAAATATCATCATGTGCGACTCCAAAGGCGTCCTCTCCAAAGAGCGCACGGACATGAACCCAGAAAAACTAGAATTTGCTGTGGCCAAGGGCGGTACTTTGGCAGATGCGATCGCCGGTGCGGATGTATTTTTAGGCGTTAGCGCCCCCGGCGTGCTGACGCGATCGATGGTGCGATCGATGGCCGAGAATCCGATTGTTTTTGCAATGGCAAATCCCATTCCCGAAATTCAGCCAGAATTAATTATGGAAGATGCCGCAATTATTGCCACCGGACGCAGCGACTACCCAAATCAAATTAACAATGTTTTGGCATTTCCGGGGATATTTCGAGGTGCTTTGGACTGCAAAGCTAGCACGATTACGACCAGTATGTATTTGGGTGCAGCTTACGCGATCGCCTCTTTAGTCAGCTCTTCTCAACTTGACAAAGAACATATTATACCATCTGTTTTTGACGAAAGAGTTGCGATAGCAGTCGCCGATGCAGTGCAGTTGGCCGCCCGCGCCGAAGGTATCGCCCGCGATTAATTGAACGAAGTTCCGCAACGGATTCGATCGCAGATTTAACTGATGTAACGCATAGAGGGAAGTTCGGCTTCCTTAGTCGAACTTCCTTACCGAGTTATAAAAGTTACAATAAACTAGATAATAAAGATATAATTGAATCGGAGCGTCTCTGTTTTACATTTAGAGTGCTGTCCCGGCTCGCGAGTTTTACAATGAATGCACGCGCGGAACACTCTCAATAAAAAAATGCTTTTTACAAAGCCCTATATGCTCCCAATTGAATCACCCAAGTCTAGCTAAGTCAGATGCAAAGCCAGTTAGGAGAAGACCGGAGCGATCGCAGCAACCGCAACTTATTAGAACTAAGTCCTATCGGGCTAGCATTGTGCCGCGCGGACGGGACTTTTTTGGACGTAAATCCAGCTTTTGCAAGTACGATCGGGCGCACAGTTGCAGAAACTATCAAGCTCAACTACTGGGAAATTCTGCAAACAGATTGCGCTGAAACAAAAAAAGATCGAGAAAATCTTACTAAAAATAGCTCCACGCGATCGTGCGCCGCAGCATACAAACATAAAAATAACTATCTCGTACCCGTGCGAGTTTCCCAGCGGACAATTGAAACAGAAGGAGAGTCCGCGATTTGCTTGAGTGCGGAAGAAATTTTTAATATTCAGAATGACAATAGCGAGCCGCTGGAATCAACAGAGCACAGCAATTCAAATCTAGAAAAATTGCTCGCGAAGCAGACTGCTGAACTGGCAAAAACTCAGGAACTACTCCAACAAAAAAACGCCGAACTCAAAGTGGCAAAATCGCAACTGCACCACCACAGTCTGGTTTTAGACCAAATTCGAGAATCGGTGATTTGCACCGATATCGACGGGTATATTACCAGTTGGAATCAAGCCTCCGAAAGGTTATACGGATATCAAGAAGATTGGGTAATCGGAAAGCATATTTCTATAATTTACCCTCCCCAACAGCAGGAATTTTTATTAGAGCAAGTTATCAAACCCCTACAAAAAAAAGGTTTTCACGAAGTAGAAATTATTACCTGTCGCAAGTCTGGAGAACAATTTGAATCGCACCTGTCACTTTCGCTGCTGAAAGACAAGACGGAAGAAGTTATTGGGATGGTTGGCTATTTGACAGATATCAGCTATCGCAAAGTTTTAGAACAAGAATTAGCACAAAAAAAAGCACTGTTCGATAGCTTTTTGCAGGAAGCCCCGGCGGGAATTTGCATTTTTGACTCGCAACTGCGCTACGTGCAAATTAATCAATTTTTAGCACAAATAAATTGCCTCACTGCCGCAGAACACCTCGGCAAGACTCTACGCGAAATAATGCCGCATATCGCTCCAATGCTAGAGCCTTTGTACGCCGAAATATTGAGAACGAAAACTCCCTTAGTTAACATCGAGACGAGCGCTGAAAATCCCAGGCTGCCAGGAGTTGTGCTACACATGACAGGCTCTTATTTTCCTCTATTAGACAAAGACGGTGAGGCGATCGGCATCGGTGCACTCGTCATTGACATTAGCGATCGCAAAAAAGCAGAAGCAGCACTGGAAAAAAGCGAACAGCTATACCGCACGATGGCAAGCAACATTCCTAACGGTGCGGTGATGCTGTTTGACAAAGAAATGCGCTACACCCTGGTAGAAGGTACAGAATTAGCAGCCGTGGGGCTTTCCAAAGAATTGATGGAAGGCAAGACAATCTGGGAAGTATTCGAGTCCGATTTTTGCCGTGCCGTCGAGCCGAATTATCGGGCGGCGCTCGCAGGAGAAACAGTTGTAACAGAATTTACTTACCGCGATCGCATCTACCTCGCTTACACTTTGCCAGTCAGAAACCAACGGCAAGAAATCACCGGCGGATTGTTGATGACTCAAAACATTACTGAGCGCCAATTGGCAGAAGAAGCCCTCAAGGAAAGCGAGGAAAAATACAGGTGCATTGTCGAGACAGCCGATGAAGGAATTTGGATAATCGATGCGGAGGGTAAAACTACTTTTGTCAACCAAAAAATGGCCGATATGCTCGGCTGCACCGTAGAGGAGACGATCGGGCAGCCGCTATTTGCTTTCATGGATGCAGAAGGCATGGCGATCGCCGAAGCCAATCTCAACCGCCGCCGTGAAGGAATTAGCGAAAAGCACGATTTTAAGTTCCTTCGTCGAGACGGCAGCGACTTGTGGGCGATGGTTTCTACTAATGCCTTCTCAGACAAAGAAGGGCGCTATGTCGGGGCTTTGGCAATGGTTGCCGACATTACTGCTCGCAAGCAAACAGAAGCGGCATTGAAACATTCGGAAGCCAAATTTCGATCGCTGTACGAATCAACCACTATAGCTGTTTTTATGTCCGATGAAAATATTATTTACGATGTCAATAACGCCACATTAAAACTATTTGGATATACTGGAAAAGAGCAGTTTATTGGGAATCATCCGGGTAAATTGTCGCCACCTTTTCAACCCAATGGCAGAGATTCTTCGACATTGGCGAGCGAAATGATGGCGATCGCCTTTGAACACGGAAACCACCGTTTTGATTGGCTGCACGAGCGATCGGACGGTACTGAGTTTCTTACAGAAGTCGTGCTGACAGCCATCGAAGTGGGAAATCAAAAACATATCCAAGCAGTCGTCCAAGATTTAACCGATCGCAAGGTGGCTGAAGAAACATTAGTGCGATCGGAACAAGCCCTGAGACAGCAAGCTCAACGAGAACAACTGTTGAATCAAATTGCCAACCAAATCCGCAATTCTTTGGATTTAGACACAATTTTAGCAACCGCCGTTCAAGAAATTCGCAATCTGATGCAGCTAGATTGGTGCGTCTTCATTTGGTATCGCCCCAACAGCAATCCTCCAATGTGGGAAATAGTTTGCGAAGCAAAGAATGCAGATTTGCCTAGTTTTATTGGTGCCTATGCTGTAGATGACAAATCTAGTGCCGCAGTGCAGCAGATTTTGCGCCAACAAATTCTGCGAGTTGATGATGTTAGCTTGTTTGAAGATGTAGAAGTGCGCGCAATTTTCCAGGCATTTCAAGTTAACTCAGTGCTGTCGCTGCCGGTTCATACTGCTTCCGGCGATATAGGCACGATTAGCTGCTATCAGGCTGTGTCCGCGCGCCATTGGAGCGATTCAGAAGTCGAGCTGATGCAAGCGGTAACTGCTCAAATTGCGATCGCGATCGACCACGCAGAATTATACACCCAAACCCTTACAGCGGCTGAATTAGCTCGATCTCAAACTCAACACCTAGAACAAACTTTGTACCAACTCCAACGCACCCAAACTAAATTAATTCAAAGTGAAAAAATGTCTAGTTTGGGACAGTTAGTAGCAGGTGTCGCCCACGAAATTAACAACCCGGTTAATTTTATCTACGGTAATCTCAGCTACACCAGTGAATACACTCAAAACTTGCTAAAAATTCTGCAACTTTACGAGCAGGAATACCCGCAGCCACCTGTCACAATTTTAGAGGCAAGAGAAGAGTTGGAAATTGATTATCTTATTGAAGATTTACCGAAAATGATATCATCTATGAAACTCGGAGCCGATCGCATCCGCGACATTGTTTTGAGCCTGCGGACTTTCTCAAGACTTGACGAAGCTGAAATGAAACAAGTTGACATTCACGAAGGCATCGAAAGCACGCTGCTGATTTTGCAAAACCGCCTGAAAAATAAACCCGATCGCCCGCCTATTAATATTGTCAAAGAATACGGTAACTTGCCTTTAGTGGAATGTTATCCCGGTCAGTTAAATCAAGTATTTATGAATTTGTTGACAAATGCGATCGACGCTGTGGAAATGGAAATTGATAATTTCGCTCGCACGGGCAAATATCTCACAATTACGATTCGTACCGAAGTAACGGAAAATAACTGCGTGGCGATGCGAATAACTGACAGTGGCCCAGGGATGAGCGAAGACGTGCAACAGCGCTTGTTTGACCCATTTTTTACCACAAAACCAGTCGGCAAAGGCACGGGCTTAGGATTAGCAATTTCGCACTCTATTGTCGTAGAAAAACACGGCGGTCAGTTGTCGTGCAATTCTGTAGTGGGAGAAGGTGCCGAATTTGCGATCGAGATTCCGCTGCGGCAAAAAAGAAATTAAAACCCGTAAAATTCCCACAAACTGGGTTTGGGGAAAGAAGGACTAAAGTCCTCACTACGAACTTGGTTTTTTGGACTTGGCTTTTAACTTAAACATTTTACATAAACCCGATCGCACCTTGGCGTTTCCACACCAGTCGTCGGTAAATATCCGCTATTTTCGTACATCTTAACAGCTTCCTTGAGAACGCTAGCCGTTTCGATCCAGATTTCATCAAAGCCGCGAGCCATTATTGTACTTTCCAACTCTTGCAGTAAAAACTTTCCCAAACCTTTTCGCCTTACTGCCGGCAAAATATACATTTTGCGAATTTCTACAGCATTATTACCGCGTTCAATCGGATAATAAGCGGCCGTACCCACGATTTCTTCTTGCCGTTCTACTACCCAAAATTCTCCACCATTTTTATGATAAAATAATTCGACATCATAGACATCTCGATCTGCCCCGCAAGGCTCACAGTTTAAACCGTACTCTGCTAAAATATTTTTAATTAAATTGAACGCATCCGCCCGATCGCGCGTTTCCCAGGAACGAATCAAAAAATCTAAATGTTGAGTTTTCATGGGTTGTTGAAAATTATAATTATTGGTTTGCTGTAGCAACCGTAAAACTACTGATTATTTGTGCTTTACAGTATAGAAATACACCCAACTTTTAACTGTGAATTCTCGGTTCAGGATAAAGAGTTGCCAGCAACTGACTTTCTAACAATGATAATTCCTCCAGCCGTTCTATCACCAAAGCGCGATCGAAATAAGTTGTTGCTAAAATCCAATATATCCCATAATGGCGCGCTTCCGAAGCCATCAAACTGCGGTAAAACTTAGCTAATTCGGCATCGGGACAACGATCGCCCAACAGCCCCAGCCGTTCGTGACTCCGCGCTTCAATCAAAGCAGAAACCAGCAAAGAATCCAAAAGTCTCTCCGGTTCCTGTTTGCGAATTTGGGCGGACAAACCGGCACCGTAGGGAGGCGCAGCCAAAGGCCCCAAAGCGATACCGCGCTGTTCCAACCGCTGGTTGACTTGCTCGAAATGCTCTAATTCTTCCCTGGCGATCGCTGTTAGCATCCTCACCAACTTTTCCCGCGCTGGGTAGCGAAACATTAAATTTAACGCTACTCCCGCCGCTTTCCGCTCGCAGTGAGAATGATCTAACAAAATTGTATCCAAATGGGCGATCGCCTGTTCGATCCAAGCTTCCGAAGTTGGCTGTTTCAAAAACTTAATAGTTGGCAGTGTTAAACTCATATTATTTTAGATTTTAGATTTGAGAGGAATGATATCGTTGACCTTTGCATCGGAAGGATAGGCAACCGAGGACACGGCAATGCCGTTTCCCTACCCAAAAATAATCCATCTTCCTTGATTAAAAATGTAACCATCGCCCGATTAATTGTAGGGACACGGCACTGCCGTGTCCGGCGCAGGGACTAGGACACGGCACTGCCGTGTCCCTACTTTTCAAAATTGATTTTACACAGTTTTTCAAACACCCCATACATATCATCAGCAAACTTTTTAGGATTCCACAGCGGCGACAAATTAGCTGGGTCTTTAGACTTCATCAAATGCGCTTTAATTGCCTGTCTCAAATCACCATCTTTACCCAATTTTACACCCATATCCACATATTCCGCCCAAGACCGAGCCGCACCAGTTTCCATCCCCAAAACCTGCAAAAACGAATAACCCATTCTCGATAAAAATTGTTCTCCAGTACGAGTCACCACAGGCAAATTAAACCACAAAGCCTCTAAAGTGTGAGTTCCTCCATTATAAGGATAGGAATCCAACAAAACATCTGCCAGCAAATAGACAATTCTGTGCTCTTCCTCCGTAGCAAACCTCGGCAAAAACTTAATTCGGTGCTTGCTGACTCCTTCAGCTTCGCAAGCTTGATGATACGCAGCCTCAAACACCGCAGCATCGCCCAAAGCTTTGTGAATTAAAACGCTGTTCGGCACTTGTTTGAGAATCGCAACTTGTGCTTTTACTAAGTCGCGATTAAATTTTCGGCCCGGAGCGACGCACAAATAAACTATCTGATCCAAACCGATCCGATTCGACCTTCTCAATGCCACCGGATCGACTCCGTACCTCTGAAAACCTGACACCGCTACAAAAGAATCCGGCATCCTAATTAGCTGTTCGTCATAATATTTTTCGCGACCTTCTGGGTGCGAGTGCCAGTCTGTAAGAAAGTAATTTTCCGAGGATATGTAAGGTGCATCAAATCCCAACCAAGAAATACAAACTGGTGCTGGTTTTTGGTAGAGAATGTCTGCGTGAATCGGTACGCTGAGAGAATCTAAATCGACTAAAACGTCTAATTCATCTTGCTGAATTTGGGCGATAATTTCTGCGGAATTGGCAAGTCCGTTCGGGTAAGTTTTCGGATAAGTCAGTTTGCCAATTTTTTCAAATTCCTGAGTGCGATCGTCAGAAACAATTCTTTCGGAAGCATATAAATGCAAGTTGGGCGTGATTTCCGACAATTCGCGAATGATGTCAGTGCTGCACCAACCTACAGAATGGCGGCTGAAGTGATTGGATAAAAAGCCGATTTTTAATTTGCTACCTGGGGCTTTTGGTTGGTAACTGTAATTTGCAGGTTGAGGAAAATTAGGTTTGATACATTTGTCAACGTACTTTTTGGCAATTAATCTGTAAAGTTTAGAGTTTGCTGCCAAGTCATCTCGCAGATAGGGCGTGCTGAATAAGAAGTTTGCATAAAGCGATTTAATTTCTACCGAACTTGCCGTTTCTAAGTTTTGCTGCAAGTAGGATTCTAATTCTAAAAATCGATCGCCTGCAATTTGATTCAATCCCGATACTTGATAGGTGCTGACGAAGTAAATCGCCGTCATAATAGGATCGGTTTCGGCGCACATTTGGCTGTATGCGTGCACGGCTTGCCGCGCGGCTGCTAAATTGCTAGTATCTCTGAGGATGCCGCACAAATGTTGGTGGGCCGAAATAAAATCGGGTTTAATTTCTAGGGCTTTTTGCAGGTTGGGTATGGCGTCTTTAAATTTGCCTTGGTGGCGCAAAATTATGCCAATTTGACAGTATGCTTCGGGTAAATCGGGTTTTAATGCGATCGCCTGCTGCCATGCAGCCACAGCCTCATCTAGCTTCCCCTGCCGCGCTAATTTATCTCCCAAATTTATGTAAAAATCTACCTGAGCCAGATGGGGATTGAGTTCGAGAGCTTTTTGTTCGTAGGCTACAGCAGCATCAAACTGCCCTTGCTGCTTCATCGCCCCTGCCAAATTCCAGTAAGCAGCGGCCAAAGTTGGTTTGAGTTCGATCGCCTTTTGGTAATTGACAGTCGCCTCCACCAAACGCCCTTGCTTGTAGAGCATACTGCCTAAATTAGCATAGGCCTCAGCAAAATCGGGATTCAGGGCGATCGCCTCCGAATAAAACCGCATCGCTTCCTCAATTTGGCCGCTGGCTTGCTGCACGTTACCCATTGTCACGTAAGCCGCCGCGCAATCCGGTTGCAATTCCAGAGCTTGGCGACAAGCAGCGACTGCTGCTGCTAAATCACCTTGGGAGTAATAGGTTTCTGCAACGACTGTCAGCGATGCAGCATCTTCAAATTGGGGTGTTTCGGATTGGTTGCGAAAATCGGAATTCATTTGGCGGCCTATCTGTGCTATCAAGTTAAAGGTTGAATCTATATTATTTTGCAGAGTACCAGTTTTAGCGGAATTACGCGCGATCGTCACAGAGAATTTATGAGCGACAAGCAAGCGACACAGCACCAACCTAACATCAAGTGGAAGCCAAACCTCCTGCTGGGGATACTCTTGTTAGCCTTAGCAATCCCCTTGCCTTTTGCCCAAAAGACTCTCGCACAACAGCAAACAGCGAACTTTCGGCAGCGAGTATTTCAAACTGCTCTTTATTTCACCTTATATTTTGAGGGTGGATTCAGCAATCACCCAGCCGATAAAGGCGGCAGAACCTATCGGGGCATCCTGCAAACAGAATACAACTCGTACCGCTACAGTCGCGGGCTGCCGCCCCTTGACGTGACGCAAATGTCGGAAGCAGAGCTCCTAGAAATTTATAAATATTACTGGGATTCTAGTCTTTCGGGAACTATGCAGCCTGCTTTGGCGATCGTCATGTTTGACACCGCAGTTAATTTCGGTATTAACAATTCTATTACATTTCTCCAGCAAGCCTTGGGATTGCCACAAAGCGGCATTTTTGACGCGCGCACCAGGGAAGCATTGAAAGTCGCTAACAACAAAAATACAGCGCTACAAATGATTAACGAACGGATTATTTACCGCTACAAACGGGTGCAAGAAGATCCGAGTCAAATGGCTTTTTTTCGGGGTTGGCTGAGCCGCGATTACAGTTTGTGGGGCTACGTAAACAAGATTAAGTAGTTGGCAGTTGATTGTTGTCAGTTGGCAGTTGGTTGTTTGTTGTTGGTTGTTGGCAGGAAAGCAGTTGGTAATTCCGAATTATAATCAACAAATAAAATTGCTCGTTACCAGGCTCTGCCTGGTAATGCAGGTGCGGAGGCTCTGCCTCCTTCTATCTCGCGGCTTCTGGAGAGAGGACTGTAGGAAGTGCTTAAGTTATACCATTTTTCTAAAGATGTGCTATAGATGAAGTCTTAGCCCCCCGCGAGTTCGGGGGGGTAATATCTAGCGCTACTTTATGAAATTGGTATTATTAAGTTTTCGATCCTTAGATAAGAAAAGACTGTAGGAAGTGCTTAAGTTATTAAGTTTTCGATCCTAAAAGACTAATCAGTTGAACATAAACCGCCCATAACAGAAACATAAAAACAAAACCTATAGCGGCTGCACGAGTAACTTAAACCATGAAAATATGACAGTAGAAGAAGCAATAAATTTTTTAGACAATCTGGTGTACGAACAAACCCAAAAACGCCTAACTCGGTTGCAACAGTCGATCGCGCGAGGCGTTTTAGGGGGTTTGACGTATCAAGAAATTCAGCAAAACGATCCGCCCGTGGCTACACCGTGGGCTACCTGGCGCGGTATGTCGGCTACAACTTGTGGAAAGACCTCACCAAGGTACTGAAGCAAGCAGGAATTATTGAAGCAGAAGAAAGAGTAGTCGGAGCAAACCTTTGGGACTGCATCATCAGAGGTGTACAAAAAGGCACGCAACCACCTCAATCTCTGGATCCGATATTGGGACAACTGCTGCGGATGCGTTACCGAATCCGAGAACATTTGGCGAGCACCGAGTACAGCGATACCTATCTCGCTGAAGATGAAAATTTGCCCGATCGACCTTTGTGTCTCGTCAAGCGCCTGAAAAGCCAGTCAGACAGAACCAGCCAGCTATTCGATCGAGAAACGCGCGTATTGTATCGCTTAGGGAAACACGATCGGATACCGGAATTGTTAGCTCGATTTGAAGAAGATGGATATTTTTATTTAGTCTATCAATTCATCGAAGGAGAACCCCTGTATCAAGAATTAATCGAAGGTCAACCCTGGGAAGAACATCGCGTTATTGCTTTGTTAAAAGATATCTTAGAAGTCCTGGCCTTCGTTCACAAACAAAATGTAATTCACCGCGATGTTCACCCTCAAAACTTAATCGAGCGCGCATCAGACGGCAAGATTGTATTAATTGACTTTGGAGCAGTTAAAGAAATCAACATTTCGCAAAATAGCACAGGTCAAACGCGATCGCGCGGCGGCACCCAGCAAGACTACATTCCCCCCGAACAAGCCATCGGTTCGCCAAAATTTTGCAGCGACATCTACGCTGTCGGAATCATCGGCATTCAAGCCTTGACAGGGATGCGGCCGAAACAACTCAAAGTCGATAATTTAGGCAATCTCATCTGGCAGAAAAATGCAACTGTCACCCCGGAGTTTGCTAGCATTTTAGACCAGATGGTGCTGTACGCTTTTCCCCAGCGTTACCCATCAGCAACCGAAGCAATGCTCGCACTTCAACAATTGACAGTTGACAGTTGACAGTTGACAGTTGACAGTAGTCATTAGTCATTAGTCATTAGTTAAAGAACGAAACCCAAGACCATTGATGTGAGATTTGATACCAAAATCCGGTTTTAATACGCCCTATTGAGTCTCGCGTTGCGCGGACTTTGTTTGTGTAGACGCGGTTTCAACCGCCGAGTCTTATTTTTTGTGCCGTTAGTGCAGCCCGCCCCTATGGGAGGCTCATCAACGCAGAGGATCGCACAATCCGCCACCATAACCCCTCCAACGACTGACTGCAAACACTCGCCTGAACCGATGAATCGGGCGATGGCTAATTTTTGACATAGAATGAAAAAAACCGAAGGAACAACAAACAAGCAATCTTTGATTTTCACTAACCAGCCCAAAAAAATATTGAATTACGCCAAATTTTTTCTACATCTCTAGCCTTCTACTTTTAGTTGACACTCTCTCTGAAATTAGATAAGATAATTAATATTTTTGGCTAGGCAATTTTCACAAGATATTAAGCAGCTTTGTATAAGGCGCAACAATATAACGACAGTCTTTATTGTTACCTTAGATAAGTATAAACTCCAATAATTTGAGGTATCGAGAAATTGGAACGTTTTGAACCCGCACAAGCGCAGCCACCTTCAACCACAATTGTTGCGCTCCAGTCTTTTGCCAAAAAAGCTGGAATTGCAGTAATCGCGATCGGCTGTACAGTCATTTTGGGTTGGATCTTCGATCTGCAACTCTTAAAAAGCATTCTGCCCGGACTCGTAACAATGAAAGCCAATACAGCAGTATGCTTTATTTTGGGCGGGCTTTCTCTGTGCCTCCAACAACAAGAACGCGCCAAATTAACAACAATAAAATTTCAAAAAATATTTAAATTTTTAATTGTTAGCAGTTCCTTTTTAATCATACTAATTAGCCTGTTAACCTTAGTTCAATACAGCTTTAATTTAGAATTAGGCATCGACCAACTGTTATTTAAAGAAAGTTACACCTTGCCAAACCCCGGAACACCAGGACGCATGGCACCAAATACTGCTGCTGCTTTTTTATTTCTGGGAACAGCCCAGTTGCTGCTGTCACAACGCCGCCCTAAATACCCGCCGGTTCAAATATTAAGCTGTTGTACATTTTTAATTGCATTTCTGGGTTTGATAGGCTATTTCTACGGCAAAGCTTTATTTTACCGAATTGGCGATCATACAGGCATGGCTTTGCACACGTCCGCAGCATTTATGTTGCTCAGCCTCGGCATTTTATTTACCAATCCAGAGCAAGGATTAATAGCAGTAATGGCGAGCGATCGCGCGGGCGGCATCATGGCAAGGCGCTTGTTGCCGCAGGCAATCATTATTCCGCCTTTAGCGGGTTTTTTAATCATTTACGGAGAGCGATTTCAAGCCTACGAACCAGAGCTAGGACTATCGCTGTTAAGTGTCTTGAATGCGATCGTTTTTACAGTTCTGATTTGGCAGAACGCGAAAACTCTGTGTACCGCAGACCGGAAGCGCTATCGAGCAGAACTGGGACTTAGGAAAGCTAAATCCGACTTAGAAACTCAAGTTGAAAAACGGACTCTCCAACTGCAACTCGCCAACGAGCAATTGCAGCAACAAATTATAAATTCTCAAACAACAAAGCAGGCGCTTGAAAAAAACTACAACCTGCTGGTGACAGTCATTAACAGTACGCCAACAGCCCTATTTGTCAAAGATATTCATGGTTGTTACATCATGCTAAACGATGCGGGCGCTAGTATAATTGGCAAATCGGTCGGCGAAATTATTGGCAGAGATGACAGCGAGTTATTTCCGCCCGAAATTGCGAGCAATATTAGGAAAACAGATCGCCAGATTGTAACAGCGGGAAAAACGCAAGTTATCGAAGAAGAACTACCAATTAAAGGCAATTTGCGGACATTTCTTTCGACAAAAAACGCTTACCGGGACGGGCAAGGAAACATTAGCGGAATAGTTAGCGTCGCGCGGGATATTACTGAGAGCAAACAAGCCGAAATTGCCAACAGAAGTCTGGCAGCGATTCTGGAAGCAACGCCGGATTTTGTAGGTATCTGCGACCTCGAAGGACGTGCCGTTTACATCAACAAAGCAGGCCGAAAAATGGTGGGTATAGACGAAAATGCAGATGTATCCAACCGACAAGTTGCAGAATTCACGGCAGCCTCAGCCCGCAGTGCTTTGAAAGGCGCGATCGCCACCGCTGTTTCCGAGGGCTTTTGGAGTGGAGAAACAACCTTTGTCTCAGCATCGGGCCTGGAAATTCCCGTCAGCCAAGTCATCCTATCCCACTCGGCATCCGACGGCAAACTCGCATACATTTCAACTATTGCCCGCGACATGAGCGATCGCAAACAAGCTGAACAAGCGCTGCGTCTGAGCGAGGAACGTTACCGATCGCTGATTGCAGCCACCGCGCAGATGGTTTGGATGACAGACGCCGACGGCAAGCCGATCGCCCCCCTTGAATGGATGGCATATACAGGGCAAAGTTTGGAAGAAGACAAGGACTACTGGATAAAATCAGTGCACCCAGAAGATCGCGATCGCACAATACAAGCTTGGATGCGCGCATTTGAAACCAAAAGTCTCTACGAAGTCGAGCACCGCTTGCGGGCAGCAGACGGCAGCTACAGGCACTTCTGGGTGCGCGCAGTTCCAGTTTTAGCCGCAGACGGCAGCGTTCGCGAATGGGTGGGAACTCACACCGACATTAGCGATCGAGTGCAAGTTTTGGCAGCGATGGAACAGTCAGCCACACAGTACCGCCAGCAAGCAATCCAGCTAGAAAAAGCTCTCCGCGACTTGCACGAAACCCAAACTCAACTCATCCAAACCGAAAAAATCTCTTCTCTTGGGCAGTTAGTCGCCGGCGTCGCCCACGAAATTAACAACCCAATTAGCTTCATCTACGGCAACATCACCCACGCCAGCAAATATGCTACAGACTTGCTCGGTTTGCTCCACCTTTACCAGGAAAAATACCCAAATCCCCTCCCGGAAATTGTAGAAGCAGCCGAAGATATTGAAATTAATTTCTTAATGGAAGACTTTCCGAAAATTTTGGAATCCATGAAAGTAGGAGCCGATCGCATCCGCGACTTAGTTGTATCCTTGCGTAACTTTTCGCGACTTGACGAATCGCAGATGAAGCGAGTAGACATTCACGAAGGAATTGAAAGCACCTTGCTAATTTTGCAGCACCGGCTCAAAGCTAATGCAGCTCGTCCGGCTATTAAAATTATCAAAGAATACGGTACATTCCCAAAAGTCGAATGCTATCCAGGTCAGCTCAATCAAGTATTTATGAATCTTATTACAAATGCGATCGATGCCATCGAAGAATACAACAGCAAGCATTCTTCAAAAGAAATATATTCTCGCCCCAACACAATTCGGATTAGCACCAGTGCGGATTCAGACATGGCAACAATTCGGATTGCTGACAGCGGAATGGGAGCCAAGCAAGAATTTATTGGCAAATTGTTCGACCCATTTTTTACTACTAAAGAAGTCGGAAAAGGTACCGGATTAGGATTGTCGATCGCCTATCAAATTATAGTTGAAAAACACCGAGGAAAATTGCAGTGTCTTTCTGCGTCCGGGGAAGGTGCAGAGTTTGCCATCGAGATTCCCATTTGCCAGAACGTATCAGCCCTGGCGGCGGAAAAAATCATGGAAATGGTCAGTAGTCAGTAGTCAGTTGTTAGTTGTTAGTTGTCAGTTGTTAGTTGTCAGTTGTTAGTTGTTAGTTGTTAGTTGGTAGGGGCGGTGGATGGTGCGTGCCCGCCCTCATTTGTTATACCAAATCCGGGTTTATATCCCCTGTATGAACCAGTCGGCGCAGGCCGACATCGTTTGTGTAGATGCGGTTTCAACCGCCGAATCATCAAGGGGGTATATTACCCGGATTTGGTATTAGTAGTCATTAGTCATTAGTCAGTAGTCATTAGTCATTAGTTAGTAGTCATTAGTTAATAGTCAGTAGGTAGGGGCGGTGGATGGTGCGTTCCCGCCCTCTTAATTGTTAGTTATTAATTGTTAGTTTTTCGCTATCATAAACAACAATATCCAATCCGGCAGCATCGGAATTAATATTATCCACAGTCAGGAGATGGCAGCGCCATTTCCCCGCAGTTAATAGAAAAATTAGTTTCTTACGGTAAAGAAACTGTATTGCCGCATCCTCCGTTACCTGTTATTTTTTATGTGAAAATATCCATTTCCTCTACTTATTAAAGAAGTCGGGGAGCTAAACCGCGATTTTCTGCTTCCCGGCCTCAGCCTCCGAACCCATATCCAGAGGCTCCGCTTTTCGATCGCCCAAAATCGAAATAATTCTTTACAATAAAAAAGCAACTATCCAATTTACTTTGACAAACTTCCTTGAAAATGCCCGTAAACCAACTTTCTCCAACCGCAGCCTCGACTCAAACACCAACACTCGACTTTGACATAGCCATCGTCGGAGGCGGTATAGTCGGCGCTACCTTAGCCTGCGCTTTAAAAGATTCCGGCTTAAAAATAGCCATAATTGAAACCCAACTCCCCGCAGCCGCAGCAGCCAAAAAACAAGCTTACGCAATCACCCTGCTATCGGGAATGATCTTAGAAGGTATCGGCGTGTGGCAGCAAATCTTGCCGCAAATCACCACCTTCGAGCAAATTAGCCTCTGCGACGGCGACTATCCCGGTGTCGTCGAATTCCACCGCCCGGATTTGGGAAATACTGGCAAATTGCCGGTACCAAAAACAGCTTTAGGTTACGTTGGCGAGCACCGAGTCATGCTGTCAGCTTTGCACGAATGTTTGGCAAAAAATCCAAATTTCAGTTGGGTTTGTCCGGCGGAAGTAATAGATGTAAAATATTTAAATAATAGCGCTGAAATTCACATCAAACAAAACGGCGAAACTCGCACAATTCGTACTAAATTGTTAGTTGCCGCCGACGGTTCTAAATCTCGAATCCGCACAGCAGCAAATATCGGCACTCGCGGCTGGAAATACTGGCAATCCTGCATTGCGATTACTATTAAAGCAGAAAAACCGCACAATGATATCGCTTTTGAGCGCTTTTGGCCGAGCGGCCCGATGGGAGTCTTACCATTACCTGGGAACCGCTGTCAAGTAGTTTGGACAGCACCCCACGCGGAAGCTAAAGCTTTGCAACAAATGGATGAAAAAGAGTTTTTGACTTTGTTGGAACAGCGCACGGGCGGGATTTTGGGAAACTTGGAATTGGAGAGCGATCGCTTTTTGTTTCCGGTGCAGTTAATGCAGAGCGATCGCTACGTTTTGCCCAGATTAGCACTAATTGGCGATGCGGCCCACTGCTGCCATCCCGTGGGCGGGCAGGGATTAAATATGGGCATTCGAGACGCAGGGGCGATCGCCCAAATCTTGCAGCAAGCACACCAAAAAGGCGAAGACATCGGCGATTTGCGAGTATTGAAACGGTATCACAACTGGCGCAAAAAAGAGAATTTAATCGTGTTAGGATTTACCGATTTTCTAGACAGATTATTTTCTAATACTTGGCTGCCAATAGTCGCATTTCGCCGCTTCGGATTGTGGTGTTTGCGGACAATTCCCCCAGTGAGGTTTTTAGCATTGCGCTTGATGACCGGCTTAATGGGGCGGCCGCCGGAATTAGCCAAAAATTAGAAGAAACCGGGTTTTTTCCTATGTTGCTTGCACTCTAGCGGTGTTGCCACAACCGCCAGGGGTTTCAACCCCTGGCTAATAGCGAAAGTCGGTTGAAACCGACTGAAAATCCGAGATAAAAATGAAAAACTCTTTAGTCCTCTTTAAGAGAACTTTTGCTATGAGACAGGGGTTGAAACCCCTGGCGGACTATCGGGATAGCCGAGGTTGCTCGCCACTGGCACCATCAAAGAAACTGGGTTTTTTCCTCAATCTTTGCAATGTTACGAAGTTGGTCGCAAAAACGCGGTACAATGATCGACTCAGATCGAACCCAGCCCTGACGGCAATAGAAAAACTATGCAGCCCGAACAAGAACAAGAAATTCTCAACCTGCGCGATCGCCAATTAACGCCCAAACAAATTGCCCGAAAGTTAGGATTGAAAGCATCCGAAGTCAGTACCTTTCTTCAATCTCATGCAGAACAAACAGCCCTCGCTAGCGCCGAAAAAGGAGAGTTATTGCCCGTTGCTCAATGTCTCGTGGATGTAAATTTTGCGAATGCCTTGTTGCGTAATGAAACCTCTGAAGCGGGCGGTTTGGGTTTAGTGGTGGTTACCCGTTCCAAGGGATACAATCGTTTTGTTGCAGCCTCTTATTTGATCGACTACTGGTGTTTGGGAGTCAAGGATGCCATCCCGCCACGTAACTGCAACGATAGCCAATATAAAAATTTCGTTCAGCTTTGTTACTCGCAGTTTATTCAAGAATACGAGGAGATTAGTTTAGAGCAAGCACAAGCCCTGGTTTGGGGCGCGATCGCTTATGCCAAAACATTAGGCTTTGAACCGCATCGCGATTTCGAGCAGTCGAAGGCTCATTTAGGAGAATCAACCAGCGAAATTGGCTTGAAATTCGGTCGCAATGGAAAACCTTGTTATATTGAAGGGCCTCACGATAATACAAGGAAAATTATCAATACGCTTAAAAACTCTGTGGGAGATGGTAATTTCGATTACTTGTTCGGGATTGGGTAGAAATTGATACGGGGGAGCGTCAACCGCCAAACCATCAATCGTGATAAAATAAACATCGGTGTTACTGGCTACCTCCTCGCCATCATGGATGAAAACCGCGCCCAAGTTTATCTGCAATTGATTGAGACACTCCTGACTTGTGCCAACGGTGAGGAACCGCAGATTTTACAGGCTAACTTAGAATTGGTAGATTCGGGGTTTCTGCAAGCTTGCGAGTCAGTAGCAGAAAACCGGGCCGAGGAAGGACAGGAAAATGACGCTAATTTTTTACGGAATTTGGTCAGTCAGCTAGGGCAATTCTTGGGGATGAATGATGAGGGAGATAGCGATAACTCTGAAGGTGAAAATCCCCAAGAGTATTTAGAGTTTATCCGAGACTTATTGCAAGCAGAACAAGATAGCAACAGCGATATTAAAGTAATTTACCCCATGCTGGCCGAGCGGCAACATCTCCTCAATGACCGTTTTGCCGAGATTTTACAGCAAGTGACCCAGAATTTTATTGCCAAACATCCCGCAGCAATTGAATCTATTCTCGGCCTCATTGGAAACTTGAGTATTCATATTAGTGACTTTCCGCTGGGGAAAAGAGCGAATAATCTTGAAATTGCCATTACCGGTTATCAAATACTTTTAAGTAATTGGGAACCCGGAAGCGAAAACTGGGCAGGGATGCAAAATAATCTGGCAACAGCCTACAGTGACAGAATCAGGGGAGAGAAAGCAGAGAATATCGAACTGGCGATCGCATCTTGCACTGCTGCATTAACCGTCTACACCAGCGATGCCTTTCCCGAATGGGCGGCGACGAAAAATAATCTGGCAGCAGCCTACAGTGACAGAATCAGCGGAGAGAAAGCAGAGAATATCGAACTGGCGATCGCATCTTACACTGATGCATTAACCGTCTACACCAGCGATGCCTTTCCCGAATGGGCGGCGACGAAAAATAATCTGGCAGCAGCCTACAGTG
>NZ_JAUBTX010000004.1:0-98077 GCF_036705185.1 Microcoleus sp. B4-D4 | reverse complement strand
AGAGAAAGCAGAGAATATCGAACTGGCGATCGCATCTTACACTGATGCATTAACCGTCTACACCAGCGATGCCTTTCGCCAAGATTGGGCTATGACGCAAAATAATCTGGCAACAGCCTACATTTACAGAATCAGCGGAGAGAAAGCAGAGAATATCGAACTGGCGATCGCATCTTGCACTGCTGCATTAACCGTCTACACCCGCGATGCTTTTCCCGAATATTGGGCAACGACGCAAAATAATCTGGCAATTGCCTACAGTGACAGAATCAGGGGAGAGAAAGCAGAGAATATGGAACGGGCGATCGCACTTTATCGCAATGCTTTAACTATTAGAACTCGCGAGGCTTTCCCACAAAATCATACAGGAACTTTATCTAATTTAGGTAATCTTTACCGAAGTAACCAGCAATGGCAACTCGCTTATGATACCTATGCCCCAGCGATTGAAACAGTAGAATTTTTACGGGGTGAGATTCAATCTGGGGATGAAAGCAAACAGAAATTAGCCGAAGAATGGAATAAGCTTTATCTGGGCATGGTAGAAGTTTGCATCCAACTGAAACGCTACACCGAAGCTGTGGAATATGCCGAACGCAGCAAAGCCCGCAACCTTGTAGAACTCTTGGCCAACCGTGACATCAAACCTAAAGGCAATATCCCCGAAACTGTTCTCAACGAATTATCGCGCCTCGGTCGAGAAATTGAGGCCGAACAGCGACAACTGGAAATCGAACAGATAAACCGTAACAGTAATGGTGGCAGAATATTGGGAGAACGCAGCCTCAAAAGCGACAGCCTAACCACTAGCCGCGATTCTACTCATCTCACCAAATTGCGTAAACAACTCGATGAATTGATTGCTCATAAAATTACATCAATTGATCCTGATTTTAGCCTAACCCAAAAAGTTAAGCCCATCCTCTACAAAGACATTCAAACTCTGACAGGTGAAAACACTGCTATTCTTGAGTGGTACATCATAGGCGATAAATTTCTAACTTTCATCATCACCCCACAATCCCCAACACCAATAATCTGGCAATCTTCAACAGCAGACTTTGAAGCCTTGGTAAATTGGGATAACGAGTATCGGAAAGAGTACAAAGAGATAAAACCCCAATGGAAGCAAAAACTAGCCTCCCGCCTCCAAAACCTAGCTGAGATTTTGCATCTTGATCGGATTTTAAAGAATATTCCGAAACAGTGCGATCGACTGATTTTAATTCCCCATCGCTTCCTGCATCTTTTCCCCCTTCATGCGTTGCCAATCTCCCACGAAAGGGATTTTGAAAGCGGATGCACCGATGAAATCGATTCTTCTATCACTGTCTCCCTGTCCAAATCCGAATCGTGCCTTCTCGACTTATTCCCTGGTGGAGTCAGCTATGCCCCCAGTTGCCAACTACTGCAACAGGCGAAACAGCGACAACGCCCTAATTTTTCTCACCTATTTGCTATTGCCAATCCTACCAAAGACCGCTACTTACTTGAACTGCAAGCCGCTAACATCCGTGACAAATTCAAGTCTAATGATTTCTTGGCAAAAGATGATGCTAATAAGAACGCAATTCTAAACGCGAAACTCAGCTTTGCCAACTGCGCCCATTTCGGTTGTCACGGCAAGTTCGAGCCTGACTCGCCTTTGGAATCATCCCTAGTATTCGCCAATAAAGAACGTTTGACACTGTTGGAAATCTTTAATCTTGACCTAAATCAATGTCGTCTTGTCACTCTCTCCGCCTGCGAAACTGGATTGACAGAATCCAGAACCAGCGATGAATATATCGGCTTACCTTTCGGATTTCTCTTAGCAGGTAGCCCTAGTATGGTTAGTACCCTTTGGGAAGTGGATCAACTCGCCAGCACTTTGTTACTAATTCGGTTCTATGAAAACATAAAAACCTTGTCAACTGTTGCTGCTCTCAATGAGGCACAACAATGGCTGCGGAATTTGACCTCAGAGAAGTTGGAAGCCCTATTAAAAGAGCTCCAACCCCAAATCGACGAAATTTTTGATCGACTACCCCTAAAGGAACGCACACGCTATGTTAATGCTCCTCTGAAGGGCGCACAGAACCGCAAGCCATTTCCCTTTGTTGAACCTCATTATTGGTCTGGCTTCATTGCGATCGGTGTTTAGGAATCCTTACAAAACTCATCCAGATTCTTTTCGTTTATGTAAAGAATTATTAATATTAATAATGCTGGAATGCCAACAACAGGCATTAGTAAAGTCATTGCACCACCAAAACCCTGTTTTAATGATTCTCTAAAGGCTGAGGTACAAATATAAGGACGCAATTTTTGAGTTGACTTTTCTAACCAGCTAGGTTCATTCGGATCTTCCTCGCTCAAATTGTCCTGTAATTCTCCTGACTCAATTGCTATAGTTTCGGCGGCATATTCTAAATCGCCTTCACACCCTTCGAGAACCTCAAGGCCTTTCAGAGCATCGGGATATTCTTGTAGTTGGGAGCGATATTGTTCAATTTGTGCTTGGGTAACAGTAGTCATGGGGATAATGGCGATTGATTAAATGAGTAATTCTTATTTTGCCATAAATTGTGCTTTGTTTGTGCATACAAGTTTACCTAGTTCCCAAATTTAAACCATTAATAATATTTTGCGGTACCCGGAAGAAGTGCGATCGACCAGAGATACATAAGTTCGATAAGATAGAACTAGGTTCGCCACTGATTCAGCCAGCGGACTTGCCCTTTCCAGTCAGCAGCTTGTGTTTCTGAAAGCAGGCGATCGAGCGAAGCAATTAGACTAGATAATGTCCAACTGTTTTGAGCAGCCAAAATGATGCCACCATGTTCGGGATAACGCTGAGCTAAAACCTGAAAATCCCGGATATTAAACGTAAAAATACACCGTCCTCGCGCTGTTGCTTCTAGCAATTGAGCCTCATCGCTAGCATCTAAAGCCATCCACTCAGTCGGTGTCCGAGTGACATCGTGACTGCGAGATAAAAGGGCGGCTTGCAAAGCTTTAATAGAGGTATCGGCATCTAGATGCAATAGCGGTTTAGACATTAGCAGCTTCGATAATTTGCTCAGCGGCAATAGATGCGTCTATTTCTTGATGGTGAGCCGCATAAAAAGCGAGAACATCGTTCACTCGCTCTTCACTTAAGTCATACTCAGTGGCAATTTGGTTTGGAGAAAAACCCCATTTCTGCGCTGCGATGACTACTGTTTGCACCCGCAACCGAGTGCCGCGCAAAACGGGAACGAGTTCGCCGCTAGCGCCGCGCACATAGGTGATTTCAGGAAAAGCCGGATCGTCATTCCGCTGGTTGAGGGTAGCGACTTTTTCGGCTACAGCCCAGAGGATAAACTGATCGAAGGAAATGCCTTGGAGTGTTGCCAATTTTTCAGCTTCTTGCTGTAACTGAACGGGTAAGTTTAAGGCGTAGGATGTCATCGATCTAACTTCCGTTTGCTAATATAATTTCATCGGTTCATTCTTTGACAACTTCCATTAATTCCTCAATCAAAACATCGAGGGTGCGAGCTATCTTTTGAATTGATGTGATATCAACCGTTGCGAGTCCTTCCGAACGAGCATAGTGCCTGACTGTGCTGTACGGAACCTCGGATCGATCGGCAACATCCTTTAGCGTCCATCCTTTTTCGTCCGCAAACTCTCGGATTCGGAACCTAACTAATCCCATTATACCTATTGACAAACGATAAGTATCTATGTTTTTAATTTACACACAATTGTCGATCGACAGTTAAAGAGTATTTTGTATGGTGCGGATCTGTCAGAAGTTCGATCGCACTTAAAGATATCTCATATATCTGCACCCGATCGGTACTCGCGCACAATGTTGAGAAACCGGGTTTTTCACCAAATCTTCGCCTGTCACCAAATATTCTCGCAAAAACCCGGTTTCTGACTACCCACCCATCAAATATAAAACAACTGCCAACAGCCAAAACTGTCAACAGTTGTTTTACATATTCAATGCGGATGGCGAGACTCGAACTCGCAAGGACATAATGCCACACGCACCTCAAGCGTGCGCGTATACCAATTCCGCCACATCCGCTCTTTCCGGCAATCTCTGGGTTTTTTGCGTTACGAGTTAAAGATTCACAGGTTGAGGTTCCTGACATTTAACTTGTGACTTGCCCTTTGACACCGCCGATTTACAATCATAGCACCACTACCAGCCAAATGTAAAATAAATTTTTGTGAACAATTTCTGGAAAACGATTATCCAGAACATACCGAAAGGCATTATTGTACAGAATATTGAGTGAATTAAGCAGCGAAGATGGGGTTCTCAAAAATTTTAATCGCTAATCGGGGGGAAATAGCCCTCCGCATACTTCGCACCTGCGAGGAAATGGGGATTGCCACGGTCGCCGTTCACTCCACCGTAGATAAACACGCCCTGCACGTCCAGTTAGCAGACGAAGCCGTTTGCATCGGCCCCCCCACCAGCAGTAAAAGTTATTTAAACATCCCTAACATTATCTCGGCGGCCCTGACGCGCAACGCCGCAGCGATTCATCCGGGGTACGGCTTCCTCGCGGAAAACGCCCGATTTGCCGAAATTTGTGCAGACCATCAAATTACCTTCATCGGCCCGTCTCCGGCAGCAATGCGGGCGATGGGCGACAAATCCACGGCGAAAGAAACTATGCAGCGGGTGAAAGTTCCGACTGTTCCCGGTAGCGGCGGATTGCTGATAGATGAACATGAGGCTTTGTCGGTAGCCCGCGACATCGGCTATCCTGTGATGATTAAAGCTACCGCCGGCGGGGGAGGCCGGGGTATGAGGCTAGTCAGAGAAGCGTCGGAACTTCCCAAACTTTTCCATGCAGCCCAAGGTGAAGCCGATGCAGCTTTTGGTAATCCGGGACTTTACTTAGAAAAATTCATCGAAAAGCCCCGACATATCGAAATCCAAATTCTCGCGGATAACTACGGTAATGTCATCCACCTCGGTGAGAGAGATTGTTCGATTCAGCGCCGGCACCAAAAACTTCTGGAAGAAGCGCCCAGTCCCGCCCTCAGCCAGAAACTCCGAGATCAAATGGGTCACGCGGCGGTGGCTGCTGCAAAAGCTATCAACTACACCGGTGCGGGTACTGTCGAATTTCTGCTTGACAAATCGGGCAAGTTCTATTTCATGGAAATGAACACCCGGATTCAAGTGGAACATCCTGTCACGGAGATGATTACCGGCCTGGATTTGATCGCCGAACAAATTCGCATCGCCCAAGGTGAAAAACTGCAAATCAAGCAAAATCAAGTAATTTTAAGCGGCCACGCGATCGAGTGCCGGATCAATGCTGAAGATCCCGATCGCAATTTCCGGCCTCACCCCGGCATCATCAGCGGTTATTTGCCTCCCGGCGGCCCCGGCGTGCGGATGGACTCTCACGTTTACACCGATTACGAAATACCTGCTTACTACGATTCTTTAATCGGTAAAGTAATTGTATGGGGGCGCGATCGACCTTCAGCCATCAGCAGGATGAAACGGGCATTGCGGGAATGCGCCATCACCGGAGTTCCTACCACCCTCAGCTTCCACCAAAAAATTCTCGATAGCCCCGAATTTCTCAGCGGCGAAGTTTATACGAATTTTGTCGAACAGTTTATGAACCAAAATGGTCATTAGGCAGTTGTCAGTTGTCAGTGGGCAGTTGTTAGTGGGCAGTAGGCAGTGGGCAGTAGGCAGTGGGCAGTGGGCAGTGGGCAGTGGGCAGTGGGCAGTGGGCAGTGGGCAGTGGGCAGTGGGCCTTAGTGGGCCTTAGTGGGATTAAGGTGGGCAATGCCTGCGCGGCCCGCGTCAATCTGGTGAAGAATATCCTTAAGAACTCGAAATTTTCTTTCTGGCAGTAGTCAAGACGACTGACAACTGACAACTGACAACTGACAACTAACAACTGACAACTAACAACTGACAAATGACAACTGACAACTAACAACTGACAACTGACAACTGACTATTACATCATCATCGTCAGGATTCCTTGCTGACCGAGAACCATTTCCCTGAGCAAGCTACAGATACCGACCCAAATAATCGGTGTAATGTCCACTCCGCCGATCGGCGGTACAATCTTTCTAGTTACGGCTAAAAACGGTTCCGTCGGCCAAGCAATCAGGCTCAACGGCAATTTGCTCAGATTTACTTCGGGATACCAAGTCAGGACGATGCGAAAAATAAATAGCAAAGTCATCACCACTAGGACAGAGCCCAGAATCCAACTTGCAACGGTAATACCAGTCATGGGTCTTATCTCGAAATCTTAAGTTTTGTTAAGTCAGCTTTTCATAATTTTAACCGTTTCACAGGTGCGATCGAACAAAAACGGCAGATTTTTTCCGGTCTTATACCTTCAAAGCGACAGAGTGCTAGACTTTGAGGGTGCGAGGGTTCGAGTTGGCGAGAGGGAAAATATTGCTTCTGCCCTAGATCCGTGACATCCCTACATCCATTGCAACATCCTTGGCCGAACTTCCCCGTAAGAACTGAGTGCTGATAAAATTAATAAAAATCAAACTCTTGTAACAAAGGTCTTGAATCTATGACTCCTTCACTCGCGAACTTTTTGTACAGCCTGCTGGCGGGCGTGGCGGTAGTAGTGATTCCAGCAACGATCGCTCTGATCTTCATCAGCCAAAAAGACAAAATCAAGCGCACCTAAAAAGTCTGGGGGTTTCTAAGTCCGGCGTGAAAGTCAATTTTCGACTACACGTCGGGCATTTCCCCGATCCAAGAAACCTCGGCTACCAGCAACTGTGAAGGCAAAACCTTCGGTTGAGGGCTTTCGCTGAGGTTTTTTCCCGTTAAACTCATTACTATAAGTTTCCCGAACCAAGCTGAAAGCCTGGGTGGGTGCTGCCCTTTAAAAGTACAGTCGGGATAACAGACTTATTGATAGATTTAAAATCTAACTCGCTAACATAGGAAAGACATAGGAGATAGGCTAATGGTCAATTTAGGATTGAACTGGAGCAGCCTGCTAGGGATCATCCTAGCAGTAGCAGGGGCAGGACTGTACTTTCTGCGATCGTGGCGTCCCAAACTAGCCCGAGACCACGATATTTTTTTTGCAGCAGTCGGTCTGCTGTGTGGCGGTATTCTGTTATTTCAAGGATGGCGGCTCGATCCAATTCTGGCCTTCGGTCAGTTCTTGCTCACCGGTTCGGCAATATTTTTTGCAGCCGAAAGCATAAAGCTGCGGGGAGCGACCACAGCCCAAGCCAAAAGTCGCGCCCAATACGTAGATGAAGAGCGGCCCGTCAGCAACGCCTACGCTTACGAGGGCTACGATAGCGACATTGACCAGCTAGAACCAGAAGAAGACTACCCGCAGCGTCCCCGGATTAGGGGCAGCCAAGACTACCGTTCTTCGCGGGAAACCTACGACGACGAGTCGCGCCGTCGTCCTTCGAGTCGCAACGGCAGCATTAATACATCCAAGCCAGACTCGATGGTCGATCGACCATCGCGCAAACGTCCTTCCCGCCCTGAAACCCCGCCCGCGCAAGATTCAGACAACTGGGACATTTCAGACAACCCCGAAGAAAGACCGGCCCGCAGCCGCAACCGTCGCCCCCCCGCTTCGGAAAACCCGAGTTCCGATACACCGCCGAGAACCAAAAAAACCCGTCCTGCGGAAGGGTCGAGGTCTCGCCCCAGCACCACCCGCGATGTGGAAGCACCCCCGTCAGACTACGTGGAGTACCGACCAGTGGAATACCCGGAAGACCAACCGGATAATTCTCCCAGTTTCGACAAATAGGGAAATATATAGCATTTCGAGCGAAAGATGAGGTGCCGCTGGGCATAGGGCATCGGGCATCGGGCATCGGGCATACCTCATTACGCTTGAGAACCGCTATAAGTAGGTGGGTGAAACTCAACATTTCTCGCGCCAGCAAGGCAAAATATTAAGTTGCGTTTATCGATGCCCATCTACTTATAGCCTTTCTCAACAAGTTGAGATTGAAAGATTGAAGGATTGAAGGATTGAGGGATTGAGGGAGCGATCGGTCAAGGAAGCATTTCCTGCATTGTAAAAATTATTTTTTTGCTTGAGTGCTGTCCCCGAAGAGCGAGTATTGTACAAATCGCGATCGGGGACAGCACTCTTAATACAAAACACCAGATGCTCCCTCGGTCAATACCTCATCCGATTTTTCTGAAAACTGCTATGTTTTTAAACATTATAATATTTTTCAAATAACACCAAAATATGAATATCAAGTTAGCTAGATCAAGTAAAATAAAAATAGAAACTAATACAAAAAACACTATTTAAAATATTTAATGATATTCCCAAGCAACGTTTTTTGCAGGTTTGTAGCGATGAAATTGGTTCGCATTTTAGAAGGGCTAAAGTCCTGACTACAAACCTGTGCGATCGCCCAAAATACAACTTGTGGAACAAACAAAAAATATAAAGGTCTCAAATATGAAATCTCAAACCTCGAATCAGCAATATGCCAATACTACAAATAGGAGATCCCGCGCCTTGGTTTTCCATAGCTGCCTCCAATAACCCCTTATTTCATTTCTCGACGGTTGGCGGCCGACGAACTGTGCTATTTTTCTTTGCCAGCACAGCTTTCGCAGAAATTCAAGTTATGCTCAAAAGCTTTGAAGAACTTTCAGCAGAATTCCAAAACTTGCAAGTACCGCTGTTCGGAGTTAGCGTTGATGCTGCAGACAAAGAACAAGACAGACGGACAACAATTGCTCCGTCATTCATCTTTTTCTGGGATTTTGATAAAAAACTAAGCCAAGAGTACGGCGTTTGCCGAGATATCGAAGAAAATGGAGTAGCCGGAGTTCACTATGCACCTCAAACTTTTGTTCTCAACGAAAACCTTCAGGTAATTAACATTGTCCCGATGGGAGATCCCCACCAACACGCGCTGCAAGTATTGGATTTTCTCAAAAATTTGCCGCCCTTAGAGACAGCCCGACAAGCCACTCGACACGCCCCCGTCTTAGTAATTCCTAACGTTTTGGACAAAGCTTCTTGCGGCGCTTTGATCGATTTATACAAAACTCACGGCGGCAGTCCCTCGGGCTTTATGAGGCAAATAGACGGGAAAACTGTTGGCATTCATGACGATAATTTTAAGAAACGCCGGGATTTCTATATTGAAGACCCCGAATTGCAGCAGCGATTGAGTGCGATTATTTTGCGCCGGGTGCAGCCGGAAGTTGAAAAAGCTTTCCAGTTTACAATTACTAGGTTTGAACGGTATTTGGTGGGCTGTTACGATGCTGAGAGTGGCGGTTATTTCCGGCCGCACCGCGACAATACGAGCAAAGGTACTATGCACCGCCGATTTGCGATGACTCTCAACTTGAATCCGGCGGAGTATACGGGGGGATTTTTGCGGTTTCCTGAGTACGCGCCGCACGGTTATAAAGGGGATGTTGGTACGGCGATTATTTTTTCGTGTTCTCTGCTGCACGAAGCAACACCGGTGATTAGCGGGCAGCGTTTTGCTTTGCTGTCTTTTTTCTATGGCAATGAGGATGCTAAGGTGCGCCAAGCTAATGTTCATTATATCGATCGCCCACTCGATTCTAGAATTGCCGAAACTGCTGGAAATTCGTAGTTTACTAACAAAAAACTGACCGCGTGGCGATCGACCAATTCTCCCAAAACCCAGCCGCCGGTGAAAAATTCAAGCAATCTCAAGCTTCAATTTTTCATTACCCTCGCGCAAGTCCTAAAATAATTAGAGGTGGTAGTTAGCATTAGCCCGAAAAGCTAACTGCTACCTGTTGGCAGTTAAATACTAATTCACGACCATGAATTTCAAACTTTTAAGTTTAGCAGTATCAGGAATTGTCACAATTGGGGTTGCAGCCAGCCCTGCTGCGGTTGTTGCGGCGTTCCCGGGGCGGCCGGAGGCTGATTTAAAGGAATTTAACTCGGTGCATTTCCCAGGTGCGATCGCCCAAAATAATGCCGAAGAACAAATCAACATTCGAGTCTACGAAAAAGCAAGTCCGGCGGTTGTCACCGTCGATACAGATAAATCTAACGGTAGCGGCACAATTATCAGCCCCGACGGCATGGTGTTAACTAACGCCCACGTTGTTTCGGCAGGCGGTACGGTGAATATAATTCTGTCAGACGGCAAAAAAGTTGTCGCCGATGTGGTCGGATTCGGCGAAGATGGTCTAGACTTAGCGGTCGTAAAGATTCGCGGTCAAAACAATTTGCCCACAATTCCGATCGCCCGTCCCGGTTCGGTGAAAGTCGGACAACAAGCATTTGCGATCGGCAATCCCTTCGGTCAATTTCAAGGTACTTTGACAGTCGGAATAGTCAGCCGCATTGATCCGCAGCGGGGCTTAATTCAAACCGACGCAGCCATCAATCCCGGCAATTCAGGAGGCCCGCTGCTCAACAGTTCTGGAGAATTAATCGGCGTCAATACTTCTATTTTTACTCGCGGTCAAGGTGGAGGCAATATCGGTATCGGTTTTGCAATTTCAGCAGACAAAGTACCGGGTTTCCTGACAGCGGTGCGAGAAGGGCGAGCTCCCCGCGTTGCTCAGAGGCGATCGCCCTTTGGCAACAAATCACCTCAAAAAGTTGCGTTAAACGGGCCCGCCCTGAGCGGCAAACTCACCACCCAGTCTAGCGTTCTCCCCGCAGACAACAGCTTTTTTGACCTTTACTCCTTTGAAGGAAAAGCGGGCCAGGAAATCACAATTGAAATGAAAAGTCAAGAAATTGACCCTTATTTAATTTTGCTCGGGCCCAACCAGCGCGAAATCGCGCAAGACGATGACGGTGCAGGTAGTAAAAACGCCAGAATAACGCTCAGGCTGCCAGCAGACGGCACTTACACGCTACTGGCAAATTCCTATCAAGCTAGGCAGTCCGGGGCTTATACGTTAGAACTGAAAGCGAGTGCTCCTACGGCACCTTCTCGGGCGATTTTGCAAGAAGAAGGCGCTTTAGTCGCAGGCGGCCCAGTATTGCCGTCTGACAACAGTCTGTATCGCGAGTATACTTTTGAAGGTCGATCGGGTCAGTCTGTAACCATTTCCCTCGAAAGTACAGATTTCGATCCCTATGTGGCTATCTTTGGCCCTAACGGCCGATTGCTGGCAGAAAATGACGATGTGAGCGATGCGACTAAAAATGCGTTTCTGAGTGTTACTTTGCCCGCTACGGGTCGCTACCGCGTAGTTGTCAATGCTTTTGATGCTTCGGGCCGGGGTCGTTATACTCTAACTGTCCGTTGAAAATTGGGAATTGGGAATTGGGCATTGGGAATTGGGCATTGGGCATTGGGCATTGGGCATTGGGCATTGGGCATTGGGAATTGGGAATTGGGAATTGGGAATTGGGAATTGGGCATCTTGCCCGAAGAGCGACTTGTGAGCCAGCGAAGCCGAAGCAAGTCGAAGCAAGTCGAAGCAAGTCGAAGGGTGGGCATTGGTCGAATTATTTTTATTCTTCCTTCTTCCTGATGACTAATAACCAATAACCAATAACCAATAACCAATAACTAATAACTTCTTCCTTCTTCCTTCTTCCTTCTTCCCTCTTCCCTCTTCCTTCTTCCCTCTTCCTTCTTCCTTCGTTGCAAATCGAGGTAATTCATGCGTCAATTTAGATTTTGGGCGATCGCGCCAATTGCTTTACTAGCTACTTTTTCTAGCAAGCCGACTTTCTCGGTGCCAGTTTCAAACTCCCAAGGAGTTGCTAACAACAGTTCTACCCTCATTTCAGCAGAATTGCCTCAAAATTCACCTGATGCGAGTTCTACAAGCAAAGCTGTTCTAGCTCAAGCAAGCCCCAAGCCTTCGCCAACTCTGAGCCCAACTGTCGAACCTTCGCCAAGTCCAGCAGGGGCTTCGTCTAAGGTCATATTAGATCAAAAGGGAGAACTTAGCCCTGCTAAGTCTTCTGTACTGCCCTCGGACAGTAGTTTGTACGACGAGTATACCTTTGAAGGGAATCAGGGTCAGAAAGTGGTTATTAGCGTAGAAAGTAGCGAATTTGATACTTATCTGGCTATTTTCAACTCCAAGGGCGAGCTACTTGCAGAAAATGATGATGTCACGCAGCAAAATTCCAATTCAGAGCTGACTGTTACCTTATCTGCGAGCGGTCGCTACCGCGTCATTGTCAATGCTTACGATGCGCCTCCCAAAGGTAGAGGTAAGTACAGTTTGACCGTCCGCGAAACAGCACCAGATTAATTGTCTCGAAATCGATTATCTATTTCTAAAATTCCTCGATCTGCGAGTTACAAACCAGGGTCAAACTTACAGGTTAAATTTGCAACAACTTAACTCTATTCCCGCTTTGATAAAGCAGAGATTCAGGTAAAAAATAGATAATTATCTATTTTTTATATCGTGTGCGATCGATTGAAAAAGATAAAATTGGTTCGTAGTGCGGAATACGAGTCTGCACTACGAACGGTTTTTGTTACGATCGCCGATCGAACACAATATTATATCAATTCCGGTAACACTCATACATGATGTTAACTGTCAACAGTCAACAGTCAACAGTCAACAGTCAACGCCTGAATTTACTATTCCGATGAAGAGAGGATTTGATATTACGCATGGGTTGCCAGAAACCGAGTCTTTTAACAAAAATACTTGGTGACAGCCATAGAATCGTTAAAGAAGCAGGTTTCCTAGCATTTTTAGCGCATATGGCGATCGATTTAACGCAGGCCTAGCCAAGTGAAAAAATCCTGGCGCGTGAAGAATTCTAGCAGCAAAAGTGCCACGAATCCCACCATCGCAAATCGTCCGTTGATTCTTTCGGAGTAGGCATTCCACCCAAAGGCTGGTTCTGCTGGTGTTGGGGTATTTGGGGCTGTTGGTTTTGGAGATGGAGGTGTTTGAGCAGTCATTTAAATGTTTTAAGTTGCAAGTTTTGAAACAAGATTTTTGGGAAGTTTTGCGATCGCACAACTTCCAATTTACCGGAAAATGACAGCCGATCGCTAATCTGCTGAATTTTCTAAATTTTGAACCGATTCGATCAGATTCCGCACAGTTTCGGTACCTTCGGAAGGCTCAAAAAACAGGGGGAATTTGCCGCGAGCGATCATTCTCAAGCCCAAGGGGCCGAGACTGAACAAACCTTTAACGTCGCGGAAGTAGTTTCCTACTACTTCGATCCCAAATTTGCGCTCGTCTATCCAACCGCCTTCTTTGACGAGTTCGATCAATACTTTGCGGTGGCGGATCGATCGACTGGCTTGGTCGTCTTTGCGATCGAGAATCTCTTGTTTAATCTTACCAATTTGATCCATCGGCGCAACTTCCATCGGGCAAACCGAGTTGCAGTAATAACAGCGAGTGCATCCCCACACGCCGGAAGTACCTTCGTTGTATTTTTCGAGCCGGTTTTCGGTTTCGCTATCGCGGGAATCGGCGATCGTGCGGTAAGCTTTCGCGAGGGCGTGGGGGCCGACAAATTCCGGGTTGACTTCGCGGGCGTTGCACTCAGAATAGCACGCGCCACAGAGGATGCAGTTGCCTGTTTGGTCGAGTTTCGATCGCTCTTCGGGAGTTTGCAGAAATTCCCGTTCGGGGATTGCTCGCGAGGCTGTGCTGACATAGGGTTCCACTGCTTCTAGGTTGTCCCAAAAACTGGTCATATCAACAACCAAATCTTTAATTACCGGCATATTTCCCATTGGGGCGACGGTAATTTCTGGGATAAAATCGGCAGGCTGTTCTGTCGAACTGGAATAAGCTATTTTTTGCAGTCTGGCGAGTTCGCTACCGACATTTTCTTTGCAAGCTAAGGCCGATCGCCCATTAATTCGCATTGAACAACTGCCGCAAATTGTGTTGCGACAATTTTTCCGAAAAGCTAAAGTGCCGTCCTGTTCCCACTTGATACTGTTGAGGCAGTCTAGGATGGTATTGCTTTCTTCCACCTCTAGGGTGTAAGCGCGAACGCGGGGAGCCTCGTTTTGATTTTGGCGGACTACGTTAAAGCGGACTTGCATATTTTGATTAAGAAATTTAGTGTCTATTTTAGACGTGATTTATTGATGCTATCAAAAGCTATTAATTCTTTTAACATATACCTCAAGTAGTAGATTTAACTGATTTTTTTATTGTTTGGTAACAGGGAATACTTCCCAAGTCATAAATCATCAATTGCAACTTTTTTTAGCGGATTTTTGATGGGTTAATGGAAGAGAGAAGTAATTGATCGGTGGAGTTAGCGAGTCGGAGGTGCTGTGATGTCTAGCTTGTTTGTTTTAACTTTTATGTTTTCAATGCCAGCTTTTTGTCTGGGTCTGGTGAATCCGCAATGGGTGGGAATGGGCGATCGCAAGCTATCTATAAGTTTATACGGCGTTTTGATGGCAGTTTCGTTTGTTTTGGTGGGAGTGACAGCACCTAAGCCGCCGCAGCCAGTTGCTTCGGCGCTGCTAGGCTCCACTGAACGGTCAGAATCTAGAGTAAGCACACTTTTGCGCTGAACGTAGCTGCCCGTACACCTCACTTTTGTGGCAGCGTTACGAAAAATTTTACCAGGAGTTATGCCAGGTTAGGGCGATAAATCGGTTTTTTTCACGAAAATTACGATCGCCAAAAACATCAGTTAAGGCCTTGATTTTTTCGGTAATCTTACTGATGTGAAGAACGCAAATCGATCGGCTAAAATGGGGTAATTGTTGAGCTTGCGGTGCAGGTGCATCTATGACTTACAGCTTGAGAATTGTCGATTTGCCAACCAGCGAACGGCCGCGGGAACGGCTGATGGCGGGCGGCCCGAAAAGTTTGGCAACGGCGGAATTGATTGCGATTCTGCTGGGTACCGGTCAGGGGCCCGGCAAACTGTCCGCCGTCGGGCTCGGACAGTATATTTTAAATCAGTTGAGTTTGCATTCCCGTGACCCTCTGGCGGTGCTCCGCAGTATTAGCGTTCAGGAGTTGACTCAAATTCACGGGATTGGCCCTGCTAAGGCGACTTCGATTTTGGCTGCGGTGGAGTTGGGGAAGCGGGTGTTTCAGTCGCGACCGCCGGAAATGGCTGTGGTTGACTCTCCACAAGCGGCTGCGGATGCTCTGAGTCAGGATTTGATGTGGCAGTCTCAGGAACGTTTTGCTGTGGTGCTGCTGGATGTAAAAAATCGGCTGCTGGGAACTCAGGTAATTACGATCGGCACAGCTACCGAAACTTTAGCTCACCCTAGGGATATATTTAGAGAAGTGATCCGCCAAGGGGCGACGCGGGCGATTATCTCGCACAATCACCCCTCGGGAATTGTCGATCCGAGCCCGGAGGATATTGCTTTGACGCGACAGTTGCTGGCGGGAGCGCAGTTTTTGTCGATTCCGCTGTTGGATCACTTGATCTTGGGAAATGGCGATTTTCTGAGCTTGCGGCAGACTACGACACTTTGGGAGGAATATCCCCAGGGCGATTGAACTCTTATTCTTAACTAACCCGATTGCTATGATTAGTTATTTGTATCTTTGGCCTGTCCGAGGGCTGAATCAACCGTCATTGTAGGATATTTTTGAGGCTGGAGTCCCGGAGGAAAGCCTGTTTTGGCTGAATGTCGCTGATGATACTTAGTTGCGCTCGCAACTCGGTTAGTCTAGTATAAGTAAGCTGAAGAGGTCGCTAATTCGATTTTTTTTGAGCATACTAAACATATACTGAACCAGCACCTAAATACCCAATACTTAAGAAATTATTAAATTGGGTGTAAAATACACGGCGTGGTGATAGGAGAACAACTGTGTTTCTGAGACTTGCAGAACAACACCGTAAATTCGTCCAAGATTTGGTAATGAACCTTCAGGCTTTGGCGATCGTGCTAGAGCGTAGGGGTTATTTGGCATCCTGCTACACTTGCGGGGGTCAGATGAACAGTGCCTCATTTATGGTCAGTTTGACGGACAACCATCTGATTCGATTTTTAGTGTCAGATTACGGTATCACTTGGACTGAGATGCGGGACGATCGCGAACTGATGAAACTCGAAGGTGCCGAAGCGATTAGTCAGTTACAAGAACTGGCAAATCTGGTGAAGTATCACATCCAACCTGCGGAAGCTACTTTGGCGACGGCGCCGTGAGTTTAGCGATGGTACGGTTCCGAGGTAGGTTAAGCCCGAAATTCGGTGCTTGTCTGCTACAACGGCAACCCCCAACGATTTAATTGAGAGGATTTAAAGGTTGTAGACTGATGGTAGCTCAACCGACAAGGGTGCTTTGAGAGTGCCTTCAGACATTCAGTTTAGCGCTGAGTCGATCGAACTCCCACCAGTCAGACGGCATAGTTTATGCAATTCGCCTCAAACTTGGAACCCCTAGTTTTTTGGTGCTGCAGTTGACTCTCCCTTGAGAGCGATCAACAAACAAAATGTAGAAGTGCTACTGCTCGTCTGCTGCGATGTTAATTTCCCACTTTGGCATTCAAAAGTCAAGGAATTGAAATTAACTTTGAGCAGGCAGGTCAAATTTAACATCCAGATCGAGGATGAGGCTGTGAAGATTGGGCGAAAAGCCGCTCCGGGGTGTGAAGTACGGGCAAATAGGGTTTATTTTTGCTTTTCGACTTAGCTGATAAAGCTAACAAATAATTAACTTGAAACAGCATCGCTGCTGTAAAAATCTCACAGCCGGCTTTAGCCGGCTAAGTTTTGTGTAAGTAAGGGCTTGTGGGAAATATTTGGCGGTGTTGTTAAACAACTATTAGAAGTGCGCGATCGCGCTTGCCAACTATTTTATAATATTTTAATGATGAGTCCGAAAATATCGATCGCCAAGCTGGGAATCAAAATCAAATGGTAAATTTAAGCGAACTTCTAGAACCAATCGCCAGTCAATTTCGCAGCCTGGGAATTCCCGAACCAATTACCCATTGGGGACATCCTGTAATGATGGGGATCGTAATTGTAGCGATGGGCAGTTTTGTCGGCTATACAGGATGGCAGGGACGTTTGGCAGCCGATAAGGATGTCGCGCTCAAAAGTCGATCGGATCACCGCAAGCTGGCACCGTGGATGTTTCTATTTTTAGCTTTGGGCTACACTGGTGGACTGCTGTCGCTGGTGATGCAGCATCAGCCCGTGATGGAAAGCCCGCATTTTTGGACTGGTTCGACAGTGCTGGTTTTGCTGGCTGTTAGCAGCTTAATTTCGCTGACTGGTTTTGGCGGGAACAAGCTAGCACTGCGCGCGGTTCACGCTTATTTAGGCACGACGGCTTTAGCACTTATGGTACTGCACGCAGCTTTCGGTTTAAAATTGGGTCTGTCTATTTAACGCAATACCAGTCTTTTGTGATTCAGATTAGACTCGATCGCCCAGGCACCTCCTAAAAAAAGGGGGACAAGAGAATTAAAGTATCTCTTAAAAAAAGGCGATCGGAAAGTCTAATATCATGTCCGATCGATCGCAATAACTAAGGTTCGTACTACGGACTCAAGTCCGCACTACAAACCGTTTTTCTTGTGGTAATAGATCGGACACGATCTAAGTTGACTTGTCTGCCTTCTGCCTTATTCCATAGTTTCTAATTAATGAATCAAGCAACGGGTGTCATTTTCGGTCTAGCCTACATTCTGGGATTGATTTCTACAGGAGTTTTTTGGGGTAGATACGCGATACTAGCTTTGGGAATCGCCGTCGCAATCGCGATGCCTAAGTTGTTGCTCAAGCATACTAAAAAACATTTTAAAACTACTAAAAAAAGACGCACCAGAACTCCAAAAAATGCTATAGAAGAACCCTTGGAGACGAGGGACAAATTGAGTTTGTTGGAGGTGCTGCCGAGAGCAAAATGGGTTTGGGCAATGGCGGGTTTGCTGGCATTTTTAGCTAGCTTTTATTTGGTATTTCGATCGCCCCAACCGGCAATTAATGACATCAGCAAATTGATTCCTGCGGAGGGAAACACTCAAGAAGTCGTAGTGACAGTTCGCGGTAGAGTGGCGAGTAACCCTCGATTAACCCGATCGGGCCGATCGCAATTTTGGCTAGACACAGATGTAGTTAGCGGAATCAACGGTAGCGACGGAGGAGTAGTCGTCAACCGCCCTGTATCAGGCAAACTCTACGTTACAGTGCCTCTACTGCAAGCAACGGGCTTGTACGCCGACAATACGATCGCAGTTGTGGGATCGCTATACAAACCACAGCCGCCCTCGAATCCGGGGGCTTTTGATTTTCGAGCATATTTAGCCAGAGAAGGGGCTTTTGCAGGGCTTAAAGGGCGTCAGGTTGACTGGAAGAGAGAAAAGGCGATCGCCGATGTCAATCGAGTTAACAGCACAACTGGCGCTTTCTGGGAGTCAACCGGGATGCAGCCATCGCCAATTCAAGCGATGCGGATGCGGATCGCGCGATCGCAATTATCGTATTTGAATGTTCCCGAAGGGCCGCTAATAAGTGCGATCGCCCTCGGCAAACAAGCAGTTGATTTACCTTACAACATCCGCGACTATTTTGTGCAAGCTGGATTGGCCCACGCGATCGCAGCTTCGGGCACTCAAGTTTCAATGGTTTTGGCTTTAGTTATAGCTTTAACCAAGCGTTTTTCCAAACAGTTACAATTTGGATTTGGCGTGGGCGCTTTATTTTTGTTGGTGGCACTAACAGGCTTTGAAGCTTCAATATGCCGCGCCGCATTGATGGGATTTGGCACATTATTTGCTTTGGTGTTAAGCCGCGAAGTTAAGCCATTAGGATTGCTGTTAATTGCTGCGACTATTTTACTGCTAGTTAACCCTTTGTGGATTTGGGATTTAGGTTTTCAACTGAGTTTTTTGGCTACTTTGGGATTAGTGGTGACAGCGCCGCCGCTGATGGCAAAGTTGGACTGGATGCCGCCCGCGATCGCTTCAATTGTGGTGGTTCCGATCGCAGCTTCTGTTTGGGTGCTGCCGCTGCTACTTTACGTTTTTAGTGTGGTATCACCTTACAGCATTTTAGTCAATATTATTGCGGCTCCTTTGCTGTGGATTTTGAGTATTGGCGGGATGGTTAGCGCTTTAGCAGGATTGATTTTTCCGCCGGCGGGAAGCGTTTTGGCGCAACTGCTGGACTATCCGGCCAAGGGCTTAATTGCGATCGCCCAATATTTCTCACAATTGCCAGGTAATTCGGTAGCTGTCGGTCAAGTATCGGTGTTTCAGTTAATCGCACTTTACAGTTTAATCTGTTGGGTTTGGCTGGGGGGAAGTTCGGCAACGAGCAATGTCCGGGATGTAACGGAGGTACGGGATGTCACTAATAGAAGAAGCAAGGCAGAAAAAGGAGGGAAGCAGGAAGTAGGAAGAGGGAAAAATCAGGGAAAGGGGAGAGGGAAGCAGGGGAAAAGCAGAGTTATTCGACTGCGGATTTCTGCGGCTTGGATTTTCCCGCTGGCGCTAATGGCGGGAATTGCGATCGTAGTTTTGCCTGCTTGGCACGTTAAATCATCTGTGTTTAAAGTTACTTTGCTGGCGACATCTGGCGATCCAGTTTTGGTAATTCAAGATCAGGGAAAAGTGGCGCTAATTAATAGTGGTGATGAAAATACTGTGAAGTTTACAGTGTTGCCTTTTTTGCAGAAGCAAGGCATTAATTCTGTGAATTTTGCGATCGCCACTCACGGTCATTTAGGTTTGAGCGGCGGTTGGGGAAAATTACTAGAACGCTTGCCCATTAAAACATTTTATGATAATAAAGATTCCAAACAAATTCACCGCGGCAGCGATGATAAATTTATGACGGCTGTGCAATCTCGGCAAGGTGTTTACTTTCTTTTAGAAACTAACAGTACCATCGATCTGGGTTCGACGCGGTTGCAGTTCTTGGATGCAGAGATTCCGGTAGTAGAATTATTGGTGAGGGGGCGTACTTGGTTGATTGTCGGTGACATGACACCGCAAGCCCAAAGTATTTTATCAAAAAGATTAGCAGCCGCAGGAACATTCAAGGCGGCGCAAGTGCTGTTGTGGTCGGGAAAAACCCTGACAGCCGAGTTATTGGAGGCAGTTGGGCCGCAAGTGGCGATCGCCTCTGCAGACGAAATCGACCCAGAAACCGCAGCCAAACTGCACCAAAGCAAAACCCGGATTTTTTGGACGGGGCGCGACGGAGCTCTTCAGTGGACACCCACAACGGGATTTAAGACGACTCTGGAATCAGAAGAAAATCAAACTTCTTTTCTCTAAGGATTTACAAAGTGGCGCACTGTGCGGTAAGATACTTCTAGCTCGCATCTCAATTTAATTGGAGAGGTGGCAGAGCGGTTGAATGCGGTAGACTCGAAATCTACTTTAGGAGCAATCTTAACGTGGGTTCAAATCCCACCCTCTCCGTCCTAGAACACTTACCAAACCAGGCTTGGGCACTATCAGCTTCCTCCGCCACAGCTTCGGTTTAATAGGTAGCGGTATATATAAGTGGTATCTGTACCACTTATATATACCGCTATTTTGTTTTTACAAAATAATATAAATACAATAACTAACCCTAGGGTGCTAATTCCGAATTACCAATGCCCAATGCCCAATGCCCAATTCCCAATTCCCAATTACCAATTACCAATGCCCAATCCCTCCGCTTCGCTCCGCCCAATGCCCTGTTTGCCCAATGCCCAATGACTAATCTTTTCATTTCCAATACCTGCGCCAGTGAAATAAATTCTCGCATAAATTCTGCATCAAAGTATTGCTGCGGAAGCGCTGCGACTCCCAAATAGTAGCAGTTTGACCGTTAATTGCCGAAAAACTCGACCAAATATAAGGAAGTTCCGCGATCGCCTCAACCTTCATCCCGTGACGCACAGCCAGAGCGATCGCATGAATCAACTCAGCAGCTTGTGGCCCTACAATACTCGCTCCCAAAATCTCCCCATTGCGACGCGCGACAATCTTACAAAAACCAGTAGTCTCCCCGCACATTTGAGCTTTTTCAACATTCTTAAAATATTCTCGACAAACAATCAAATCGTCTCCAAAACGACGCCTTGCTTGCGCCTCAGTCAAACCAACCCTCGCCAACTGCGGATCGGAAAAAATCGCCCAAGGAATCCCGCGATAATCTATTTGAAACAGCGGCAAAAACAAAGCATTTTTCACAGCCACCGCAGCTTCGGCATTAGCAATATGAGGGAACGGATAACCCCCAGCAACATCGCCGATCGCATAAATGCGCGAATTAGTTGTTTGCAATTTTTCATTTAAAATCAACCTGCGATTGTTAAATTTAACCCCAACCGCTTCGAGATTTAACGATGGAAAATTGTGTCCGCGGCCAGCAGCCAAAAAAATCTCCTCAGCTTCGATCGCCCTGGGCCCGGCTTGAATCCACTTTTTACCCTCAATCACCCGAGCTTGAGTCACCTCAGTAGAAGTCAGAATGCGGACTCCAACCGCCTCCATTGCAGCTTGAACCAAGCCTGCAGCTTCCCGGTCTTCTTTGGCCAAAATCCGCGAAGCCTTGACCACAAGCGTCACAGCCACCCCTAATCGAGCAAAAGTTTGAGCCACTTCTACCCCGCTGGGATCGGCACCAACTACAGCCAAACTTTGAGGTAACTGTGGAAGTTTGGTCAATTGGGCGACAGTTTCCGAAGTAAAAAAGCCGACAGACAAAAGTCCTTCAATATTGGGAACCGTCGGTAAAGTTGGAGAAGCTAGCAAATAACAGCGCGATCGCAAAGATCGATCGCCCGTAACAAAAGCCAACTTCGGTTTTGCAACAAACTCGCCGCTACCAAAAATAATATCGACCCCGCGAGCAGCCAAAACGCCGAGATCGTCAATTTCTTCTAAATTAGAAACAACACCTTCAGTCCATTTGAACAGACCATCTAAGGGCAATTCGAGCCGCACCGACGAATCAGCCACATCCGGGCGAACCGCCAACTGTAGGCGGCGAAGCTGCTGGTAAAAACGAGCAGCCTCGCTCAAAGTTTGGCTGTATCTCAAGCCAAGGTCGATCGACACCTTCTCCTCAATCGGCAAATCTGGCGAATTGCTTAGCGGTTCCACCAAAGCAACGCGGGCCGGGAAATTAGTTGCCGTCAAAGCAGCATAACGTCCGGCCGGAGTTCCACCAATAATCACTAAATCATAATCAAGCATAATTGACAACTCCCCAGCCTAAAGGTATGAGGATTCTTCCTTCACAGAAAAACGCCTTGTAAAAGCAGTACCTTTACTTGGTCTTACTTTTTCTCCAGAAGCGGTAGCGAGATGCCCTCCCGCCAAAAGTCGTAAACCTTCATCTCTGATATTGATCGCCGCATTAATATCCCTGTCATGTATCGTTTGACATTGGGGACATTGCCAGCTACGAATATCCAAACTGAGGCGCTCTATCTGATGCAAACAGTTGCTACAAATCTTTGAACTCGGAAAAAATCTATTTACTTCAATGTAGAGTTTCCCTGACCACTCGGACTTGTACTTCAACATGGTACATAATTTTCCCCACCCAGCATCACTAATAGATTTAGCCAACTTAGGGTTTCTGACCATGTTTTTCACCGCTAGATTTTCTACGACTATGACTTGGTTTTCGTCAACTAATTTACGACTTAGTTTGTGTAAAAAATCTTCACGACATCGAGTGATTTTTTCATGAACTTTAGCAACTTTAATCCGAGCCTTATAGCGGTTTTTAGATCCCTTCTGCTTCCGACTGAGTTGCTTCTGTTTTTGGGACAATTTTACTTCATATTTACGATAGTATTTGGGGTTGTCATGTTTAGTGCCATCAGAGGTTATGGCATAGTGGTTGATACCCAAATCCACGCCAATAGCCTTGCCTTGTGATAGTGTTGCAGGCAGAGCTTTGCCATCATCGTAAAGACAAGAAGCGTAATATTCGCCCGACACAGTTAGAGATACAGTCACAGATTTAAGTTTCCCCCCAGGCAACCTAGATATTTTGCAGTAAACCTTACCTAACTTGGGCAAGGTTAAAAATTGGCCATCTAGCTTGATACCTTGAGGGAAGCGAATAGATTGCTTTTGTCCTTTTTTTTTGAAATTAGGATATTTAGCCCTCTTTTCAAAAAAATTCAGAAAAGCCCTAGACAAATCTAATGCTACTTGCTGCAAACATTGTGATGGAGGTTCTGTTAACCACTGATACTCTTTCTTCAAGGAAGGTAACAGGTTAATCGTGTCGTTACGGCTTAAACCTTTGCCAGTTGCTTTGTAAGTTTCACTGGTTAGGCTAAGTGCATAGTTGTAAAACCAACGTACAGAACCAAACGACTTGGCAAGCAGTATTGATTGTTGGTTAGTCGGATAGATTCTGTACTTGTGGGCTTTTAACACTGCACTTACCTAACTACTATTACTATGGTAAACTAAGTTTGTGTAAAAGTAAAGCCGTCCTGGCAGGACAGGGTTTTAGACCCATATTTTCGATAAAGAAGTCAGTAGTAGATAGGAGGGCGGTTGAAGCCACGCCTATACAATCGATGTCCGCCGGATGCGACTCAAGAAAACAACGTAATTTCAACGGCCCACTCTTCAACCCGCCTCCGCGGGTTTTGTCTGTATAGGCGCGAATTCCATTCGCCCGCTCTTCTGGATCTTCTGACATTCATCTCACGCCAAAATCAAAGATTATGACGTGAGATGAATTTCCGAGTTAACGACAACAGACATCCGCAAGTCCAGCAATCAGTCGCAGATTGTCCGCCTTCTCGCGCACGGCTACTCGAAAAAATCGATCGCCCAACTCAGGAAAACTCAAACAATCCCGAATCAAAATCCGGTGTTTTTCCAGCAGACTTTTTTGAATCGCAGCCACCGACAGCGACGACTCAACCAACAAAAAATTAGCCGCCCCCCTCCAAGGCCGCAAACCAGGTAAATTAGCCAAACCCTCAAACAACTCTTGGCGAGCCACAGGCAGCCAATCCCAAGTTTTCCGCTCAAAAGCAGCATCTCGCACCACAGCAGCAGCAGCCGCCTCCGCCAGAGCATTCACAGGCCAAGGATCGCGCCGCAACTGCCAGCGGCGGAGAATATCGGGATGCGCGATCGCACAGCCCATCCGCAGTCCCGGCAGAGAATAGAATTTAGTGAGCGATCGTAAAATCACCAAATTCGGAAACTCCTCAACAGCAGCGATCGAACTTTGCTGTTTTTCCGGTGGTAGAAAGTCCATAAAAGCCTCATCCACCACCACCATACCTAACTGCTCCACATAAGGCAAAATCGCCTCCCTACCGAACAGCAAACCCGTAGGATTGTGCGGGTTGTTCAATAGCAAACCTCGATCGGCGGCCCCCAGAGCAAAAGGAACCGGGACAGCAGGAGAAAGAGAAACAAAGGAGCGGTTAGAAACCGACAAACCATCAGTTACTAACCCGCTCAAAAGCTCCTGGCCCAACGATTTGAGATCCAAAGGACAATCGAGCACCTGCGCCCCAAAAGCCGAAAGAGCCCGCCAGTAATCGCCAAAAGCCGGAGTCACCAAATAAGTCGCCTCCAGATCCGACAAATCCCAAGCCGCCCAAGTCAACAATTCCGCCGAACCATTCCCCGGCAAAACCCAATCCGGGTCCACATTAAACGCCTCACCCAAAGCAGCCCTCAACTCTCCATAATCCGGGTCTGGGTAAGCCGTCAGACTGCTCAAGCGAGATTTAATCGCAGCCAAGGCCGACTCAGGAGGGCCCAAAGGACTGATACTGGCAGAAAAATCGAGAATAGCAGAAGCTGGGCAGCCAGCTAATGCGGCTGCCCAAGCTAAATTTCCACCGTGTACAGGTCTGATCAAGACTCAGTTTGCCCGTTATTCGGCGTTTTTCGCCGGTGCAACTCTGTCCTTAAACAACTTCCCTGCAGAAAATGCAGGAACTCTGGTTGCCGGGATTTCCATCTTGTCGCCGGTTTTTGGATTGCGACCCTCACGGGCCTTGCGTTCCCGCGACTCAAACGAGCCAAAACCGACCAGCGTCACCTTGTCGCCCTCGGAGACAGCTTCCATGATTGCTTCCAAAGCAGCGCTCAAAACCGCATCTGCCTGTTTTTTAGTGACAGTAGCCTTTTCTGCGACTGCATCAACCAATTCACCTTTGTTCATTCCGAACTCCTTCTGGAATTTGTAAAATACGTCAAACCGAGTTCAACTATTAGCTGTGAGTGGTAACTGCATTGGGAGTTTGGATTTGGAGATTTGGGTAGTCCCCTATTGCTCCAGCCCGCTTCCCCCTGAAAAACTCCTGCTGAATACCAATTACCCTAGGATAATTGGTCAGAAAAGGAATTTTTGTTTTTAATTGCTGAAAACCCCACAGCATCTAATTTTCACTGCATTATTCTAAAGTCTTGCCGACCGTTATGGATCGGTGGAACCTTTAATTTATATGGAACTTGCCAACTTTTTAAATTAATACCCAAATTTCGTTAAAAAAATACCACTTTGGAGAGCCGATTTCTTGCCTCGGTGGATTTCAGAGCGGACAAAAGGAGAAATAGAAAGAACAAAATGTCATTTGTCAATGGCTAAAGGATTTTTTTTTCCTTCTTCCTTTGTCCCTTTCCCTTTTCTGGGCAGGGCCGCCAGGGACTTAACCCTGGCGGCCCGCCGGACTAACGCACTGCCGGACTGCCAACTAAGAGGGCGGGCACTCACAGCCAACAGCCAACAGCCAACAGCCAACAGCCAACAGCCAACAGCCAACTGCCAACTGACTGCTATCTCGGTTGGACGGGCTGACTGCGCTGCAACAGTTGGCGCGCGTCGGGACTGATGTTGTTTTGATAGCCAAAGTTCGATCGATCGCTATCATCCAAAATCTGCGGAGTCAGCAACACGATCAACTCGGCCCGCTGGTTAGCCTTAGTCGTACTCCTGAACAACGAACCGATAATCGGCAAATCTCCCAAAATAGGAATCTTGTTCGCCGTAACCCGTTCTTCGTCGCGGATAATCCCCGAAAGAATCAAAGTCTGACCATCCCGCAGGCGAATTAACCCCGATTGCAAAGAGCGCTCGCCCAGCAGCCTGATAATATTGGTGTTCGCGCCCGTAGACAGTGCTTGCTCGACGCCCGGTGTCCTGATAATCGGGTTCACCCGCAGAGAGACAAAGCCATTATCGTCAATCCGATCGATCGCCACCCCCAACTGCAAACCCGCCTTATCTTTGACCGCCGTCACCGTTGTGGTACTTGTATTTCCGGTAGTCTGCGTTTGCGACGTGACGTTACTGAGCACCTCATCAGTAATATTTACATTCGCCGTTTCTCCTTCTTGAACCACCAGAGTCGGATCGGTGAGGATTTTGGCATTCTGGCTTTGAATAGTTGCCTTCAACGCCGACAAGAACCTCCTCGGATATTGGAACAGCGGGAACAGGGAAAAATTCGCACTTCCGGTAGAATTCACCGTTGTAGGGTCAAACGCATCGTAAGTGCTAATCCCAACTCGCGCGGGGTCATCAGTAACCGGGGCTGTCGGCCGGACGAACAACCCGCCACCGAGTCCTGTGAGCGGCACGTTGATTAAATTGCCCCTAGGATCGAAGAAAGGCTCCTCGCCTGCTAGGGGGTTGCCGATGATCGGCCGAGCAATTACGGGAGCCGGATCGCTAAACTGCCTGGCAGGCGGATTGATGCCGCCAAAATTGAGACTTGCTACTCCCCCATCATTGACAAAGAAATTGTTATTAATTCCGAAAGAGAAACTGCTGCTACTTTGGTTGTTTCCCAGCAAGTTGACATCGATCACCTTGACGTTGACAGCCACTTGACGGCGGCGCAAATCTAGCTGAGTCAAGAAAGCTACCGCAATATCGACTTTGCGCGGATCTCCCACCAAAGTGATCGAATTGAGCCGCGCATCCGCCAGCACCGACAGTCCCCTCAGCAACAGCGGCCCGTTGCCGTCCCTAGCGCCAATTGCCTTAATATCCGGTTCCCGAATTTCGACATCCCGCGCCGAATTTCCCTGGCCCACGGTTTGAATAGTCACCCGAGTAATCGGCAGTTGAGTTTCCGCACCTTGAGCGCTCAAAAAGTTAGCTGCATCGGTAGATCTGACTTGATTGAGCCGCAGAGTCCGAACGATAATATTGCGCGAGTCTAGTGGCAAAGTAGTGCCCACAAAAATTGTGCGCCCGACGCGGTTGGCTTGCAGTCCGCTGATCCGCAGCACGTAATTAAAAACATCTTGCACCGACTCATTTTCGATGTCCAAGGAAATCTTCGGCCCTTCATCGGAGCCTCCTGCCGCTCCCGGTGCGGCCGCCGGTTGGCCCGGTTGAGCCGCCCCGCCGCCTGTAAAAGCAATGTTCAATCCCGCAGCGCGGGCCAGCAGAGCTAAAACGTCTCGTACTGGGGCATCCCGCAGCACCAAGCGGGGGATGCGTTCTCCCGAACTCAGCTCAATATTTCCTACGCCTGGAGCGATGTTAGATACGGAGATATCTCCCAATGGCGGTGCTACAGCCCTGGGCAGGAAAGGGGCAGCTTGATTGGTTTGAGATTGAATTTCGCTTGGTAGGGGCGGGCGATCGTCCCTAGTAACAGTAACTTCGGGATTTGGCAGCAGCACGCGCTCGTTTTGCGAGGTGCGGATTTGGGGAGCTGGCCGGGGAGCTGTTTGGTTCAGCGGCAGTCCCGGAGGCGGCGGGGGCAAAGCTTGGGTTTGGTTGAGCGCGGGCAATGCAGGCGCTGCTGCTTGGGTAGATTGCACAGTCCCGCCCTGTCCGGCAACGCTGAGGACGATGTTTTGGCCTTGTCCGGGCATAACTTGTCCGTTGGGAACTCCGTTGGTGCCGGCTACCACAACGCGGATGCTGTTAGCTTCTATCTGGGTGATTTCTACTGAGGAAATGCCCGGAGCTGGGTTATCTTGACGGAAGCTGTTGCCTTGGGACAAGCGGAGCTTGGTGTTAGTAATTGTGGCTTGGTAGGTATTGCCGCTGTTGATGGCGAAAACTTGCGGGCGATCGCCCTTTTCCGTAGCCAGGACAATATTTACCCCATTATTGGCTTGACTTACTTGCACTCCTGTGACTTGAGTCGGCGCTGCCGAGACTGGCGCTTGGGCGATTATAATTCCAGCAACGCTGCTGAAGATTCCACCACTTAACCGTAGATGCTGTTTCACGTTCTCTCCTCCACTACACTTGGTTATTTGTTGTTCGCAATCTTGACTAGCGAGCTTTTGGCACTAACTGAAACCTCTCTCGTTTTCAGTTTTTTTTGAATTCAGAAAATAGGCATAATTAGGCACAAACTATCATTTAAAATTCACACACAAATATTTTTGATATTTTTTTGTGAATCCAATCTTCAACATTTTGCCTTTAACCTTCTCCCGAAACAGCGAATTGAAATAGCTAAGGAATAGCAATTAAATAACTGTTGTTCGTTCCGAGCATTACCAGGCCATTCCTGGTAATGCAGGGTCGGATACTCTTCCTTTTTTTACCTCGCCACGTTTGGAGAGAAAAAAGTCTAGCAGATGTTTGAAATTATTCAATTTGCGTTCCTAATATTGCCTTGCGAGCGAAAAATGAGGTGCGATGGGATTTTTCCTAATGGACAATTTATGACTTATCTACAGCAATTCTTGCAGAATTCGTGGGATTGCTCGTTACCCGACTTTGCGAAAGTAACGCATATCCCGAGCAAGAGCAGACTTAGATAAACTGATTGCTATAGTACCCCGAAACCGGGTTTTTCACCAAAACACTAGCCAAAAAAATCTTGATTTCGGTAAAAAACCAGTTTTCTAGAGTCTTCTGTACAAGCCATGTAATTAAGGAGTTCATGTACCTCGCAGAAATTGAAAACCGCTATATCCGCTCGCCTAGCGCTATTTGGCAGGAATCGGAGCCGGAGTTGGCGGTTTTTCTTCTTGCTTTAACGGCAGGAGCGCGTACAAGTCAAAAGCCGTTTTAATTTTAGTTACCGGCTGAGCTACTGGGACTATTTTCCCTTTCAAGAAATCGATTTCTATGGACTGATTTGATGCTAGCAATTCAGATTTCAAATTCCTCACTACTAACAGGGACTGCATCAACTCCAAACTACGCATAAAATTGCGGGTTTGAGCAAAATTGCCTTCAAACTCTACCTTATATTTTTTGCGCCTGAGCTTGCCAACAAGGGACGGCCCGAAGGACGTATCGTTGAGAATATCAGGGTCTGGAGCTCCCACCGCAGTTGCTGTAGCTGGCGGCATATCCGGCTCAAATTTGGTAATTTTAGCCTTGAGGTCGTCTCCTTGCACGCCGGCGTTGATGCGATTAACCAGTTGGGTCATGTCAAGCAGCAGGGTGTTGGCGCTTCCATCGCTCGCAAACATTGCCGTCACTTGGGCGCGGCGCTGTTTTGCTTCTTCTTGCTTGGCTTCTGCTTCTGCCTTTTTTTGAATTTGAGCTTGCAATTGCACTTGCGTTTGCTTGCTTTCGACCAGTTTTTGCTTGAATTCGCCGCTTTTTTGGAATTCTGGGAGTACGAACTGGTAGCCTAGGTAGCCGGCCACGCCGAGGCCGAGAACCGCGATGCCTATGGCTTGGATTTGGGGTGTCAGCTTAATGCCGAATATTTCCTTACCCCCTGTCTCTTCTGCTCCGCTGGGAATAAACTCGTTTGCTGCTGTCATGGTTTTTTCACTTCTCCTTTTTGTGATTCTAGTATTCCTTTTTCTTGAAGTGTTTCTATCCGTATTGCTAGTCCGTCTGCTTGCTTGTTCCGCAGTTCGGAGAGCAACTCGGAGGCTCCAGTCGGGCTGAGTGTGGTTTCAATTTTATATTCCACCACTGGTCGGAGTTTGGGAAGTTCTGCTGCTGAATCGGTTGGGTTGCGTACTTGTAATTGTGTGGGGTTGTTTTTTAATGTGGCCGCTACCAGTTTGGTATCGGTGTCGAGGAAGAAAGGAGAGCGCTGGACTAGCAGAATAAAGTCGTTAACTTGAGCAAAGGTACTTGCTATCCCTGAAATTTGTACTTTTGCAGTTTGGGGCGGGACGACGGGGGTGGGAGCAGCCACTGGGGTGGGGCTGGCTGGGGGAGTGGCCCCCGGAGACGGACTCGCCCCTGGGGAGGCGGCGGGAGTTGCTGCCGGCGGCGGGGGTGCTGCAACGGGGGCGGGACTTGGGTCGATTTGCTCGATTTTGGAAATTTGCACTCCGGCGGGGGTGCGGGCGCTGATGTCTTGCAGCATGGCCGACCAGGGTTTAATTTGGTCGAATACTCCGGCTAATGCTTTGTATTCGCCGGTAATTTTGTCGGTTTCGGCGTTGATGGCTTTGATGGCGCTGGCTTGAGTGTTTAATTTTGCCAGTTCTTGGTCGATGGTTGCTTGTTCTGTGGCTAAGCCGGTGTTTTCGTTGGTAGCCCACCACCAGGCGCCCATGACTGCGGCGTTGAGGCCGAAGGCAAACAGCAGCGCCCCTATTATGGGCAGTTGGTCTTTGGCTCCACCGGAACTTCTTTTAGCTGAGCTTTTGGCTGCTGTGACTGGTTTGTAGTCCGGGCGATCGTTGAGAAAATTAATATCTAGGCTGTACATGGCTTCACTCGATTTTATAGCTGAAGGAAGAAGTCATTGGTCATTGGTCATTAGTTATTGGTCATTAGTTATCAGAAAAAAGAAGGCAGAAAAAAGAAGGTCGGAGGAAGGCTTTAGCGATCGGCGCGAGGGACTTTTGGTGGCAATCGACGGCTGAGGTTTGAGCAATTAAGAACGTCTTAACTGTGAGGGCGGTTGCTTTAAATTGGAAATTTTAGATTTTAGAGTGAGCGCCAGATTATCGGTACAAGTTAAGGGTTTATTTAGGGAAGAAGGAAACAATTTTCTGCCTTTTTCCGAAGGAAGTTGCTGCTTCTATCTCGGATATTCTACCTTTTACTTTTTACCTTTTACCTCCAATATTTTACCTTCTGCATCAGGGGTCTTCTTTTTTCGGAGGAAGCTTTTTCCTAAAATTCTCAAATCTGTTTTTCTACTATTATCTAAAACTGTTAGGTTAGAGCACCTCCCTGAGTCCTAAGCCTAGGGCTACTCCTAAGCCGGCTCGCTGTTCAGGGCTAATTTCTTCGCTGATTTCGAGTCCTAGGGTTTCGATGGGATCGACTTGGGATGCGGGCAAACTTAATCTCTGCATGAAAAATTCGTCGAGTTTGCCGATCGCGGCTCCGGGGCCTGCTAGCAGCAGTTGCGCTACTTCGAGTTCTTCGCTCTGGTTGAGGTAAAAGTCTACTGAGCGGCGCAGTTCGTCTGCGAGTTCTCCCAATACTTTAATCATGGCATTTGTGCCTGGATTGGCGTCTCCCGATGCGCCCATTGTATCCGTTACTGGCAGGGTCATGCCTTGCAGTTCGGTGGTGTCTCTGGTTGGGGGCAGGTTCATGGCTTCGTTGAGGGCGGTCTGGATTTGGTAGGTGCCGATCGGGATGGTACGGTTAAATTGTGGTATGCCGTCCACTACTATAGCTAATTCGGTACTGTCAAATTCTATGTCTGTGAGGACGGCGGCTTCTTGGGATGAAAATTGTTGCAGTTGGTCTTTGAGGGTGCGAATCAGGGCAAAGCTGGTTACTTCTAGCACGTCTATGATCAGTCCGGCTTCTTTGAAGGTTTCGATGTATGTGTCGGTAACTTCTCTGCGGGTAGCTACTAATACCACTTGCACTTTTTCTACGCCGTCGTCATCTACAAATAGGCCGATTTTTTGATAGTCTACGTCGGCGTCTTCTCTGGGAAACGGCAAGTACAGCCCTGCTTCTGCGTTCATGTAATCCCGCAGTTCTTCTTCGTTGAGTTCTGCGGGAACTGGAATTAAGCGGATGACGGCTTCGCGGCCGGGAATGGCTGTGGCTACTTTCTTGGCTTTGATTTTGTTTTCGGCGAGGACTGACCGGATGAGTTCTGCCATTCCGGGCGGATCGACTATTTGCCCTTCTTGTATTATGTCTTCTGGTACTTCTATTGAGGCTAGGATGCCTAATTTTAATGCCTGAGCTTTCTTTTCGAGCTGAATGATGTTGATGCGGTCTGGGGCTATTTCGATCCCGATTCCTGGCTGGCGTTGGGAAAGTAGACCTTTGAAAAAGTTAACCATGTGATTGGGTCGCCGGTAGTTGCTATTTGTTTATTTTGTGGTTGGCCAGCCTGACTCAGCCTTTGGCTGTTGGAGGGTGATACCATTTGGGATTTTCAATTAGGAATGACCCATCGGCCGGCGGGTTTGGATTGCTGGCCTAGTATGTATTTCCAACGCGCCTGCTGTAATCTCGGTGTTCGCAGTACCGTTGGCGGTGCTGCGCTGCAGGGTCTTGGTTGCGCGATCGCTAGTTCCGATTTTATGCTATCCAATTTACTTGACAATAGCTATTCTCCGGCGAATGTCAACAATTTTCAGCTCGATCGACCGAAAACCTGCCGGTGCGGCTGCAAAACCGACTCTTTCCCTCGCAGGGCTCTGGCGCAACCAAGACTAGAACTTGACTCTCTGGTTTTCTCGGCGGGCTGTGCTTTTTTTTCTCTAACGGTTCCCATGATTCTGAAATTAAATTCTATGAAGCGTAAATCTTGGCAACTGTTTGCTGTTTTTGGGCTGGTGGGGCTGCTGCTGGCTGCGGTGGTGAGCTGCAGCAAGCCTGCTGTTAATTCCCAAACTAAGAATGCTAACGAAATCGAGTTCTGGACGATGCAGCTTCAACCTCAGTTTACTGAGTATTTCAATCAGACGATCGCCGATTTTGAAGCCAAAAATCCGGGCGTGAAGGTGCGTTGGGTGGATGTCCCTTGGTCGGCGATGGAAAGTAAGATTTTGGGTGCTGTTTCGGCGAAAACTGCGCCGGATGTGGTGAACCTGAATCCAGATTTTGCTTCGCTGTTGGCGGGGCGCAATGCTTGGCTGGATTTGGACTCTCGAATTTCGGAGCAAGTGCGATCGCTCTATCTGCCAAATATCTGGAAAGCTAGCGTACTTGATGGCAAGACTTTTGGGATTCCTTGGTATCTGACAACTGGGGTGACAATTTACAATACGGAGTTGTTTAAAAAAGCTGGAATTGCTAAGCCTCCCGCTACCTATGCCGAGTTGGCGGCTGTGGCGAAACAGGTGAAGGATAAGACTGGTAAATTTGCTTTTTTTGCGACTTTTGTACCGGAAGATTCGTCGGAGGTTTTGCAATCTTTTGTGCAGATGGGTGTGCCTTTGGTTGATGCTAAAGGTAAGGCTGCTTTTAATACTGATAAGGGGAAGGCTGTTTTTCAGTATTGGGTGGATTTGTACAAGGGCGGACTTTTGCCGCAGGATGTTTTGGTGCAGGGACATCGCAGGGCGATCGAGCTTTATCAAGCTGGGGAAACTACTTTGTTAGCTTCTGGGCCTCAGTTTTTAAAGGCGATCGCTGAGAATGCTCCGAATATTGGTGCTGTCTCGGCTGCTGCGCCTCAAATTACGGGGGAAACCGGCAAGAAGACTGTGGCGGTGATGAATTTGGTTGTACCTCGCGACAGCAAGCGCCCTGATGATGCTGTGAAATTTGCTTTGTTCGTGACAAATTCTCAAAATCAGTTGGCTTTTGCGAAGGTTGCTAATGTTTTGCCTTCTACGGTTGAGGCTTTGCAGGACTCTTATTTTAAGAGTGTTCCGGCTGATGCTGCTCCGAGCGATCGAGCTAGGATTGTCAGTGCTTCTGGCTTGGCGAAAGCTGAGCTGTTAATTCCCCCTCTCAAGGATGTTAAGAAGTTGCAAAAGGCGATTTATGACAATTTGCAGGCGGCGATGTTGGGCGAAAAATCCGTGGAACAAGCTGTGAGTGATGCGGCGAATGCTTGGGATCAAAGGTAGTTTTTAATTGAAGCTGGGGCGGAAATATTTTTGCTTTTCCCCCTTGCTTTTAAGGTTGAATTGTCCAGTCTTCCTGCACTAAATCAGGCACTTGCGAAAAATCTCGGTAGTTGCGCGTAACGAGGATAGCATTATTAGCAAGTACAATAGCAGCAATCCGCAAATCTTGCGTGCCGATGCGTATTCTTTGACGGCGGAAATCAGTGTAAATAGTGAAAGAATTCTGGTCAAATTTCAGAATGTTTAGAAGTCTGAAATCATCTAATGTATCCCATAGCTTGGTATAAGCCCATACTAATTTGTCTGCTTGCGAAGATTCAGAAGCGTTTTTAATAACCTTGAACCTGCCGCGAATTACTTCCTCTACTGTTACAATAGTTAAAGCAAGATTTTCTGGGTTAACCTCGACCCGCTGCACCATCATTGGATGATTCTGTTGCCAAAGGGAGAAACAATCCGTATCAAGTATGTATAGGCTCATTTTGTCTCAACCGCAGCGTCAATTTGACTATAATAAGCTTCGGTTTCTGCATCGAGTTCGCGGCGATATTCTTCTATGTGTGCCAATACCTCATCGTATTGCGGATCGTTTTCATACTTACCAGCTAACCTCACCCAAGGATTGTTCGATCGACTAGAAGTGAGTTTGACAGAGACGATTTCTGCTTCGGCTAGCTGGGCATTTACTAAATCGTGCAGGTTTTGCAGTGCTTGCGATCGCGTCTCGCCAAAAGCTTTACATTCGGGCCATCCCAGCAACGCTGCACTGACGGTTTTGTCTGATTCGTTTTTAATGATTATGTGAGCAGTTGAGCTGTCGAGGTCGCCCCCAAATTTAGTGCGATCGGCTGCGCGAATGTCGCAGGTAGCGTTACCTGTTAAGAGTGTTTTTGTCTTGACTGTATGCTCGGTGTTTTCCTGGCGCGACTTTTCTCTTTCTGCCATGATAAGCGGGTCTGCTTTGATAAGCGCGTCATAAAGTTTTTCCGTGTTTGGAAACTTTTCTCGTGCTGGCCAGCTCGGCGAGTCAAGAGCTACCTTGACTGTAGAATCGATGTTTTCCTGACGCTGCTTGATTATGTTTCGCCTGAAAAGCTCCTCAAATAGTAAAGTTTGCTCTTGGGCTGGCAAAGCTTCTATATATTCAATTAGCGTTTGCACCGATATAAGGCTGCTCATAAACTTCTATCTCTAAATTTTTCCAAACTCACTTGTATTGTAACAAAAATTGGGCATGGGGCATTGGGCATTAGGCATTAATCTTTTTTGATATCGCCCCTTGCTTTTTTATGCCACTTGACGTATTATTAAATAATGGGATCTGTGCCGCCATATATATAAGCATAGATAAGCTTTTAAGTTATTATCGAATGATGAAATTACCGCCTCTTCACAACGCGGAGTCAGAGGAAAACTCTGGATAAGTCAATCTCGACTATTTTAGAGGTAAATGTTTGTTGATAAGAACGATCGCTCATCCCAGCAACCGGGTTTATTTATCCCGTGCGATCGCCTTTCTGAATGCAGCTTGATTGATGATTTCTACAAAAACAGCCTAAATCCCTCAAATATTCATAAATTTGACTTGTGTTAAAATCAAAGCTCCGATCGGAATAGGAGAAAATTCTTATGCCAGCGATGACACTCAAAGATTTAAACCAAGTTCAAACCCTTTTTTCTGAAGCGGGTTTAGATTACAAAATGGAACTAGAAGACGGGAGACTTTCAATTGTGGGGCCATCAGACATCGTATCGAGTGAAATCAGTAGCCGTCTGATCGCCTTTCTTTTCGCTTGGATAAATCCCCGTCGCTTGGGGAGAGTGTTTGACTCCGCAGGCGGTTTCATCATGCCGGATACGAATGTCAAAGCACCGGATGTTTCTTTTGTGCGCGCCGCCCGCTTGCGCCAAAGTCCGCGTTATTTTGGTGAACTTGTCCCGGATTTGGTGGTTGAGATTAAATCTTTGAGCGATCGCATTAAGCCGATAGAAAACAAGGTTTTGAAGTTTATCGAGTTGGGGGCGGTTGTCGGAATTCTGATCGATCCTGATGAAGAAACAGTGACTATTTATCGATCTACAGGCGAACCGACTGTTTTAGGAAATGGCGATATTTTAACAGTAGCAGAACTTTTTCCCGGTTGGGAATTGCCCGTTTCGGAACTGTGGCCTCCTATTTTTACAGAGGAAGAAACACAATTATAATGCGTTTAAGCTTGGGATTGTTGTTGTTGCAGAAAGTAGCCGACGAGATACAGGGAACCACAAAGCACTGTTAAATTGTCGCCTGCAACTGCAATATCTAAGGCTGTTGTTAAGTCTGGGAAGGCTTGACAGAGAGTTAATTCGGGGCAGATAATTTGAGCGAGGGCGGCTAATTCTGCGGGGGATGATGAGTTTTGATCGGGTACGGGAACTAGGTAAAGCCGATCGCCCTTTTTGAGTAATGCTTGTAAAATATCATCGCAGTCTTTCGTCGCCAAAATGCCGATTACCCAGTTAATCGGGGACGGGGAACTGGTAAGATGATCTACATATTCGCGCAGGGCGATCGCAGCAGCGGGGTTGTGAGCTCCATCTATTAATATTTTCTGATTTTTCCAGGTAGTTTGCTGAAGTCTTCCGGGCCATTGGGTTTTGGCGATTCCGTCTGCGATGGCGGTGGGGGAGATTTGCCATCCTAGGTTTTGGAGGGTGTGAAGAGTTGCAAGTGCGATCGCCGAATTCATTAATTGAATTTGTCCCAACAATGGCAATTGATATTTTATTTTAACCGAATTTTGACTTAACTGATATTCTGCAAATCCTTGTCCTAAATCTACCGCTGGTGTTGCCCAAATTGCCGGACAGTCTAATTCTTGAATGCGTTTTTCTACTACTATTCTAGCAGATTCTGGCAATTCTCCGACAACTACCGGACACTTTGATTTGATAATTCCGGCTTTTTCTCCAGCAATATCGGCGACAGTAGGGCCGAGGATTTGCCAGTGGTCGAGGCTGATAGAAGTAATGACACTGACAAGGGGAGTTTCGCAAACATTAGTCGCGTCTAATCTACCGCCCAATCCTGTTTCTATGACGGCAATATCTGCTTTTTGTTCGGCGAAATACAGCCAAGCTGCAGCGGTGATGATTTCAAATTGAGTGGGAGTTTCTGTATTACCTTCCGCAGCGCTGACAACTTGTTCTAGACACTGTTGCAATGCTATTGTAGAAATTGGTTTTTGGTTGATGCAAATTCTTTCTGTCCAATCGATTAGGTGCGGGGATGTGTAGCGCCCGACTCGATAGCCTGCTGCTGTGAGTGCGGATGAGAGGTAAGCGCAAACGGAACCTTTGCCATTTGTGCCGGCAATGTGGATAATGGGGACTTTTTGGTGGGGGTTGTCTAGTTTTTGGAGGAGTTGTTGGATTCTTTCTAGGCCGAGGTGTACGCCGAAGTGTTGGTAAGATTGGAGGATGGATTCTGCATTCATTGAGGATGATGAATTCTGTTTGTGTGTGAATTATATTTTTTTTATTAACCGCAGAGGGCGCAGAGGGCGCAGAGGGAGAGAGGAAAGAGATGTTTATAATTGATTTATTGTAATTTATTGCGGGTGAGAAAAGGTGGCTTTGGATATTATTTCTCTGTTTTCGGGTTGTGGGGGGTTGGATTTGGGTTTTCGGTTGGCTGGGTTTAATCCGGTTTGGGCGAATGAATATGATAAGTCTATTTGGGATACGTATAATTTCAATCATCCTGAAACTATTTTAGACCGCAGAGATATCAGAAAAATTAATTCTGATGAAATTCCTCACTGTATTGGAATTATTGGCGGGCCTCCTTGTCAAAGTTGGAGTGCGGCGGGTGCGAAACGCGGGATTGATGATAGTCGGGGTCAGCTTTTTTGGGAGTATATCAGAATTGTGCGGGACAAGCAGCCTTTGTTTTTTTTGGCTGAGAATGTTAGGGGTATTTTAGCGCCTAGAAATCGTGATGCTTTCACTTATATATTATCGCAGTTTGAGGCGATCGGGTATCGGGTTTCGTTCCAGTTGGTGAATGCTAAAAGTTTTGGTGTGCCGCAAGATAGACAAAGGGTAATTGTTGTCGGTTATCGGGAAAATCTGGGTTTTGGTTTTGAGTTTCCCGCGCCGGGAACGGATGTTTTGACGCTGGAAGATGCGATTTTTGACTTAAAGGCGATCGCCCCAATGTCAGTTAAGGGTAAAGTAGATAATTATCACGATGCTGTCGCGAATCACGAATGTGCAGATTTGGGGTTTTCGAGCATTTATATGTCGCGCAATCGAGTTAGAAGTTGGGGCGAACCTTCGTTTACAATTCAGGCGGGCGGCCGACACGCACCTCTACACCCTCAAGCTAGTAAAATGATTTTGGTTGGCAAAGATAAGCGCATTTTTGACCCCAATTCGCCTCAGCCTTACCGTCGGCTTTCTGTGCGAGAGTGTGCGAGAGTTCAGACTTTTCCTGATGAGTTTATTTTCAAGTACAAGTATATTGCGGACGGCTACAAAATGGTCGGGAATGCTGTTCCTGTGAATTTAGCAAGAGTTTTGGCAAGTAAGATTTTTGAGGATATTGTCATAGGGAATAGGGCATTGGTGTCAACTAAAGCCGACCATCTACCAGTCGCTAGGGAATCAATTCCACGAGCCCTTTAGCGAAATTCCTCGCTATGAAGACTAATCTCAAATCCCTTGACATCAGAATCATTCATCTCTCTCTTCTCTTCCTCTGTGTCCTCTGTGGCCTCTGCGGTTTAATCATTCCGAATTATCTGTCATTGAAACTTAGTTAACTCACCGAGATTTTGCTGAATCGTATTTATCCCGCGAATATGAGACAGGGGAGAACCTCCGTACAAAAAACTATCCAAACTAACTTGATAATTTTGCTGCACCGCCAAATCCAGCCACAAATTCTTAAATGCTTCTCCCGGTTTGTAGTCGGGAATGTTATGCTGATAGTAAGGAAAACTATCTATACAAGTGTTAAAAAAGTTTTTTCGCCCGCAATGCTTTAAATACTGATATCGCGGCTTAAATTCGGTTTGATTTTCCAATACTGTATGAATAGTATCGGCTAAGGATTCCGGGTCAAATTTGGCGTAAAGTCCCGCACCTTCCGGGAAAACAGGCGAGTTTCCTCTGGCGTATTGGTTGAACTCTTCAAAACAAATTACTGGTATGTTGCAACTCATTGCTTCGGTAATTCCCCGATTTTTTCCTTCGAGGAGGGAACCGAGGACGAAGGCTTGGGCGCGCGAATAATATACAGGCATTTCGCTGTAGTAGTCAACTCGCGGTAGTAAGTTGATGTAGTCGGAGGGATTGCCTAAAATTGCTTCTACTTGGTGCCATTCTTTTAAGGCAAGTTCGTCGAGAGTATTTAGGTTATTAATATCAAATTCGTGACCGCTGACAACTGTTAATTTTATGGGTTTTTGCGGATATTTTTGGCGGTAAATTTTTAAGGCTTTAGCAATCGTTGGTAAATTCTTTTCTTCGGAAATTCGGGCGACGGCTAGCAAGTCTATGTCTTTGGCGGGGACGTTGCGGGGAGAAATTAAGTATTCGTTGATGAAGTCGGTGTCTTGCAGTGGTACGATCGGTTTGTTGGCGCGATTTGGATAAGTTTCGCGAAACCATTTATCTCGCTGCGGGTTTTTGTATAAACTGGAGTATGCGTCGGCTATCGGTGCCCAGGAATAGGATGTGCCGGGGGAATAGGTGAAGGATAAAAATACTGAGGAAAGTTGGGGAAATAGTTTGTTGATTAGTTCGACTCCTTCGCTTAAGTAAATTCCTTTGATGAATTTTCCTTCGTAAAATAGCGGGGGAAGCAAGACGTAGAAACTTACGGTATCGAAGCGGTGGGGTTGGTCTTCAAATATCTCCCAGCTAAAGGCGTCTAAGTCTGCATAGATTTCGGCGATTGGTTTGTTGATGTGGGGGTTGCGTAAGTAGGGTTTTTGTCGATCGTAGTTTCCGCGTACCATAGAATTATTAGTGTGATTATTGAGTTTCTTTTTTTACCGCAGAGGGCGCAGAGGGCGCAGAGGGGGAGAGTGGGAGAGGGGGAGAGTGGGAGAGGGGGAGAGTGGGAGAGGGGGAGAGTGGGAGAGGGGGAGAGTGGGAGAGGGGGGAGAAGAAAGGAGGGTTATTCTAGTGATTCATTGTCGCCAATTGTGAGGGCGAGTTGATAGATTTGGCGGCGGGGGAGGGATGTTTGTTGGGCTAGTTGGCGGCTGGCTTGGGAACGGCTGATGCCTTCTGCTATTAATGTTTGTAATTCGGCTTTGATGGCGTCTTCGGAGAAAATTGGTGCGTCTGTTTGGAGGCCGCCAATCACTAGGGTAAATTCTCCTTGGGGTTCGCGTGCGGTGTAAAGTTTGATCGCACTTTCGATACTACCACGCCAAAACTCTTCGTGCATTTTTGTCAATTCCCTGGCCAGCACAATCTGTCTGTCGGTTCCCAAGGTATTTGCTAAATCTTGTAAAGTTTGCCGCAACCGGTGGGGAGATTCGTATAAGATAATAGTGCGGGATTCTATTTGCAAAGCTTCTAAACTCCGCTGGCGTTCTTGACCTTTGGCGGGCAAAAATCCTTCAAATACAAATCTGTCTGTAGGTAATCCCGATGCACTTATCCCGACTATGCAGGCGCTGGGGCCGGGAATCGGAATAATGTTAATGTTAGCATCGGCGCAGGCTTTGACTAATTCGTATCCGGGGTCGGAAATTCCCGGCATTCCAGCGTCGGTGACGAGGGCGATACTGTTCCCTAATAGCAGTTTGTCGATTAATTCGGGGAGTCGCTGCTGTTGGTTGTGTTCGTGATAGCTGATTTGGGGTGTTTTGATTTGAAAGTGGTGTAAAAGTTTGCCTGTGTGGCGGGTGTCTTCGGCTGCGATGAAATCTACTGTTTGTAAAATTCGGATAGCGCGATATGTCATGTCTTCGAGGTTGCCGATTGGGGTTCCGACAATGTAAAGTGTTCCTGTGTTAGGATTTGGCTGCATTAGGAGATTTTTTTGTTTTTAACCGCAGATGTACGCGGATTAATGCGGATATGAAAACTGGATTATTTTTGGGATTGGCGACTTTAGATTTAGTTTATTTAGCCGAGAAGCCTCCGGGTGAAAATCAGAAAGTTGTTGCTGCTGATTGTACCATTGCTGCGGGCGGGCCGGCGACAAATGCTGCGGTGACTTTTAGCTGTTTGGGGAATGCGTCGGTGTTGGCGGGGGTTTTGGGCACTGGCGCGATCGCCCAATTGATCCGTGCAGACTTAGCCGAGTATAATGTCAGGATAATTGATTTGCAACCAGGGATCTCGCACACTCCACCAGTCTCTTCGATTATTGTAACTGAAGCAACGGGCGATCGATCGGTAATTTCCATCAATGCTACGAAATCGCAAGTTGACAGTCAAACAATTAACCAGGACATTTTAACATCAGTTAATATCATACTGTTTGACGGACACCAAATTCCAGCCAGCAAAGAAATTGCTCAACTTGCCAAATCAAAAAACATTCCCATCGTCCTCGATGGCGGCAGTTGGAAACCCGGATTAGAAGAAATATTGCCCTTCATTGAATGGGCCGTATGTTCCGATAACTTTCATCCGCCCGACTGCAACAATTCAGAACAAGTCTTTGCTTACCTCTCAGCAGCCGGAATTCCCCACATTGCCATCACGCGCGGCGAAAAACCGATTAAATACCTCAGCAAAGGCAGTTTCGGCAGTTTAGAAGTGCCTCAAATCCAAGCCGCAGACACGTTAGGCGCAGGCGACATTTTTCACGGCGCTTTCTGTCACTATATTTTACAAGACAACTTTACAAATGCCCTCACGGCAGCCGCCAAAATAGCTTCCAATTCCTGCAAAACTTTCGGAACCCGTCAATGGATAAAAAACATTCAACCTTAACTTTAAAATAACCCAACTATCCGGAAAAAAGCGATCGCACCCAGAAAACAGAAACAGACAACACTTGTTAAGCTAAAATAATCATATCAACCCTCTCCTTTCTTCCTTCGCGCCCTTTGCGTCTTCGCGGTTCGCCCAAAAAATCCACAAATCAAACAAGATTGCTATATTAGTAAAACACCTGCAAGCAAAACAAAACTACCCCAAAACAAAACACTCAAATCATGGCTGAAACTCAACCCCTAAGCATCACACTTCCCCCCTTGCGGATTACCCTAACCGAACAACAACAGGTTAATCTAGAATGGCTGACGCAAAACTTACCAAACCTACTCGCAGCAGCGCCAAGCAAACCAGAAGTCCCAGACAACTTGAAACAGTGGGTAGCGGCCAACAAATTATTAAATAAAGCAGACGCAGAAATCATTCAAGCCCTAGTAAATACAGGCATAGATGCCGAAACAGCAACCGCAGAAGTTACCGAAATATCATCTCATCCTTACTTCCAAGCAGGTAGCCATTACGTACAGCTATTGCAGAAACTGGAATCGCAACTCAACATCAACAATCAATTAGCCGCACTCTCTTCCAAGTTTGGCACAATCGAACGCAAAAGCAGCCTTTCCAGAGAGTATTTTTTAGAAAATTACTACGCTAAAAATACTCCCGTAATTATTACCAACATCATGCACAACTGGAAAGCATTACAGTTGTGGACACCGGAGTATTTGCAGCAAAAATATGGAGATGCAGAGGTAGAAATTCAAGCCAACCGCAACTCAGACCCGGATTACGAAATTAAGGTACACAACCACAAAAAAATCGTTTTCTTCCGCGAGTATGTAGATATGGTCGTCAACGGTGGGCCCAGCAACGACTGCTACATGGTTGCTAACAATCAAACTCTGGAAAGAGAAGAATTTAAATCGCTATTTAACGACTTTGAGATTTTCCCAGAATACCTCAATCCCGGTGATACAAAAGGCAGAGTTTTCTTTTGGTTCGGCCCGAAGGGTACAATTACGCCGCTGCATCACGACCCAGTTAACTTAGTTTTAGCACAGGTATCGGGACGCAAGCTGATTAAATTGATTTCTCCGCAGCAAACACCTCTGCTTTACAATCATGTCGGAGTTTTTAGCAAGGTTGATGGCGAAAATCCCGACTATGACAAATATCCGCTTTACAGAGATGCGAAAATCATTGAGGTAATTTTAGAACCGGGAGAAGTTATATTTATTCCTGTGGGTTGGTGGCATCATGTAAAATCGCTAGAGGTGAGTATTTCGGTGTCGTTTACTAATTTTGTGTTTCCCAATTATTATGAATGGAAATATCCTCATATTAATTGGTAAGTTTGCCAAAACGAAGAATGAGGCCGAGATCATTGGTGACAAAATAAGACTAAAACCATAATAAATGTCGCTTTTTATCGAAGTCTAGATTCCCCTAAATCCCCCTTAAGAAGGGGGACTTTGAAAATGCTCTTGTCCCCCCCTTATTAAGGGGGGTTAGGGGGGATCTAAACTTCGATAAAAACAAGAGATACAGTCGGTTTGACGTTAAGTTGTCGCCAATAAACTCTACCTGAAAGTGAAATCAGCGTTCATCTACGGTTTAAAAAATGAAAAATCTTGAAGAATTAAGCGAAATTGCGCGGGCGGCGGCTTGGGGTGCGACAGATATTTTGCAATCCTACTATCGCCCCGATTCCCAGACTCCAAACCTGGACATTCAAGAGAAAAAAGACGGCCCAGTTACGGCGGCCGATATCGCTGTTAATTCTTACATTTTAGATGAATTGCAGTCTGTTTTAGGGAATGCAGAATTTGGCTATCTTAGCGAAGAAACTTACAAGTCTTATTTAGATAGTTACGGCAAAGTTCCTTTACCTCAATCTTGGGTTTGGATTATTGACCCTTTGGATGGAACGCGCGATTTTATTGACAAGACGGGGGAATTTGCCGTTCACATTGCTTTAGCGTTTGAAGGAAGACCAGTTTTGGCAGTTGTGGCTTGGCCGGAACAACAAAAGATTTATTATGCAATTCGGGATGCTGGTACTTTTGGGGAAAGTCGCGGGGGTTCTGCGGTGAAATTGCAGGTTTCTGCGCGCAATGTAGTGGCAGATTTATCTATAGTAACCAGCCGCAGTCACCGGGGCGATCGCTTTAATCAATTGTTACAAAAACTACCTTGTCAAAATCAACTTGCTGTGGGCAGTATCGGCTGCAAAATTGCGACAATTGTGGAACAAAAAGCTGATGTTTATATTGCGCTTTCGGGGAAGTCTGCACCGAAGGATTGGGATTTGGCGGCGCCGGAATTAATTTTGACTGAGGCGGGCGGTCGATTTACTCGTTTTGATGGTTCTGCTTTGCAGTACAACCGGGGAGATGTGAGTCAGTGGGGGGGATTGTTGGCGAGTAACGGTTGCTGTCACGATGCTTTGTGCGGGGATGCTGAGAGGATTTTGGCAGGGATTGATGGGAGTTGAATTTAAGTGCAAATAATTTGCTATATTAATAATATCATAATGTGGCAAAATGTATGAGCGTTAAAGAACTTGAAACAGCAATTATGAATTTGTCGGTTAAGGAACTATCGGAGTTAACTACTTGGCTGATAGAGTATCGCCAACAAGTCTGGGATCGGCAAATTGAAGAGGATTTGGAGGATGGGCGGTTGGATGCGCTACTTGATGAAGTTGATGCAGAGTATGAAGCTGGATTGGCTAAAGTGTTATGAAGCATCTGACTTTACCGCGTTTTTGGCACTGCTATCAGCAGCTACCTAAAGAAATACAAGCCTTAGCTGATAAAAATTACAATTACTAAAAGTCGATCCGTATCATCCTTCACTGCATTTAAAAAAAAGTTGGCAGGCGAAAGCAATTGCAATCGGTGCGAGTAGGCGATAGTTACGGAGCTCTGGGAGTTGAGAAACCTGAAGGTATTGTATGGTTTTGGATAGGGAATCATGGCGATTATGATGCAATTTTAGCTCAGAAATAAAGCACCCGATCGCCCTTGTGCATTTCATTTACGATCGCCCTTAAATATTCTAACGAATAACCTGTAGGGGCGGGTTTTACGAAAAATAATTGCCTAAGACCCATAATCTCATAAACCCGCCCCGATCGCACATATCTATTAAAAATACGATATTAATACCTACGTATAATTACACTGGCAATTCATTGATTTTGTGTTGAATTATCAACTTCGTGCTGGCGGTTACGCAATATTACTTAATTAATTTTTGTATCTTTATCAAAACTTTAATAACTAAGTGTTTTTATGGAGAAAAGTTTATATATTTTCTCTGAAACAACTGTTATGGTTGCTATAAGCTTCAAAAATAGTTTCGGATGCAAGTCGCGAAACCGGGGAATTGTTGTCTTTTTTTACCCCCAATCAGGTGTATTATGCCAAATTTAAATAATCGAGTTTCAGAAAGTGCGATCGCCTTTATCGACACTCAAGTACCAAATTATCAAAGTTTGGTAGCCGGGGTAACACCGGGCACGGAAGTAGTGGTGTTAGATGGGAATGAGGATGCGATCGACCAAATTACTGAAGTTTTACGCGATCGAACCAATATTGACAGCATTCACATAGTTTCTCACGGTGCTCCCGGTAGCCTGCAATTGGGCGACGGTAGCTTGAGTTTAGATGATATTGAGGGCGATCGGGATTCTCTACAGAAGTGGTTTGCGCCACCCACTGAGTCGATCGGCAAAAATCGAGCTAATATCCTACTCTACGGGTGCTCCGTAGCGGCAGGCGAGACAGGTAAAGCATTTGTCAAACGCTTGAGTGAGTTAACGGGCGCTAGTGTTGCAGCTTCCCAAAACCTCACCGGAAGCGCTGCAAAGGGTGGCGACTGGGAACTAGAAATCAGCAGCGGAGAAATCAAAACACCGCTAATATTTGCAGCGGAAGTATTGGCAGGTTACGAGTACGTTTTGAATAGTTTTGGTGCGGCTACCAATTTTCCCGTAGGTTCAAATCCTGTCTTCCTCGGTGTCGGTGATTTTAATGGTGACGGAATAAAGGACTTAGCTGTGGCCAACAGTGCCGCTGCCAACAGTGGCAACGGTTCTGGCACATCAATTCTGTTAGGAAATGGCACGGGTAGCTTTGGCACCGCTACTCTGTTGCCACAGGGGAGAGAAGGTCTCGCTGTCGCTAAATTTAATACAGATATCTATGACGACTTGGTTGTAGATAAGGGCAGTTATGGCTCAATATTTTTTGGGAGTAGCAGTGGCTTGGGTGCTCCCATTAATGTATCATCTTTGAACCCAACCAATGGGCCTAATTACATTGCTACGGGGTATTTTAACAATGACGACAGACTAGACTTAGCTGTGGCAACCAATAATGCTACCGGCAGCCCCCCTACTAACGGTGTTGTCTCAATTCTGTTGCAAAATCTCGACGGGACTTTTAGCGCACCAGTCAATTCTTTGGTGGGAAGACAGCCCACTTCTATCGCTGTGGGTGACTTTGATGGCGATGGGAAACAAGACGACTTAGCTTCAGCGAACCGCACCGATAACACAGTTTCAATTCTGTTCGGAAACGATAGTGGAGTCTTTACAAATGGTCCAACTATTCCAGTAGGAACTGGGCCCTATTCGATCGTCACAGGTAAATTTGACGCGGACAATACAGATGACTTGGCCGTAGCTAATCTTACTTCTAAAGATGTCTCCATTCTGTTACAAAAAAACCCCGGAACTTTTACTGCTGCTCCCACTTTAGCAGTGGGTACAACTTTCCTAGCAGCCGGAGATATCGACGGCGATGGCAAGTCAGACTTAGCTGTGACGAACGGTACAGCTAAAGCCGTTTCTGTTCTAATAGGAAAAGGTAATGGTGACTTTAAAACTGCTATAGACTTTCCGGTAGGTTCTGCTAATTCTGCTCCTTCTTCCGTTGTGGTGAAGGATATTAATGGAGATGGCAGGCCGGATATTGCTGCAACTAACTTCTCAGACAACACTGTTTCAGTGCTGCTAAATACACCTAATACGGTAAGCTTTAATACTTCCCAATACACCAATACCATCGGTGTTAATGAAGAGGCTACCGACACAGTAGTTAATGTCACCCTGAGTCTGGCCGGTGGCACTCCCCTCACCGATGTAATTGTACCAATTGTCATCGATCCCAGCAGCACTGCTACTCAAGGTGCCGATTACACAATTTCACCTACTACTGTTACTTTCCCCGCCGGGGCGACTGGTGCTGCACTGACTCAAACTGTGGCAGTAACTATCAAGGCTGACAATATCGTTGACAGTAACGAACAGTTAATTCTCAATTTGGGACAGATTACTGGCGGTGTTGCCGGCGGCACGAGTCAAGTAAAATTATCAATCTTGGACAGGAATAGTTCTTATACTATTGCTGCCAACAATCCCACCGTTGCCGAAGGCAATTCTGGCAAAACTCCCGCCACATTTACGATTACTCGCAATGGCAGCACGGAACTTTGGAGTACGGTAGATTATGCCATTACCGGCACTGCGACAAACGGCACTGATTACAACAATATCGGCGGTACTTCTGGAGCAACTGCTGCTACTGGTAAAATCAGTTTTGCTGCGGGCGAAACATCTAAAACTATTACTTTGGATGTGCTAGGAGAGGCCAATATAGAACCGGATGAAACTGTTGTCATTACTTTATCAAATCCAGTTTCACCTGGCGGCGCGCCGACTATTCCGACGGCTACCGCTACCACAACTATTACTAATGATGATACTGCCGGCTTTACGGTTAGCCCAAAGGCAATATCAACAACAGAAACAGGCGGCAAGGCAGAGTTTACTGTCAAATTAAACGCTGTACCAACTGCTGATGTTGCGATAGCTTTGAGCAGTTCCAATGTTGCCGAAGGAACAGTTTCAACTAATAGCTTAACTTTCACTTCCGCTAACTACAATCAACCGCAAACAATCACGGTGAGTGGTGTTGACGATTTAGTAGCTGATGGCCCTCAACCTTACAAAATAGTCACGGCTGCTGCTGTCAGTACCGATGCTAATTACAATAACCTCGATCCTGATGATGTCGCCGTCACTAACAGTGACAATGAAACTCCGGGAATTACGGTGAATCCGACGGCGGGCTTGACTACGGGCGAAGATGGCAGTAAGGCTGACTTTACTGTGGTTCTGAATACTCAGCCGACTGCTGATGTTACTATCGGTTTGAACAGTGACAATGTTGCTGAGGGAACAGTTTCGACTAATAGTTTAACATTCACTCCGGCTAGCTGGAATGTGCCGCAACCGGTAACAGTAACTGGAGTTAATGACAATGTTGCTGACGGCGATATTGACTACAAAATTGTGACGGCTGCTGCTGTTAGTACAGATGCGAATTACAGCAACCGAGAGGTAGCGGATGTTGGTATTACCAATCAGGACAATGATACGGCTGGTATTTCTGTTAGTGTTGCCGAAACAACTGCTACCGAAGGCGGTGCAAACGGTACGTACACTTTAGCACTGAAATCGCAGCCGATCGCCCCTGTAACTCTCACTCTCACAACAGATAATCAGATTCAGCCGATCGCCCCTATCACTTTCACTCCCAATAATTGGAATGTCGCTCAACCCGTTACGGTGATAGCTGTTGACGATGCGGTTGTCGAAGGTGCACACAGCGGGAAAATTACTCACAGTCTTAGCAGCACTGATGCTAAGTATAATGTGGTGGTGGTTCCAGGGGTGACAGTGGCGATCGCTGATAACGATGTAGCGCCACCGCCGCCGCCAACTCCAACTCCGACGCCGACTCCGACACCGACGACATCTGTCACTCCGACGCCAACTCCGACAACATCGGTCACTCCGACTCCGACGCCAACTCCGACAACATCGGTCACTCCGACTCCGACTCCGACTCCGACGACATCAGTCACTCCGACTCCGACTCCGACACCGACGACATCAGTCACTCCGACTCCGACTCCGACGACATCAGTCACTCCGACTCCGACGCCGACGACATCTGTCACTCCGACTCCAACTCCGACGACATCAGTCACTCCGACTCCGACGCCGACGACATCTGTCACTCCGACTCCAACTCCGACGACATCTGTCACTCCGACTCCGACGCCGACGACATCTGTCACTCCGACTCCGACGCCGACGACATCAGTCACTCCGACTCCGACTCCGACGACATCTGTCACTCCGACTCCAACTCCGACGACATCTGTCACTCCGACTCCGACACCGACAGGTACTCCTACACCGACACCATCACTTACACCAACGCCAACGCCTGCACTGCTACGCATTGGAGGCAATGACAAACCTGCTGGTACCATCGAGACACAGAAGAATTGGTGCGGCGTAGAAGCTGGATTGGATAAACTTGAAAAAATTCTTGACGACCAATTACAAAAAGTTAACCTACCCATTGTCGGCCCGCTCAAGAACATTTCCCCAGATTTTATTAGCAACATCAAGACTAAGCTGGTCGATACGATCAAAAATGGGGCTAATCAAAGTCTGAGTCAGTTAGAAAATAGCATCCGCGCTGCTCTGGGATCGAACTACAATGTTGCTCTAACTGGGAATTCTAGTGCTGATGAAAGTACCTTGCTAATTACTCTTGGCAGGCAATATCAGTTTCCAGATATCAATCTTTCTAAAAACTTGGGAGTACCGGCATTAAGCTTAGATGTAGATGGAAAAGCCAAATCAAAATACAACTACAACTTGTCCCTAGGAGTTGGTGTTAGTAAAGATTTCGGCTGCTACATAGATACTGACAAAACCAACTTAACCGCCAACATTGACTTGGGTCTAAATGACCAATTCAAGGCAAAAGGCAACTTAGGTTTTTTCCAAGTAGACCTGGCAAACGATACCAAAAACCCTACTAAAGTCGATGCCAACCTCGAAGTCAAGCTCAATGACTTAGACAATCTGGGCGGCCCGAATGATGGCCCTCGCCTCACTTTGCCAGAGCTGCAAGGCAACTATCAGTTCAAAGACTTATTTAATGCCAACTTAAAGAGCAATGCTAATCTCGGTCTCACAGGAAAAACCAGCATCAATGGCAATGCTGCATTCCCCTCCTATAACTTCGACTTAGCGGTTAATTGGCCGATCCTAAATTACGCTAACGGTCAATTAACCGGGCCACAAAATCCCGCAGTTGCATTTAACAATATGCAACTAGATTTGGGGACATTTGTTAATAATTTTGCCAAACCAATTGTCGGTAAAATTTCCGATGTCATTAAACCATTTCGACCAGTTATCAACTTTCTGAATGCCGACACCAAGTTACTGTCTAAATTAGGTATAGCGGGGCCATTTGATAAAAATGGGGATGGCAAAGTCAGCGTACTAGAACTGGCCGCCAAAATCTCGGGTCGCGATATCGATACTCGCTTTTTAGATGCGGTTGCCAAGGTTGATAAAGTTGTTAATTTGGCTAACCAAATAGCAAACTCTCCCGATAAAATCGACTTAGGTTCCTACACTCTGGGGAATATAGATGTTTCCAATAACAGTGCAAATCTTCAGAATGCTTCCCCAGTTCCAAAAACTGCTGTACAGCAAACCGCTAACCAACAAATCAACTCCAAAACAAGTGGCAAGGTCAAGGAATTCTTAAATGCTTTACAAGATATTAATGGCTTTGATATCCCACTCTTGACCAAGCCACAAACCGCGATTCAATTGCTGATAGGTAAACCGGATGTTCCGGTATTCACCTATCAGATGCCAAAACTGGGATTTGACTTTAATATTCGGAAAGATTTTCCGATTTGGGGACCGATCAAGGGTTTACTTGAAGGCAAGTTTAGCGCCTCAGCTCATCTAGGATTTGGCTACGATACCTACGGATTAAGTGAATGGAAAAACTCTAATTTTGCTTCTGGTTCTGCTAGTAAAGTTTTGGATGGGTTTTATGTGAGCGATCGCCAAAATGCTGACGGTACAGGGCCAGATGTTGACGAACTCACACTTGACGCTAGTATTGCCGTGGGTGCTGGGATAGATGTTGGCATTGCCGAGGGCTATGTCAAAGGTGGAATTCAAGGAAAAGTTGGCATTGATTTGATAGATATTGGAGAATTCCAGCCCAAACAAGGTGGTGATGGAAAAATCCGAACATCGGAAATTACTTCCCGCATCAGCCAACCATCGGCACTGTTTGATGTAACAGGACAAGTTAATGCTTTCTTGGGTGCTCAAGTTAAGTCAATTTCAGTAAAATTCTGTGAGAAAACTATCGTGGGAGCCAAAAAACTTCCGCGGTGGTTGGGTGGCGGCACTACCCCTGCAATCACCATACCTTATCCTTGCGGATTTGATTACAAAACAGTCTACGATAATAATTTTGCCACATTTGAGCTAGCTAAGTTTAGTTTGGGGCCGAGTTCTAGCACTAGGGGCAAAGCAATTAACGGTTACATGGCCGGGGCGACAGTCTTCTTCGATGCCAACTTTAATGGAATCCAAGATGAAAACGAACCGTTCTCAATTACTAACGCGGATGGCAGCTTTGACTTGGATGTTTCTCTTGACAAGTTCGACACAAATAATAGCGGCGACCTCGAACCGGATGAAGGCAAAATTGTACTCATAGATGGCATCAATACCTCTACTTATTTGCCGCAGCAAACACCCCTATTTGCGACACCAGATGCTACTGTAGTCACTCCGTTAACTACCCTATTGACCGAGTTAGTCGAGCAAGGTACTGACCAAAATCAGGGGCAAAATCAGGTTAAATCTGCACTAGGACTGTCGTCAACAATTGACTTGACTAGCTACGATCCGCTACAGGCAATTACTCAAAACGATCCGAACGGTTTGGCGGTTTATGCAGCACACGCTCAGGTGCAAAATACCATTGTTTTGATAACAGATTTAATTAGCGGTGCTGCAACTACCCCTAAAAATGAAATTGCCTCTACCGTAATTTCCGCCGTTGCCAATCAAATTAAACCTGGGACTCTAGACTTAAGCAATTCCACACAATTGCAGGCAATTATTCAGTCGGCGACGAGTCAACTGCAAGCACCGCAACTATCTAGTATTGCCTCGGATGTTTCCCAAATTATTGCAGAGGGGAATCAGCGAATTGGTGAGCTCGCCTCCAGCAATTCCTCGCCCTCCGATGCCGCCACAGAAATCGCCCGCATCCAAAAAGTCGCACAAGGAGAAGTAGCCCAAGATTTACAGCAAGTCGCAGCCGGAAATAAGACAATTCAGTCGGCGATTTCCGAAAATACTGGCACATCTCTCAATACCAAAATTCAGTCCGCGACAGCTAACAATCCAACAGTCCGCAATACTTTAGATACTGATGACTCTAGTACACCATCTACACCCGATGAACCATTCCCAGAAAGCGGTATTGAATTCGTTAAAGATGGGGAAAATACTACCGAAAGCACTGATGGTGACGATACCCTCTTCGGTAGCGCTGCTGATGACATTTTGCGCGGCAAAAAGGGAAATGATTTGCTGTTTAGTATTGACGGCAACGATTGGATGAATGGCAATCAAGGCAACGATTTGACCGATGGCGGAATTGGCGACGATACCCTTTACGGCGGCAAGGGTTTTGATACCTTGACAGGCGGCGCTGGTAATGACTTCCTTTCTGGCAATCGAGGTGAAGATATCCTGCTGGGTGAAAAAGGTGAAGATACTCTCTACGGCGGTCAAGGCAATGATATTCTGCTAGGAGGTCAGGGTAACGATTTCCTCAGTGGCGATTTGGGAGATGATACCTTAGTAGGGGATGTAGGCAATGATAAGTTCTTACTCTCTACCAATTCCGGTATTGATACAATTGATGACTTTGAACTCGGTCAAGACTTGTTAGTATTGGGTAGCGGGTTGAGTTTCTCGCAGTTGGCAATTGCCGAAGATAGCGGTGCAACTTTAATTCGGTTCGCACAAACTGGGGAAATTTTAGCTTCTCTCAGTGGAGTTTCTGCTAGCAGTATTAGCGCTGCCAATTTCGGATTGATTTAAGATTGAATGCGCCGGGGGAGGAATCCCTTATCCCCTGGCTTCTCGGCGGTTGAAACCGCGTCTACACAAACGATGTCGGCCTGCGCCGACTAAGCCATATTCACTCGGCGGTTGAAACCGCGTCTACACAAACGATGTCGGCCTGCGCCGACTAAGAAATTAAGGAATCCCTTATCCCCCGGCATCTCGGCGGTTTCAACCGCCGAATCATCTTGAATCCGCGCCGGCGGATTTTGTTTGTGTAGACGCGGTTTCAACCGCCGAATCATCTTCAATCCGCGTCGGCGGATTTTGTTTGCGTAAACGCGGTTTCAACCGCCGAATCATCTTGAATCCGCGTCGGCGGATTTTGTCTGACAAGACGCGGTTTCAACCGCCGAGTATCTAACATTTTCACATCAGCAGCGCTGATAACGCATTCCCGGCAACTGCGAAACTAATCCCAACAATTCCAACTGCAAAAGTATACCAGAAACTGTTCCCGCTTCTAATCCCGCTGCTTCCACAATTGTGTCAAAAGAAATTGTCCCGGAGCCGATCGCACTTAACACCTTAGCCAATTCCGGCTCCAACGGCGGCGTGCGCTTCTCAACCGTCGGATTTGGCGGAAACAGCGACAACTGCTTGGCATTATCCAATTTTGGCATAGCTCCGAGCATTTCCAACAACCTGTCTTCGCTTAACAGCCGATCGCTATTCGGGAGAATTGGATGAGCACCTTTACTCAGCAACTCCAAACAACCAAAAGACCGCTCATCATCCAATCTTGCCGTCAAAACATACACATCCCGGCAAAAATCATTAGCTTGATAAGCAGTAATTAAAGCACCCGATTTGTGCGGAGCTTCTATCACAATTGTAGCCCGACTCAAGCCAGCAATTATCCGATTTCGGCGCGGAAAATTAGTTTTATTCGGTTGAGTTCCCGCCGGATATTCACTAATTGCCAATCCCTGCTGCAACAGGCGATCGCACAACCGCTCATTCGGCCTAGGATAAACAATATCAACCCCAGTACCAAAAACAGCCAAAGTCCGGCCTCCAGCCTCCAAACAGCTTGTATGAGCCTCCGTATCAATTCCCGCAGCAAATCCCGAAACCACAGTAAAACCGTTTGTAGCCAAAGCCACACTCAATTTGCGAGTCCAACGCCGCCCGTATTCCGAAGGACTGCGAGTGCCAACAATTGCTACCGTCGGCGTAATTCCGCAATTTTCCTTAAGGTCAACTAAACCGCGATAGTACAGCACCGGCGGCGGATTGGGAATCTCTAATAACAAGCTGGGATAATCTGGATCGGCGGGCGTCCAAAAACAGGGATTTTTAATAAGATGTTGTTCAATAAATTCTTGGGGATTGAGTTTGGATCGTTCTTGCAAAACCGTTTCTATTGTCTGTTTCCCAAACCCTTCGACTCGCATTAAATCTACGGGCTTAGCCGTCCAAGCTGCTGCCAAACTAGGAAATTGTTGGTGCAATCTTTGCAACAAAATTGGCCCGATACCGCTAATCTGCGACCATGCTAACCAGTAAGCGCGTTCTTCTAGCAACGACTTGCCCTCAATAGATCTGAAAATGTTTTTATCATTTTGGGTGGGATATAGATTTTTTTTAACGAACCGCAAAGGCGCAAAGAACGCGAAGGGAAGAAGGGGAAGAGTTAAAAAGAATGGCTAAGCTTTCCAATCGACAAAACGGGCGTAAATATAAGCTATGATTTCCCCAATTACTGTCCGAAAACCTTCGCTCGATTTCCACCATTCCTGCGGGTTATAATCTTGCGGTTCTGCAGCTATTATCCCGACTTTAATTTCAGGATGCAGCACTTCTTTAAAAACCATCCAACTTCTGCGGGCGTGAGGGCCAAAGGAATAGAGATTAATTGTGTCTACTTTTAGGGGCGATGCAGCCAGCCAATCTCGAAGGGCGATCGCAGAAGCGCCTGTGCGGTGTTTCATGACATTCGGTGCGGGTACGGCTACCAGTTTGTCCTTATCAAATCCTAGGGCTATACAAGTCGCTGCTGTCAGTTCGGCATAATTTTTATATTCAGCGAGATAGTAGCCTTTATTTACTGGAATTCCAGTAGTAATTAATTGGCGGTATTTGCCTTTTTTGAATTCGGCGATCGCACTTTCGATCGCATAATCCGGCAACCACCCTTCGACAACCAATATATCTGATTTCAGCGGCGAATTTACCGCAAAAAATGGATAAATATTTGTGATAATTAAGACCATTGCAATGATTAATCCCACGATCGCAATTACCCAACCTTCCCAGGTAATTGCCCACATTTCTCGGCGGCGGATCAGACTAATTTTGATTTGAGGTTTTCGCATTCTGGCAAAATTCCGATCGAGAGAATTCTTGAGGATTTACGCACCAATGGCTAGAAACCGGGTTTTTCTTAAACTACTTAGTTGCACCCCACAGATGTACAAAACCCGGTTTCTTGAGTCCGAGTGCGATCGCCAACCAATCTTAATAGAAATTACGCCAAAAAACTTAACTTGCGAGTGCAAAATTAAATCCATTAAATCCGCTACTAAATCCGCTGCCTAACCTTCTCTACTGTTTTTGTTTGAGGTACTCAAAAACGCTCTTATCTCCGATGTCCTGCGGTATAGGTTGAAAGAACTTGCGGACTGCAAAAATGATGAACAATATTGCCCAAAATCCCAGCAACAACTGTTCGTTCTCCGGTGACAGAAAACCAAAAATATGTCCTAAAATCAACAGCGGAACTCCCGGAGTTAAAAACTTAGTTTCTAGGCGGTTGAAGCAAAAAGCTTCTTTAAAATAAATGCCATTTAATGCCGCAAAAGTAAAGCCAATTCCCCACAAAGTCGCTGGATTTTGGTACACTGCTAAAGCTAAAGGTTCGCTGCTTTGTAGGGCGACAAATACTGCTGCTGCGCCGCCGATCGCCCAAAACGCCTGTAACGTGCGGTGCAGCGGAATCATGTAAATGTGAATAGTTGCTAAACTAACGCCTAAAGCTATCCAGAAACACGCAAAAACAGGCGTTAAAGCTTGGATTGCTGTTGGGTTGTCGCCGCTTTGTAACACCAGAGTAGCGCCCACCGCCAAACACAGCGCCGCCACTCCCAACCCGGCGCGGTAGATCAGCACTCCGGTGCGATCGCTTTGAGTAATCGTAAACTCGCCGAATTGCCCTTGATAGACTTCCGATTCATCGGGCGATTTCAGTAATTGCATCACAGCTTCCTCCTATCTATCAGACACGAATGTACTTCTGCCAAGATATACTTTATTAATTAACCAGTACAGCGGAACCGAGCGATGCCTAAATTTAACAAACCTCAACTTAACAAATCTAAAGTTAACAAGTCTAAATTTGACGATCGCCCAAATCAAACCAAACCTCTGCTTTCAGAATCAGAACTTCCTCCAGTCCAGCTTGATGAAACCATTGTAGCAGGCAGAAGACCGAAACCGTTCAACGACTTGCAGCGCTTGCTTGCCGAGATACCGGAATTGACAGGGGGGTTCAATCCAGAAGTGTTCGCCCAGTTTGCTGAAAACAACCCATTTAACGACAAAAAATTTGAAACCCAAATTAAAAAAATCTTAGGAACTAAAAATATTAATTCCACCCGCGACAATTCAATTAAATATCTAGAATACATCAAGCAACATATCCAATGTCCCTGCCAGGTTACGGGTATAGAAGAGTTTGAATGGGAAGAAGAGTATACAATTGGTTTGGGTAGCAAAAAAGAATATGCAAGGCTTAAAAAAACTCAACCTTCTTATACTGATAAATTCATAATTGACCGAGTTGAGGATTTTGTGGTTACTGAAGACGGCATTTTTGCCAGAGTGCAGCGCGTCGGCGATCGCAAAAGATTTATCTTGCTTTTAGCAGAGTTAAAAGCAGTCGATGTTATCTCCCCAAACCATCAGTTATTGCAAGATTATGCTGTGTGGTGGATCAACTATTAAAGTCGGGGAAGATGGGAAAAAAATCTTCTTCCTTCTTCCCTCTTATTGATGACTGATGACGGCAGGAGTCATGGTTAATCGGGAATTCTATCTATTAAATCCCGCACATTACTCGTTGCCGAACTTCTTAATTAAATTGAAGCAGCAAAGTGCGATCGCTCTACTTTTGCCAAAGCTTCCACCAAACTGCGAACTGCAGCAATCATCGCCACTTCGCTATTAAGTTGGCTGACAGCAGAACCGACACCAATACCCGCAGCGCCCGCGCCAATAGCAAGCGGTGCGGTGACGCTGGAGATGCCCGAAGCGCAGAGTACGGGAACTTGTACGGCGCGGGAAATTTCAAAGGCTGCGGCCAAAGTAGGCGCTGCTTTTTCAATTAATCCTAAAGTTCCGGCGTGAATTGGTTGGGCGCTAGTGCCGCCTTCGGTTTGAATAATATTAGCGCCAGCTTTGACTAATTCTGTTGCTAACTGCACTTGTTTGTCGAGTGCCAAAATGTGGGGAACTGTGACAGAAAGCGTGATGTTCGGAAATAGCGATCGAGTTTCGCGAGTCAACTCCAAAACTTCCTCAGCTTCAAAGCGGCGGCCTAGTGCGTAGAAAGCATCAAAGTTGCCAATTTCAATCAAATCAGCGCCAGCTTCTACCGCAGCCACAAACTTTTGCGGTTCCACCGCCGATACACAAATTGGCAAATTTGTCAACTGTTTTGCCATCAATACCAAATCGCGATCGCAAGCAATATCGACAAATGTTGCACCGCCGAGATCCGCTGCTTTGACAACAGCCGCAACGTTGGCTGCATCAAAATTATTTAAACCGCTGATAATTTTCAAGGCGCGGCCTTGATCAAATGCGCGCTGCAATTTAGAATTTACACTCATCGTTAGTTTTCCAACTCAAAAAATTTCTTAGACTCATTTTGACACGGATTAGAACAATTTTTAATTTTTTATTCTGAATTTTTAATTACACCCTTCAAAAAGAATGCAAATGTAGGTCAAGTCCCAACTCATAGGGAAAAAAGCGCGATTCTGGAATAATATTGTGCATATTACAATTCTCTAAGCTCAAGGGCAAAAGTTATGAACGCATTTGATAGCTTAAAGATCGAGGGGTTTCGCCGTTTGTTTTCGGCAGAGGTAGAAATGCGACCCCTGACTGTGATGATTGGTGCTAACGGTGTTGGCAAAAGTTCTTTTTTAGAAATATTCTCACTTTTAGCAGCATCAGCCAACGGTCAGTTACAGTCCAAAATTTCAGAGTTGGGCGGTTTAACTCAGATGGTAACATTAGACCGGGCTGATAGCGTGTCAATCTCCTTATCAATGCCTATAGAGAATCAGGAACCGCTTAACTATTCTCTGAAACTTGCAACCAAAGGTCAATTCTATGAAATTGGTTCAGAAACTCTAATCCAACAGCGCAATCGCCATGCTTCTCAACCTTTTAAGTATATTGAATCTCGCGGTTTAGATGTCAGATATTTCAGTCCAGACGATGAAAAGCTACTACGTCCAAACTGGCAGTACAATCGTTTGGAAAGCTCACTCGCTCAGGTTCCTAAGATGTATCGGGAACCAGAAACATTGAGGCAGCACTTAGCTTCATGTAGCTTTTATAAGGCGGGCGAGTTGAATCTTTCCCCTCAAAGTCCGATCCGTTTACCTCAATCTATGCGGCCTGCAACTTTGCCCGGTGCCAAGGGAGAAGATTTAGTTTCATGCCTCTATTACCTGCGAGAAACAGATCCAAATCGATTTGAAATTATCCAAGATACACTAGCTGCGGCTTTTCCTGATTTTGAAAGGTTGAGTTTTCCGCCAGTAGCAGCCGGAACTTTAGCAATGACTTGGAAGGATAGAAATTTTGATCATCCTTTTTATATGCACCAACTATCCGAAGGGACGCTCAGGTTTCTCTGGTTAATCACCCTACTGCAAAGCCGAGATTTGACTGCTGTAACGCTGATTGATGAGCCGGAAGTTAGTTTACATCCAGAGTTGTTACAACTGTTAGCGAATGCCATGAGAGAAGCTTCTAAAAGAACTCAACTAATTGTAGCAACTCATTCTGATAGACTTATCCGATTTTTAAAGCCTCACGAGGTGCTAGTTTGTGATGCTGAAGATGGTCTTACAACTCTAACTTGGGCTGACTCTATAGACTTAGAACACTGGTTAGAAGATTATAGCTTGGATCAGCTTTGGGCAATGAACATTTTTGGAGGCAGACCGTGAAAATTGCTATTTTGGTTGAAGGAGCAACGGAAATGGCATTTAAGGCTAAGTTGCAAGAATTTCTTAAGTCACGCCTGGGACAGCAGATGCCAAAATTAAAGCTGATATCTTGTGAAGGTCGCATTCACAAAGAAGCAAAGCTCAGGCGCGTTGTGGAAAATTTATTGACTGGTAGAGATGCCTATGATGCTGTAATTGCATTAACAGATGTTTATACGGGTACTAAAGATTTTAAAGATGCAGCGGATGCTAAGGCTAAAATGAAACAATGGGTGGGGGACAATCCTAAATTTTATCCCCATGCAGCTTCCCATGACTTTGAAGCTTGGCTGTTACCTTTTTGGTCAAAAATTCAGCAAATATCAGGAGGTAATAGAGCGGTTCCTAGCGGTTTTCCCGAACTTGTCAATCACAATAATCCACCTTCTTATCGGATTAAAGAAATATTTGAACAGGGGAAATGTCGGAGCTACGATAAAGCGCGGGATGCCAAAAGAATATTAGACGGACAAAATCTCATGGATGCTGCGGTAGTCTGTCCTGAATTAAAGGCTTTTTTGAATACTATTTTATCTCTTTGTGGGGGCGAATTGATTCCTTGATCGGTTCCAAAACGATACAAGCCCGCAAGTCTTGTCCTGGAGCAATCAAAATTTTTAATCAAGCTATGGCGGGGTTTCATATCGTTTCCAGTTACATCGGAATAATAAAATCGAGTCAACAGTCAACAGTCAACAGTCAACAGTCAACAATCATGTATGAGTGTATGAGTGCAACCGGAATTGATATCACATCTGGCTTACTATAGTTATCAAAAAAGTGAGGTATGCCCTATGCCCTATGCCCTATGCCCTATGCCCTATCCCGGATAGTACCTCATACCAGAGCACAGAAAGGCTATATATGTATATACTGTGCTGTGCGGGACGATCGCACTTCTCAACAACGCTTTTAAATTTCCGCAGAGATGCTCCACCATCAAGCGTGAAAGCTTTCACTCTCCGTGAGAGCCTCTTACTCGCTAAAAAGATATATAAAGCCCTTGGGATGTTTCCACTCGTAAAAAATACTTTTTACCACATTGGAACGCTCTCAATCAACGGGCAGAAAAATTCAAAAGTAATTCCAAAGACAGATAACAGATTATGTCTGTCGGTAGATAATAAAATGTAGCAGATAATTTAAGTGCGCTCTGATATCCGACCGCCCGCAGGAACAGAAAGACATCAAAACGACTAGATAGATGGAAACTTGGCAAACCCCACAAACTAATTTAACCGACATTTCGATCGCAAAGCTTCTGTCGCGCCGCACCCCTCGATCGCCCGATTTGCACGCAGAAAATCGGGCGCTGCAAACCCTTGCCCGAAAACTGGCAACCTCCCCCCGCACCATGCTCCAAACACTCGCGGCGATCGCGCGAGAGTTGTGCCGCGCAGATAGTGCCGGAGTCTGCTTGCTAGCAGAAAATGCCACATCAGAACAAACTTTTTATTGGGAAGCTTTAGCGGGCGCGTGGGAAGCCGCAGAACAACCAAACAAACCTCGGACGCTCAATGAAGTCGGAGCCAATCTAGACTTCCAAACTCCCCAGCTTTACCTGCATCCAGAACAATACTTGCAGGACTTGCTGCCGCGCCCGCTGCCGATCGCCGAAGCCTTAGTCCTGCCGCTGCTAGCAGAAAATCAACCGCTGGGAGCAATCTGGATTGTCTCCCACGATGGCGGCCAGTTCGATACCGAAGACTTGCGGATCGGGCTGATGCTAGCAGACTTTGCCGTTGCCGCCCTAAAAGTCGATCGCGCCGATCGCACCAAAGAAGCTTTGTTCGATCGCGAAGAACGCTGGCAGCTTGCGTTGCAGAGCAACAACGACGGCATTTGGGAACACGATTTACAAACAAATTGTCATGTAGCGAGCGATCGCTGTTTACAGATTTTGGAACGCCGGCCCGAAGAAGTCAAGGATCTAGCCCAATACGTGAGCTACATTCATCCCGACGACTTGGAGAGAATTCAAAGCAAGTGGCAGGAACATTTGCACTCCAAAACCTCCCATTACTGCGGAGAATACCGCATCCTCTGTCCCGACGGCCGCTACAAATGGATTTTAGTCAGAGGGCGAGCAGTTTGGGACGAGTCGGGCAATCCCGTGCGCGCCGTGGGTTCCCTGACAGATATCAACGATCGCAAACAAACAGAAACAGCCTTCCAACAAAGCGAAGAACGTTTGAGCGTTGCCATCGAAGGCTCCGGCATGGCAACCTGGGATCAAGATTTAGTAACAAATCGAGTAATTTGGTCGGCCAACCATTTCAGGATTTTCGGCGGAGAACCGACATTGAGCGGCGAAACAACGCTCGGAATGTGGAAAAACTGCGTGCATCCAGACGACTTAAAGCAAGTCATGCAAGCAGTCAAAACAGCTCGAAAAACCCGCGCGCTATACTCGATGGAATACCGCATCATCCGCGCCGACACCAAGGAAATCCGCTGGTTGAGCGTGTCCGGGCGCTATTTTTACGACGCAGCAGGCTCCGCAGTGCGGTTTGTCGGAGTAGTATTGGATGTTACCGATCGCAAAAAAGCCGAACTCGATTTGCAAGAAAGCCACAACCGCTTTCAACTAGCGACAAGGGCGATCGACGGCATGGTGTTTGAGTGGGATCTGTCATCCAACAGCGTTTACCGTTCCGAAGGACTGTACTCCCTCATCGGTGTCCGCCCCGAGGACGCAGCGGCAACACGAGAGTGGTGGAGAGAACGCATCCATCCCCTCGATTTTGCCCGCATCGAGGCCGAGACGGAAGCAATATTGACTCTCGAACGCTACGAAAGCGAGTACCGAGTCCGGCACGAAGACGGCCGCTGGATCGATGTTTGGCAGCGCGGCACCGCGATTCGCAACCAGCAAGGCGAAGTGACCAAAGTAGTCGGCTTCACAACCGACATTACCAAGCGCAAACAAGCAGAAACAGCCCTGCGCGATCGCGAAAACCACCTCCAATTGATACTCGACAGCGCCAAAGACTACTCCATCTTCACCCTCGACACCGGCGGACACTTTACCAGTTGGAACGCAGGCTCAGAGCGATTGCTGGGCTATTCCGAAGCAGAAATCGTCGGGCAGCACGGACGAATCATCTTCACCCCAGAAGACTCAGCAGCCAGAAAGCCGGAATTAGAAATGCACCTAGCGCTAACTGAGGGAAAAGCAGAAAACGAGTGCTGGCACCTCCGCAAAGACGGCAGTCGCTTTTGGGGCAGCGGGCTGGTGATGCCCCTGCGCGACGCAGCAGGCGACGTGCAAGGTTTCCTGAAAATCATGCAGGACAAAACCGAGCGCCGGCAAATAGAAGAAGCACTGCGGCAAAGCGAAAATCGCTACCGCACCCTCGCCGATGCCGTGCCGCAGTTAATGTGGATCAACACCGCCGACGGCAGGTTAGATTTTTGCAACCAGCACTGGCAAAGCTACACGGGCATGATTCCAGAATTGCCTCTGACAGTGCCGGTGCTGGAATTATTTCATCATGAGGATTTGCCCGCAGTTGTCGCCACCCGCACTCAGGCGATTCAAGCAGGGGAATCCTACGAATTTGAATGTCGGGTACGCAGGTTTGACGGCAGCTACCGCTGGCATTTGGCGCGACTTGTCCCCGTCAAAGACAGCCTGGGAAAAGTGCTGCAATGGGTCGGAATCGGCATTGATATTGACGATCGCAAACGAGCCGAAGAAAGCTTAGCAGAAAGCGACCGCCGCTTCCGCTTCCTGGCTGAATCGCTGCCCCACCTGATTTGGAATGTAGACACCGCCGGAAAACTTCGCTTTGCCAATCAAAAATGGTCGGAATATCTGGGAATGTCCTACGAGGAAGCCACTCAAAACAATTGGGAGTCTTTGGTGCCGCCGTCGGATTTGGCAGAAACTTTTGCCGGCTGGCAAGAGTGTCAAATTACCGGAGAATTTTATCAAGTTGAGTTCCGCCTGCGGCGGGCCTCCGACCAAATGGAACGCTGGCATTTGTCCCGCGCCGTGCCAATTCGCGACGGAGGCGGCCGGATTGTCGAGTGGATCGGCACGAATACCGACATTCACGATCGCAAAAAAGCCCAACTCAACGAGCAGTTTCTCTCCGGGCTCGAACTCCGCTTGCCACAAGGCTCCAACGCCGCAGAAATGTTGTGGGAAGCTATGAGCAGTCTGGGAGAATATCTACAGGTCGATCGCTGCATCTGGTACGAAATCGATACTGCAGCGGGAGTGGCAATGGTCGATCGAGACTGGCACCGGCCGGGCTTAGCGAGTATCGCCGGCACCTATCAAATCTCAGACTTTAAGACGGCAGAATTGACAAATCTCTGTATGGCAAATCAACCACTTGTCATCTCAGATATCGCTAATTACCCGGATACAGCCTCTTTGGTCGATAATTACGGTGGTCTTGGCATTCGCGCTTTAGTCGATGTTCCCTGCCTTCAGGAAGGGCGCTGGGTGGCTGTTTTGGCGGTGACATCACAGGCAGTGCGCTGCTGGCAGATTGATGAAGTTTCGCTGGTGCAGGAAATGGTGGCTCGCCTCTGGACGGCGATCCTGCACGCGCGAACCCTGCAGGACTTGCACGAGAGCGAGGATCGGTTCCGCGCCCTAGCTGACAACATCGCTCAGTTGGCTTGGATGACAGATGCCACAGGATGGATTTTCTGGTACAACCAGCGCTGGTTTGACTACACCGGCACTACTAGCGAGGAAATGCAAGGCTGGGGCTGGCAGCAGGTTCACCACCCGGAACACGTCGATCGGGTTGTCGCAAAATTTAGGCGCTGCATTGAAAAAGGCGAAGCCTGGGAAGATACTTTCCCGATTCGCGCCAAAGACGGCTCCTACCGCTGGTTTCTCTCCCGCGCCGTGCCGGTGCGCGACGAGAAAGGCAATTTGCTGCGCTGGTGCGGTACCAACACCGACATTACCGATCGCCTCGAAGCAGAAGCGGAACGAGAACGCCTGCTAGCCCTCGAAAAGGCCGCCAGGGAGGAAGCAGAACAGGCTAACCGCGTCAAAGACGAATTTTTGGCTGTTTTGTCCCACGAATTGCGGACTCCCTTAAACCCGATTATGGGCTGGGCAAAGCTGTTGCAATCGAACGTGCTGACACCGGAAAAGCAGCGCTACGCCCTAGAAACGATCGAGCGCAACGCCAAACTACAAACTCAGCTAATCGAAGATTTGCTCGACGTGTCGCGGATTCTGCAAGGCAAAGTCAGTTTGAATATTGTACCTGTGGATTTAGCTGAGGCGATCGACAGCGCTATGGAAACTGTACGTTTGTCGGCCCAAGTCAAATCGATTCAAATCAACGCTCAATTTGCACCGAATGTCGGCAGGGTTTTGGGTGATGGGGGCAGGCTTCAGCAGGTTGTGTGGAATTTGCTCTCAAATGCTGTCAAGTTCACCCCGGCGGGAGGCAAAATCGACATTGCTCTCGATCGGGTTGACACTGACGCTCAAATTAGTGTAACTGATACGGGCAAAGGTATAGAACCTGATTTTCTGCCCTACGTGTTCGACTATTTCCGGCAAGCTGACAGCACGTACACGCGCAAGTTTGGCGGATTGGGTTTAGGATTGGCGATCGTCCGCCATCTCGTCGAGCTCCACGGCGGCACGGTGATATCCGACAGTGCAGGCGAAGGAAAAGGCGCGACTTTTACAGTCAAAATCCCCCTGATGCCCGTGCAACCTCCGACAATTCCTGCTGCAAGTGCGCCGCCGGAGAAGTCCTTCAATTTGAGCGGTATCCGGGTGTTAGCGGTGGATGATGATGCTGATGCGCGAGATTTGGTGGTTTTTCTGTTGGAGGATTGCGGCGCAAGCGTGACGGCAGTTTCTAACGCTACCGATGCCTTGGCGGCTTTAATTGTGTCTTTGCCGGATCTGCTGTTGAGCGATATTGGAATGCCCGACACTGACGGTTATATGTTGCTGCAGCAGGTTCGGGCTCTACCTGCAGAGCAAGGCGGACTTGTGCCGGCGATCGCCCTCACGGCTTATGCTGGAGAAATTGACTACCGGCAAGCCCTGGCTGCAGGTTTCCAGCGGCATCTTTCTAAGCCTTTAGAGCCTGACAAGTTGCTGCAGACGATGTTGGATTTGCTCGATCGTTCTGGTTAATTTTTTCCAGGTCTTTTTGTGTGTGAAAAGTCTTTGTTTGACGAACCGCGAAGACGCAAAGGGCGCGAAGGAAGAAGGGATGAAGAAAGGCAGAAGTTAATCATCTCAAGTCGGGTTCTACCGACGATGATTTTGAGGGTGCGACGGTTGTTCGATCGCGCATTATCTCAAACAAAAAAACCTCCATTTGCGAGGTTTTTTGATAATTGTTGATGCTAGTCCGACAAGTTATATCGTTTCCCGCTGCATCGTCAGGTGATAAATTAGAGGGCAATTTATGAATGATTTTTATAAGTCACCACCTATCTCGGTGCAATTTTCAGTTGTTCGATTAACAGTCAACAGTCAACAGTCAACAGTCAAAAGTCAACGGTCAACAGTCAACAGTCAACAGTCAACAGTCAACAGTCAGTAGTCAACAGTCAACAGTCAGTAGGGGCGGTGCCCCCGTGCCCGCCCTCTTAACAATCAACAGTCAACAGTCAACATCATGAGGAGTGCAACCGGAATTGATATTAAATATCCTATTCCTACATGATTGTCTGCTGCAAGTCCACGGGAGCATTAACGGTAGTCGGTACGCACGGCTGGATCCCGATCGCCCGTTGTAGTTGTATAGCGGACAGTTTCTTCGCGTTTGCGGGGAATTAAACCGAACAAACCAGTTAAGCCTAGCAAGCCCAACCATCCCCAATCAAAACCGCGATCGGCATCAGCATTGTACACATCGGAGCGAGGAACGGTAGTGGTAGTGGTGGTGCTGTTAGTAGCGGGAGCTGGAGCTGTCTGAGCATCGGTGCTCGGAATAGTAGTAGTTGTGGTGGTTCTGCTGTTAGTACCGGGAGCTGGATCTGTCTGAGCCGAAGCAGGCAGATGAGTTGGCACAATGGCTAAACCAGCAGCTATAATACCTGCACCAATTGCCTTGGATAAATTAGAACGCTTCATAATTCAAATGCTCTCTGCTTAGAAAAATCTTTAACTGTCACCAATATATCGATCGGCTATTGCAGCTACATCCACCTCTAGCAGTAAACATTCCTAAATTCCAGCTATCACTATAGATTTATATCCAATTTTTAGCAGGCACACGAAATTAAACATAGCTCGCGCAGGCACTCCGACACTAGAAATCCCCGGCCTCGCACCTCCCTCGCCGGTTTCGGCACTCCGGGACTTCCGACAACTTAATCATGTGTTGTTGACAAAAAAAGGTACACTCAGATCTTGCACAGACAACAGTTGAAACTCGATCGACGGAGATCAAAACTTTTGGGAATAGAGCTACGCAGCTACGTATTTCTAGACAACTTGCAGCCGCAGCACGCAGCATACATCGGCACAATCGCCGCTGGATTCTTGCCGCTTCCTGGGGATGCGTCGCTGTGGATAGAAATCTCACCCGGTATCGAAATTAACCGAATTACCGATGTCGCCCTCAAATCCGCCTCCGTGCGCCCCGGAGTGCAGATAGTCGAGCGCTTGTACGGCCTGCTGGAAGTACACTCTGGCCAGCAGGGAGAAACGCGGGCCGCAGGGAAAGCAATTCTAGAATTCATCGGAGTCCGCAGAGAAGAATCTATTAAACCGCGAGTAATTTCTAGCCAAATTATTCGCAACATTGACGCGCACCAAACACAATTAATCAACCGCACCCGCCGCGGACAGTTGCTGCTGGCGGGACAAACGCTTTATGTCTTAGAAGTAGAACCGGCAGCCTATGCAGCGCTGGCGGCCAATGAAGCAGAAAAAGGCGCATCGATTAATATTTTAGAGGTTCAGGCTGTCGGCAGTTTCGGGCGACTTTACCTCGGTGGCTCAGAACAAGATATTTTAGCAGGTTCCCAGGCAGCAATTGCAGCGGTGGAAAGCATATCTGGTCGGGAAAATCCAGCAATTACCGGTCGCAAGGAATAGCCATTAAAGGAGATGCAATTATGGCAAACCCACAGCATTTAGCGCTCCTGAAAAAAGGTGCAGTTAGTTGGATTGAATGGAGAAATCTCAACCCAAATATAGAACCCGATCTCAGCGAGGCTAACTTCGCCCAAGCCAATCTCAGAGGCGCGCAACTCGGGCGGTCAAACCTTTTTAAAATAGATTTATTTAATGCTAAATTAATTGCCGCAAACTTTGCCGAATCTAACCTCAGTTTAGCAAATCTTGCGGGAGCGCAACTGCTCGAAACTAATTTGATTAAAGCCAATTTAACTGGAGCAAATCTCCGAAATGCTGACTTCATGGGAGCCGATTTGAGCGGTGCCAATCTCATTGGGGCGGATCTCAGCGCTGCTAATCTCCAACAAACTGATTTGGGAGATGCGAATTTAATCGGTGCGGTGATGTTTCGAGTTAATGCGATCGGCGCAAACCTCAATAATGCTAATCTCAGTCAAGCTAATCTCAATCAAGCCGAATTGATTGAAGCACATTTTTACGCAGCTAATTTATCTAAAGCTAACCTCGGGGAAGCTCACTTTACGGCAGCTTATTTTTTTAGGGCCAATCTCAGTTTTGCTTTGTTGAGCGGTGCCGATTTGCGGTGGGCTAACCTCGGCAAAGCTGATTTGAGGGGAGCGAATTTGACCGGGGCCAATCTCAGAGGGGCGAACTTGGCGGGAGCTAATCTGGACAAAGCTTATTTGAAAAAAACAATTATGCCTGACGGCAGCATTGTTTCATCATAGGTTCGCAGCGAGGACTCTTCGTCCTGACTGCGAACCAATGGTCTCACCGGCAATTAATTTCCTCGAACTGGTGATACTTGATAAAGTCCTCTAACGGGGCCTGGGGCTGTCTGTGAATCTTGCTGCTGCTCTCTCGGTAAAAATTGGTCTTGGAGTCCGGCGGGAGTGGCGAAACAGCCGCTCGGTTGAGGTGATAGCTGGCAAGCGGGAGGCAGCGCCATGACTGAGGAATCGAAGGGATTGACGGCATCCGGGACGCGCAAAATCGGATCGCTGGAAACTTGCCGCTGCATTACTCGTCGGTAAAAGCCGTTGATGCGGCTGGCATCGCGCTCGATTTCTTTTTCGGGAAAGGCAACTACGCCGCTGGGGGCACCGATGCCTAAATAGTCGCCCATGTAGCCTTGCAAGCTGACGTTGTGGTAAAAGTCTCCTGAAGCTTCAAAGAATTGTCGGTTGAAGTCGTCGCTAATCGGGTGAAATCGGGCTGGTTCTGCTTGAGCTCCTTTGACGGATGCGAGTGTGGCAGAGGCGACAGCGAGAATTAAGGCGCGGCTCAGAGTTTTTAATTTTTGACTCATATATTTCTTCGGCTTTTAGATTAATTACGGTTCCAATATAAACTGATTATCGGCGGATTATTTGTGTTTTGTACACGGTGTAAGTTATGGATGCTGGGGATTTAAAGGTGCTGCGCGATCGACTTTTGGATTTGTTGTGCGAGTTTGCCTATCGCGAGGGCGATTTTGTGCTGTCTTCGGGGCAGCAAAGTTCTTATTATATCAACTGCAAACCGGTGACTTTGCACGCCCAAGGTGCTTTGGCTACGGGGCGCTTACTCCTCTCCATGCTGCCGGCTCAGGTGCAGGCTGTGGGCGGTTTGACCTTGGGTGCTGACCCGATTGTAACTGCGGTAAGTGTGGTTTCGGCTCTGGAAGGTCGATCGATTCCGGCGCTAATTGTCCGCAAAGAGACGAAGGGACACGGGACAATGGCCTATATTGAGGGGCCGCTGTTGCCCGCTGGGACTAATGTTGCGGTTTTGGAGGATGTGGTGACGACGGGCAAGTCGGCTATGCAGGCGGTGGAACGGTTGCGGGGTGCGGGTTATCAAGTCGATCGCGTGTTGTCGCTGATCGATCGAGAGCAAGGTGGATCTCAATTATATCGCGAGCAGGGATTGGATTTTCAGGCCGTTTTTACGATCGCCGATCTCAAGGAATGGATTAGTAGCAAGAAATAAGCTAGCGCATCTAATTTTGCCCCCAAAATTTCTCGTTACCAGGTAGAACCTGGTAACGAATATCCAGAGGATGTGGATCCTATGAAAGAGGTCTAAATCCTGTTAAAAATGCTGCAAGATATCCATCTAAATCAGCAATTTTTATGCTATGAAAACCATCCATTTTATTGACTTATTCTCAGGAATAGGCGGCATGAGATTAGGGTTTGAAGAAGCCGCTGATTCCTTGAATCTAAAAACAGAATGCCTCTTAAGCAGCGAAATTAATCCCGACGCTCAATTAGTTTACCGCAAAAACTTTGCCGACACACCTTTAGGCGATATCCGACTAATTGACCAACTACCAAAACACGATATTTTACTAGCAGGATTCCCCTGTCAATCTTTCTCCGCTGCTGGCAAAAAAGCAGGTTTTGGCGATACCAGAGGAACCTTATTTTTTGAAATAATGAGGCTGATTGATACCGCTAAACCTCAAGCATTTATTTTCGAGAACGTGCGAGGACTTGTCAGCCACGACGGCGGCAGAACCCTCGAAACAATTAAACACGAAATTACCACTAGAGGTTACAGCTTCGATTGCTTTTTGCTCAACAGTTCTAACTTTAGCTTACCTCAGAACCGCGTCCGAGTTTACCTAGTCGGAATTTTAAATGCTTCGCCCCAATTTGACTTAGTTTCCGACTTAGGGCCAAAAGATTCCCATTCCTGTAACCACCAACAGCTATCGTTATTTTCCCCGTTAAGTAAACTTGTCACAGTGGCAGATATTTTGGAAGACAATCCAGACCCAAAATATGATTGTTCGCCAGATTTTGTCAAGGCATTAAAACAAATTGTTAACAATGATTTAAATCGCTTGCACGGAATGCGGTTAATTGACTATCGCGGCGGCAATTCGATTCATTCTTGGGAACTTGGTTTGCGAGGAAAATGCAGTTTAGATGAAATTGAGTTGATGAATCTTTTTATATTAAAAAGGCGAAATAAAAAATTTGGCTGTCACCAAGATGGTAAACTTTTAAGTAAAGAGCAAATCGCTACTTTTTTTCCTCATCCCAATCTTGATGAAATTCTGGATTGGCTGGTTGCTAAGAAGTACCTACAGCGGAAAAATGATTTGTACAAGCCTGTGTCGGGTAATTTTTCTTTTGAAGTGTATAAATTTCTCGATCCGCAAAAGATTTCTGTAACGCTTGTTGCCAGCGATGCTAATAAATTAGGTGTTTATCACAATCACAGAGTCCGCCGAATTACTCCCCGCGAGGCGGCGCGGTTACAAGGTTTTTCCGATGGTTTTGTGCTGCATCCCAAGGATGATAAGGCTTACTATCAATTAGGTAATAGTGTGAGTATTAATGTGGTCAAGGCTGTGGCGAAAGAGGTTATGCAAAATGTTTTGTCTTCTATAAAACACAAAGTTAGTGTTTTTTGAATCACCAAGGATGGGCGAATTATGTTGTGTGGGCACTACGATTTTTTTGTTATGCCGATCGCACGCACGCACATGATTTGATCTTGTTTCCGATATCATTCACACTCCTCTCCCCGAAGCCTAGGGGTAAAGAGAGGCAGAGCCTCTGGATCTGCATTACCAGGCAGAGCCTGGTAACGAGCAAACTCCTCTCCCGAAGCCTAGGGGTAAAGAGAGGCAGAGCCTCTGGATCTGCATTACCAGGCAGAGCCTGGTAACGAGCAATTCTCCCCGAAGCCTAGGGGTAAAGAGAGGCAGAGCCTCTGGATCTGCATTACCAGGCAGAGCCTGGTAACGAGCAATTCCTCCGCACCTGCATTACCAGGTAGAGCCTGGTAACGAGAAAAATCTCAAATCTCAAATCGACTGGCGCGATCGACAATTCGTCATCGCCCAGCCAAACTTGCTACCACCGCCACTAATTCCGCAGGATCGAGAGGCTTGGACAGGTGAAGTTGAAAACCCTGCCGCAGCGCCCGCACCCGTTCCTCTACCCTACCTGCTACCGTGAACGCCACCGCTGGAATTTCCTTGTTCCCCGATCGCGATCGCACTTGCTGCAGCAGAGCCTCTCCATCTTCCCCCTGCATTCCGAGTTCGATCGCCAAAACATCGGGATTCATGCAATAAATCACCTCCAAGGCTTCCATTACCGAGGTCGCGGTCTCCACCAAGGCTCCGCAATCTTCGAGCACTGTACGGGCAAAATCCAAGGAATCCCGGTCGCGATCGATCGCCAAAACTCGCACTCCCGAAAGGTTACTGCTCACAAAAGACTCCATCGGGTGCGATCGCGCCGGGGTTTCTCCAACCGCCAACTCCCCAAGCCCTACCACAGAAACTCCGCCCTCGCTATGAGACTGTTTAATTGGCAATCTCACCAAAAACCTCGCTCCTTGTCCCGCACCGGCCGATTCGGCTTCCACTGTTCCCCCGTGCATTTCTACAAAATGGCGCACCAAAGCCAAACCCAAACCCAATCCGTTGTAAGGTCGCGCTGTAGAGCTGTCAGCTTGGCTGAACCGATCGAAAACATGGGGCAAAAACTCCCTCGCAATCCCTTCTCCCGTGTCGCTGACCTCAATTTCGACGCTAGGATGCGACACATTTTTACTCGCAGTTAATTGCGCTTGTCCATCAGTGCTCTCCACTTTGTGCAGCGCCACCGTTACCTGTCCGCCGTCAGGAGTAAACTTAATCGCATTTGACAGCAAATTCCACGCCACCTGCTGCAAGCGGCCGGAATCGCCAAAAATCCGCCCCGCTGTTTCGTCGAAATCCGTTACGAATTGAATATTTTTTGCCCTCCAAGCGGGGGCGAGAGCTTCGATCGCAGCCTCAACAGTCGAAATCAAATCCATCCACCGCAAATTCAAGAACAGTTTGCCGGTAATAATCTCCGACACGTCCAACAAATCCTCGATCAGAGTTGAGAGCGATCGCGTATTGCGGTCGATCGTTGAGAGAGCTCTAACCGTCGTTTTTTCGTCAAACTTGCGGTTTTGCAACAGTTGCGTCCATCCCAGCATCGCATTCAGCGGTGTCCGCAATTCGTGGGACAAAGTTCCCAGAAACTCGTCTTTCATCCGGTTGGCTCGCGCCAATTCCTCGGCTCGATCGTGCAGTGCTTTTTCTAACTCCTTGCGATCCGTCAAATCGAGAACAAAAGCCACAAATTGTTGTCGCTTTTCCCCCAACAAAATATATCCTAAAAACACAGAAATCCTGCTACCATCGAGCCGAATGTATTCTTTTTCGTAGGGAGTGCAAACGCCATTTGTTTTTGCCTCTGCAATGCTGCGATCGTCCAGCGGTAGGTGTTCCGGCGGTGTAAGGTCTTTACAGCGGAGTTCCCCGCGCTCCAACTGTTCCCGCCGGTAGCCCACTATCCGCAAAAATTCGTCGTTAGCGTCGCTGATGCCATCGTCAAGATCGCCGAAGACAATTCCTATCAAGTTAGATTCTGCCAACATTTTCAGCTTTTCTTCGCTAGCTTTGAGTGCAGATTCTGCTTGCTTGCGATCGCTCACGTCTTCGATGTAAGCCGACAAACCAGAATCGGAAGGATAACAACGCATTTTCAACCACTTATTCAATAAAGGCACGAATTCTTCATACTCTACTGTTACCTGGTCTGCTAATGCTTTTGCTGCCATTTTGTAAAATGGTAATTTTACAGCATTGGGAAATAAATCCAGAATATTTTTACCGAGGAGTTCGGCTTGTGATTTGCCTAAAAGTTCGAGAGCTTTGTGGTTGAGATAAGTGTAGTTCCAATTTAAATCGAAGGCGACAAAAGCATCGGTAATGCTTTCGAGAATGTTAGTAATTCGAGCGTTGGCCGAGAGCAGGACATGAGCTGTTTCTTCTGCTTCTTTGCGAGCTGCTTGTTCGTTTTTCAAAGCGGCAGTGCGTTCTTGTTCTGCTAATTTGCGATCGCTAATATCGATGCAAGAACCGATGTAACCTGCAAAAGTGCGATCGAGTCTGTACCTGGGTACGCCCGTACCCAAAACCCAGCGGTATTCCCCGTCATAGCGCCTCATGCGACATTCGAGCCGGTACTCGCGGCGGGCCTCGAAGGCTCTGTTGCAAATATCCCGACATTTTGGCAAGTCATCGGGGTGCAAGCTTTCCATCCAACCGCTGCCCATTTCTTCCGCCAAAGTTTTACCGGTAAAATCCAACCAAACTTTGTTAAAATAATCGCCAAGGTTGTCAGAGTCCAACATCCAAATCATCACCGGCGCAGTATCTGCCATCATCCGAAATCTCGCTTCGCTTTCGATCCGCTGCGCTTGAGCTGCTTTGCGATCGAGCCGCTCTTTCACTTCCCGCATCGCGCGATCGATCGACGGCACCAAGCGCGTCAAACTGCGTTTAAGAACGTAATCTGTAGCGCCACTTTTCAAAGTTTCAATCGCGACTTCCTCGCCCAAAGTAGCAGACACAAAAATAAACGGCACTTCGGGACAAGTAGCGTTCGCCATTGAGAGCGCCGCTAATCCGTTAAAACCAGGCAGCATATAATCTGCCAAAATAATATCAAAACATTGTTCGTCCAGTGCCGCAGCAAAGTCTTCCTGGGTGTCTACGCACCGCAGAGAAAACTTGAGACCGCCTTCAACTAGATAAGCCTCAATCAGTTCGGCATCTAGGGCACTGTCTTCTATTAAGAGGATATTTAGCATTTTCACAACAATTCCTTAATATCTTTTACTTAAAGTTTGAATCAAAATTCTTTGAATACTTCCATTATTCACTCAATTTCGATGGTCGCTCTAAAAAAAAGATAAAAAATTGCTCTGCTTTCTAGTTGAACCTCTGCCCCTGTTGGTTAGTTGATCCCGATTTCTCCACAATAGTCCTGGACGCACTCTTTTTTGCTCGTTACCAGGAAGAGCCTGGTAATGCAGGTGCGGAGCCTCTGCCTCCTTTGTCTGGTAATGCAGGTGCGGAGGAAGAGCCTCCTTTTACCTCGGCACTTATAGGATAGGACTGCAGGAGATGTTTAAGTTATTAAATTTTCATTTCTAAGTATAGTCTTGGGACGCACTATTTGCCCAGAAACCGAGTTTGATGGACGAAAATACTGCATCTATAGCCTTTCTGTGCTCTGGTATGAGATACTATCCGGGATAGGGCATAGGGCAAACCGGCTAAACCGGGCATACCTCACTTTTTGAGAACCGCTATAGACCTTGAATCGCCATAAAAACCCGATTTCTGTGGTCTTAATGCGATCGCGAACTCGTACAGATCTATGGCACAAATCATATCATGCGCGATCGCTCTTAGAAACCGCTCCTTCAAGGCTCATTCAACCCTGATAGGAAAGCGACTTTTACAGGTTAGGCGATCGACACAATACTAGCTCGATCGTAAGGCAATCGGTTAGTAGGCAAAACCTCCAGATTAATTTCCACTGAATTCAAAGCCGGATTTTCTGCCAGCACCTTTTGCGTCAAATTCTTATTCACAATTTCCCAGAAATCCGTTTCGTTTGGATAAGCACTCAAGAAATTGTCAATGGCTTTGTAAATCGGCACAAAATCAGGATATTCACCCTGGGTAATTCCTGGTTTATACTGATACTTGACATCAATATTTAGATTATTCAAACCCTGATGTTCGATCGCATAATTAGGAATTTTGAAATCCCAGCCTTCTCCTAATTTGCCATCGGCTGTCCGAGTCACAGTGCTGCTGCGCTTGTAAGGCAATTTTTCCGTCGGTAAAACATCCAAATTAACCGTCACAGACGCAATTGTCGGATTTTCTGCCAGCACTTTTTCCGTCAGGTTTTTGTTCATTATTTCCCAAAAATCTGTTTCGTTTGGGTAATCAACTAAAAAATTGTCAATGCTCTTGTAAATCGGCACAAAATCAGGATATTGATAATCTCGAATCCCATCTTTGTACTTGTAATTTAGATCAATATTCAGGTTGTTTAACCCTTGATGTTCGATTGGGTAATTTGCTAGTGAAAAATTCCACTTTTGACCTAATTGAGCATCCGATGGAAAGAAAGCAATTCCCACTGGACGCTCTAACTTGCTGTCGGGAGAAACAAAAATAGAATTGTTACTCAACAAAGTATTGCTGGATATTGGCAGCGGTTCGTCAGTCTTGCCACTGTAGCGCAAAACAGCACCCGCACCGTTAGCGCTGGCGCGGTTATCAAAGCCCACAGCAAACAAATTGCCGATCGGCGAAAATGCCAAACCACCTACATAATTGCTACTGGGCGAAGTATCAGTATAATTCGTAGGTAAAACCTTAATTAATTCCCCACTGGTTAAATTGTAACGCCTGATATCGTTAGCAAAATCGCTCACATAAAGGTCGCCATCATCAGGCCCGATAGCCATTCCCAAAAGACTCACAAATCCCTGACTCCGAGGCGAAGGTTCGGGCGAAGCAAAGATACTTGACTGCCTGGTTTCCGGGTTGTAACGCAGCACCTGACTGGGGAAACCAGGGCTAAAATCGGCTTCACCGTTACGTGCCACACTCCCCTGCGTTGTCACGTACAAATAGCCGTCAGGAGCAAACAGTAAACCGTTCGGCCCGTTCAATCCTCCCGATTGCTGATTTCCAGCAGCAAATACATCAATGAACTGTCCAGTTTTGCCGTTATATCGGAGAATTTGGTCACTAAAAAAACTACTGACATAAAAATTTCCGTCAGGGCCAAAAGCTAAACCGTAAGGGCGAGACAAGCCGCCTGTTTCATCGGCTGCTGTATTCGGCTTGTCAGCAACAAACCTATCAATATATTCACCAGTAACTCCGTCATACCGCAATACGGCAGATGCTGTCGGTTCTCCCGAATTTCCTGGTTTGTCGCCGCTAGCAATGTAAATGTCTGACTTACCATCGCCGTTACCATCTGGCCCAAAAAGAACTGTATCTGGATTGGACAAACCGACGCTTCCCGCTGGAATAAATTCGCCTAGAAAGTTGCCAGTATTGCCGTCAAACCGCAGTACATTATCTCCCCTAGTATTGCCCACTAGGAATGTTCCTTGAGGATTGCTGGCTTGAGTGCGAGTAACTTTGCTGGTGCGGTTGTAGGGCAAGTTTTGGTTTGGCAAGATGTTAAGATTGACATCAACTGCTGCTAGGGCAGGATTTTCACTGAGGATGTTTTGAGTTAAATTTTTATTGAAAACTTCCCAAAAATCTGTTTCGTTCGGATACTTGGTTAAAAAGTTATCAATGCTTTGGAAAAGTGGCCGGAAATCAAGATAGTTATTGGGAGCAATTCCCGGTTTGTACTGGTAATCAACATCGAGATTTAGTTTGTTGGCTCCTTGGTGATCGATTGCGTAGTTTGTTAAGGACACATTACCATTTTCTTTGACTTGACCGGAACGATTTCGGAAAACTGTGCTAGAGCGATCGTAGGGTAATCTATTCGTTGGCAAAACTTCGAGTTGAATGGTAACATCTGTTAGTGCCGGATTCTCCTCTAGCACTTTTTGGCTCAGATTTTTGTTGATATTTTCCCAAGCATCTGTTTCGTTCGGGTAGTTAATTAGGAAGTTATCAATACTTTTGTAAATTGGCACAAAATCGAGATATTCGTCTTGGGCAATTCCCGGTTTTAAGTCGTAATTTACTTTGATGTTGAGGGTGTTTAAGCCTTGGTGGTTGATAGTATAATCTTTAAAGTTGAAAGTCCATTTTTCTGCTGGTAATAGGGGGGACGTTTGGGATTGTGTGCGCTCTGGCTCGCTATCGATACCGCCAACAGGATAATCCATTCCTGTCAGTTCGTCTCTCTGAATTTGAGTGGAGATATCGCTCTGGGATGTTATACTGCTATTATCGAATTTAAGATTGTTGTTTTCTGAGGGCGGGATGCTAAAGTGGGTGATTGGGTCGAGAAGGTCGATCGCGCTATTAGTCGCAGCCGCCAAATCTGGTGTTTGAGTTAAGTCATAGCTGGTATCAAATAAAACATTGGTATTGCCGTTTGCAATTTGGTTCGTCCGATTGAGGCGATCGAACTTACTCCCAAATAAGTCGGGTATTTCGGCTGAAACACCCGCAATATTTCCCTGAATAGGGTTTTCTTCCAACAGTTCTGTTGTCTGCCACATAAGCTATTTATTTTTGAGCTGATTTTCGCGATCGGATATGAATTTGACTATACCAGTCTTGGACGCATCACAATCAGATTTTAGATTTAGGGATTTAGGGATTTAGGGATTTAGGGATCTATCGATAGTCGGTAACAAGTGAGCGGACTCGCATTCCACACTACGAACCTTTTTTGTTATGGTAATTCAATAGTCAAATGGTTTAATAAGTATCTGGAATTTTAGAAATAATTTGACGTAATATCTGCTACATTTGTCGATCGCACTTCTGTCAATTTCTCAAAAAAATGATTGTTCGATGGGATGGCGCGCGATCGCAGTACAATTACCAACTGTCTTGGTTTAGCCAGCCCCATCCTCAAAATTCAACTGTTCTCCAAGCAGCCCAACAGCCTTCTAGGGGAAACGTCCCGATGGGTTCGGCCTCAACTCTAAGAGCTAATTTGTTAAGTCCTAGCTAAATTGTCTTAAAATATACAAAGGAGTAAAGTGTTTCCCAAGTCACGTAGTATATTAAAGACAGGCAGTAATTTGCAAGAATTCTTGACAATATAAGTACAGCACAACCGCAGTTACCACCTCCTAACTCTTTCCATATCCAAGGGCGCGGCAAGGTGGGATAGAAGACAATAAAAATGCCGACTTTCACTCTTTGCCCGTGCAGTTGCTTTACTCTCAGGTTTGTTCACGTTATTTGCAGCCAGTTACGAGGAGAGTTGACCACCCGTGCTCCAACGCATCAAACAAGACTTAAAAAACGACCTGATCGCAGGTCTGCTGGTAGTGATACCCTTAGCTACTACCATCTGGCTGACAATTACCGTCGCCAGTTGGGTCATCAATTTTCTTACCAAAATTCCCAAGCAGATCAACCCTTTTGACGGACTCAACCCGATTTGGGTCAATCTGCTGAATTTTTTAGTAGGGCTGGCTGTACCCCTGCTGAGCATTTTACTCATCGGTTTAATGGCCCGCAACATCTTCGGGAAGTGGCTGCTAGACTTTGGCGAACGCCTGTTGCAGGCAATTCCCCTAGCGGGTTCGGTTTACAAAACCCTCAAACAACTGCTGGGAACTATTCTTAACTCAAATGACAAATTTCGCCGGGTGGTGTTGGTAGAGTATCCCCGGCGGGGAATCTGGACTTTGGCGTTTGTGACGGGTACGATCGACAGTAACGATATTAAGTCTCATTTGTCCGGCGAAACTCCGATCGGCATTTTCATCCCCACCACGCCAAACCCCACCACCGGATGGTACGCTATAGTCCCGGAAACCGATCTAGTGAATTTGTCAATGTCGATCGAAGATGCCTTTAAACTGATCATCTCCGGCGGCATCGTCAACCCCAGCAACTCAGTTTCAGTCACCGCCGACAACCCCCCAGGCAAAACACTCGAACCTTTAATATCCGAATCTAGATACCAGCGTGTCCCAGTCGAAGAAGACTGAACCAGCCGGAAGCGGAGAAATCCAACACTCAGAAACCCGGTTCATACCAAGAACCAGAAAGCCCGCCCATAAAATTAATATTGAGCACGGTGCAACATCTCAGATTAAAATAGCTGTGGCAATTGCTCGTCTAATATTTTCCCAAAACCTGCCCAGAAACAATCATCACCGAGGGCGGGTTGTTTGCTGATTTTTCTGCTAAAGTCCAAGTTTACAGTCTCAACCAGTATCTAACAATCTCAAAAATTCCGAAATTCCTATCCCAATTTCTATCTAAAAAATATGAAAAAATCCCGCGAAACAGCACGCGAACTCGCACTCCTCGGCATCAGCCAACTACCGTCAAATCCAGAACTCTTAGAAGCGAAGAAACTGGAAGATGTTGTCCTCGCCGCCGTCCGCACTCTGACAGCAGAAGTTCAAGAATCCTTAGAAGCAGCAGCCTCGGAAGTGCAGCGGAGTAGTGACAAACTGCTTGCTAGCGAAATCCGCGCCGGCGATATACAAAGTGCTAGAGTAATGGTGCGCGAAGCTGTGGAACTTACGCAAACCGCCATCAACCGTCTCGGTTCCGCAATGGAGTTTCCAGAAATGCTCCAGCTTGCTAACCAGCAAGATGTCCGCACCTATGCTTTGCAAATCCTGACGAAAGTTAGCGCCAACCGCTCTCAAATTGACGAATTGCTCTCGGAATCCCTCGTGGATTGGCAAATAGATCGGTTGCCCAGGATCGATCGAGATATCATGAGAATTGCGATCGCCGAAATCCTCTATCTCGGCTTAGCCGAACAAGTCGGCGTCAGCGAAGCAGTCCAACTAGCAAAACGTTACAGCGGCGACGAAGGACATCGCTTCATCAACGGAGTCCTCCGCCGAGTAGTCGATAAAATTAACGCAGAAGTTGTCACTCAATAGTCAACAGCCTGCAGTCATTCGTCATCAGTCATTGGTCATTAGTGATTGGCAATCCGCAATCCGCTCTACACTAAGGACTGATGACTAATGGCTAATAACTATATTCCCAATTTCCTATGGTTTTTAATTGGTTTCGTCGCCAGTACAGCGAAAGCGGATCTTCTGAAAAAGAAACTCCCCCCCAGCCAACCCAAGATGAGTCGGCAACTTCGGCACCCGCCGGGCCTCCAACAGATGCAGCAACAGACCAAAGTTCACCCGCTGCCGCCGAAGATTATCTCAATTGGGCGAAAGCTGCTTACAAAAATATTCAAAAACAGCAAAAACCTGAAACAGAAGTAGCCGAGACAGAAGTTGCAGAAGTTGCAGAAGTTGCAGAAGTTGCCGAAGTTGCCGAAGTTGCAGAAGTTGCAGAAGTTGCCGAAGTTGAACCAGCAGAAACTGTTGCAGAAGTTCCAGAAGTTGCACCAGAAGCGATTGTTGAAGCAACCGATGCAGCACAAAATGCAGGATTTGCCGACACAGATCCACAAATCGCTGGGGCGATCGACCTTGCACCCGTTGCTCCACAATTAGAAGTTACAGCAGAAAATATAGAAATTGCCCTACCTGCAACCTCAGTTGTAGAAGAAACCGAGTCGATCGCATCTGAGGCGCAAGCCGACGAATCTCTGCCGTTTTGGGCCAGAGCTCAAGCCGAGCGCATGGATCGCATCGAACGCCTCAAAGAAACCGCCATTGAAGAACCAGAAGTAATTGCAGCCTCCGCCGAAAGAGCCGCAATTATCGAAGAAATTCCCGGTTTCGACTTTGACGAAGGCTTTTTATGGTCATCAGAAATCCTCGCCAGTCAGGGCCGCCGGCCAGATCAAGTATCCGTCGAAGAAATCAGTTGGCTGCAAAAACTGCGGAAAGGCTTAGAAAGAACCCGCCGCAGCTTAATTAATCGACTAAAGGCGATCGTCGGTCAAGGCCCGCTCAACCAAGACGCAGTAGCCGAAATTGAGACTTTGCTCCTACAAGCCGATGTCGGAGTCGCAGCCACCGACATCATTATCAGTCGCCTGCAAGAAAGACTCAAACAAGAAGTTTTACCGCCAGAACAAGCTCTAGCCTTCCTCAAAACCATCCTGCGCGACATTCTCGACGCTCCGACAGCCGAAACCGCCGCCGGCAATCCCGCCTACAGCCTGACTTTTGCTCCAGAAAAAGACACCTTTAACATCTGGTTAATTGTCGGAGTCAACGGTGCGGGCAAAACTACGACGATCGGCAAACTCGCCCACATAGCCCAAAAATCCGGCTACAACACCCTAATAGCCGCCGCCGACACCTTCCGCGCCGCCGCCGTAGAACAAGTCAAAGTTTGGGGGGCCCGCAGCGGTGTCGAAATTATTGCCAACCCAGGCAAAAATACCGATCCCGCAGCAGTCGTGTTTGATGCGATCGCCGCCGCTAACGCCAGAAACACAGAACTGCTGATCGTAGACACCGCAGGCCGCCTGCAAAACAAAAAAAATCTCATGGACGAACTCAGTAAAATCCGTCGCATAGTAGATAAAAAAGCCCCCGGCGCTACCGTAGAATCTCTACTGGTCTTGGATGCCACATTAGGTCAAAATGGTTTGCGACAGGCAGAAGTATTCGCAGAATCTGCCAAATTAAGCGGAGTAGTATTGACAAAACTCGATGGTTCTGCTAAAGGTGGTGTTGCCCTCGCAGTAGTGCAGCAGCTCGGTCTCCCCATCCGCTTTATCGGAGTAGGAGAAAGCATCGAAGATTTGCGCCCGTTTTCTAGTTACGAATTTGTCGAAGCCCTACTGGATTTTAGATTTTAGATTTTAGATTGATGAGGTATCTGCCGCGGGCCCGATTTTTGGAGGCCCGGACAGAACTTCAAAGTCTCAAATTCTTAAGCTCAAACTAGCATCCCACCAAACTACTAAAGAAAAAAAACCGGTTTTCTGCTCGCTGGCGTGCAATATCGTTTCCAGTTGGATCGGTATTGTTCAAACACTCAACACTCAACAATCACGCTTCGGTGCAACTGGACTCTTCTCTAAGTCTTCAATCAATCAAGTTCCTTTTAAGATCAAAAATCACAAATTTAAAATGACTGCTGTGCCTTTGCCTCGTCCCTCACCTCAACCTGCTGACCGCCCGACGGGTCGCAATTCTACCGACGCGACGCCAGTATTTGCCCTCAAAGAACTGGTGGGCCGCTTGCACCGATACCAGCACAACGTTCAAGATATGTTGGGCTCCCTAGGATTTGCCCTCCGCAGTTTTAACAATCTCAATCAATTTTTGGAGTTAGTACCTTTAGTGGCGACTCGCGTTACCGATGCCGACGGGGGAGCTTTAGTGCTGTTCAAACCCAACGGTCAAGTCAGGTTTCAGCAGTTGCACTGTCAGGAAGGAAGGTATTGCCAAGATTTGCAAAAAGCGCTGGAAATGGCCACCAGACAAGCTACAGCAGTTGCTGCCCCGGCTGGTGAATCTGCTTCCTCAATCTCAGGGCAAACTTCTAGTCTCGACCTGCAAGTAAGTCGTTATTTGGGCCCGGATGTTCATTTGTTTGGAACGCCAATTTTAGTCAAAAATTTAGAACGCGGACGGCTTTATGTTTTTAGTAGTGACCCTCAATATCTGTGGACTTCCAGCAGACAGAAATTAGTTCGGTTGGTGGCGGATCAAACCGCCGTGGCAGTCTACAAAGATGAACTTACTGTTAAGTTAGCTGAAAAAGAACGCTTAGATAGAGAATTAGAAATCGGGGCGGAAATTCAATTGCGGCTGCAACCCCGCAGTTGTCCGAAAATTCCCGGTCTTGAGGTGGCCGCCCGCTGCCAAACCGCTAGCAGAGTCGGTGGAGATTATTATGATTTTATTCCCGCTGACTATGACCCGATCGGCAAGGAAAATGAGGGGGAAAACCCCCCATCCCTGATTCAAAATCTTAAGTCCAAAATCGACAAGGGCCGCTGGAGCATCGTCATCGGCGACGTGATGGGCAAGGGAGTGCCGGCGGGACTGTTGATGACGATGACTCGGGGTATGCTGCGGGCCGAGGTTTTGAACCGCCACTCGCCTGCGAGAATTTTGCAACATTTAAACCGAGTAATGCACGCGGATTTGGAAAATTCCCACCGTTTTGTTACTCTGTTTTATTCGGAGTATGACCCGAAAACTCGCGTTTTGTCTTACAGCAATGCTGCTCACCACCCACCTTTGCTGTGGCAAGCTGCAACTAATACGATTCTGGGACTCGATACTTTGGAGGGTATGTTAATTGGTCTCGATCCAGATTCGCACTACCAAGAAGCTCAGGTGCAATTGCAGCCGGGAGATACTATTATTTATTACACTGACGGTTTTACCGATGCTGCTAATCAAAGAGGCGATCGGTTTGATGAGGATAATTTGACTGCGGCTTTTCAGTGGGCTTGTCAAAATTATCAGCAGTCTGAGGAAATTTTGGATTATTTGTTCGATCAAGTTCAGCAGTTTATCGGTATTGGCAATCGCAACGCAGATGACATGACACTGGTTGTACTTAGGGTAACACCTTTAACAGGAGAAAATCAACATGATAGTTAATTTAATGCCGGAAATTATTGCTGGATTGACCGGCTCGATTCATTGGCATGATGCGGTTGATTTGTTAGTTGTAAAATCTCATTTGAATACGGTTATTTTGGGCCAAAGCTACGAGATTTTTACTAATTTCCAGAAAGCTTGGAATCATTTTGTTTCGACTGGTCAAATAGGAGCTTTTTTTATAGGTATATTTGTTGGCTGGTTCGTTAAGGGCATTTTTCCTTAGAGCTTTTGTGGGACTTGGGGCATTAGGAAAAGATTTGATATCAATTCCGGTTGTATTGTCAGGTGACTGTTGACTGTTGATTGTTGACTGTTGACTGTTGACTGTTGACTGTTGCAATGCCCAATCCCTCCGCTTCGCTCCGACCAATGCCCTGTTTGGCCAATGCCCTGTTTGGCCAATGCCCTGTTTGGCCAATGCCCTGTTTGGCCATGACTGTTGACTGTTGACTCGATTTTATTATTCCGATGCAACCGGAAAAGATTTGAAAAGTTAGCAGGCGGGATTTCATTTTTTTGTGATGCAGTATAATTTTAATAATTTTGTAGTCAGGAATTCAGTTTTTTAGTGTCAATACAGGTATAAAAAGTTTGCAGTCGGGATTAAAGTCTTTTTTTGCCGAATTAGGGAAGCAGGATTTTAGTTTGATGCTGCAAATCGGCAGACTTGCATTTCGATGCCCAGAACCGGTTTTTTAAAGACTTCTGCAACAGACATATAATCTAGTTTTACCTTCAGTAATGACAGCACAACAAAAAACTTGGAGTCAAAGATTTGAATCAGCGCTGCACCCAGCGATCGCCCGATTCAATGCTAGTATTGGCTTCGACATTGAACTGATTGAGTACGATTTGACTGGTTCTGTCGCTCATGCTAAAATGCTCGCCAAAACGGGGATTATTTCTGCAGCAGAAGGCGAACAGTTAGTCAATGGTTTGGAACAAATCCGCCGCGAATACCGCGAAGGTCTTTTTGTTCCGGGAGTTGATGCAGAAGACGTTCACTTTGCGGTAGAAAAGCGACTGACGGATATTGTGGGGGATGCGGGCAAAAAGCTGCACACGGCTCGATCGCGCAACGATCAAGCAGGTACTGATACTCGTTTGTATTTGCGCGATCGCATCGCCGAAATTCGCCAGCAATTGCGGGAATTTCAAGGGGTTTTACTCGATATTGCCGAGCTTAACGTCGAAACTTTAATCCCCGGTTACACGCACTTGCAGCGCGCTCAGCCAATCAGTTTGGCTCATTACTTGTTAGCTTATTTTGAAATGTCCGATCGCGATTGGGAACGTCTCGGCGATGTCTCCAAGCGGGTGAATGTTTCGCCTTTGGGTTGCGGTGCGCTGGCGGGGACGACTTTCCCAATCGACCGACATTATACGGCAGAACTCTTGCATTTTGACAAGGTTTATGCTAACAGCTTAGATGGAGTGAGCGATCGAGATTTTGCGATCGAATTTCTCGCAGCCTGCAGCTTGATTTTGGTACACTTGAGCCGCCTGTCAGAAGAAATGATTTTGTGGTCTTCTCACGAATTTGGATTTATTACGCTCAAAGATAGCTGCGCTACAGGTTCTAGCATCATGCCCCAGAAAAAAAATCCCGACGTGCCGGAGTTGGTGCGGGGCAAAGCGGGACGGGTGTTTGGTAACTTGCAAGCCTTGTTAGTAGTAGTGAAGGGACTTCCTTTGGCCTACAACAAAGATTTGCAAGAAGATAAAGAAGCTTTGTTTGATACCGTGAAAACGGTACAGGCTTGCTTGGAAGCAATGACGATTTTGCTCAGGGAAGGAATCGCGTTTAACAAATCGCGCCTCGCCGTGGCTGTTACCGAAGACTTTTCTAACGCTACAGACGTCGCAGACTACTTGGCCGCTAAAGGCGTTCCCTTCCGGGAAGCTTACAACCTCGTCGGGAAAGTCGTCAAAAGTTGCCTTTCGGGGGGCAAACTCCTCAAAGATTTGACACTTGAGGAGTGGAAGGACTTGCACCCAGCGTTTGATACAGACATTTACAGCGCGATCGCGCCTCAGCAAGTGGTGGCGGCTCGCAATAGTTATGGAGGTACCGGGTTTGAACAAGTGAGAAAATCACTTATCGCTGCGCGCGATCGGCTCGCCTAAACATCGTTAAATTCTCGGACAAATTCGGGCTGGCTATCTCTCCGAAAGAACGATCGTGTTTTCCACTCTGGTTCTAAATTGGGCAGATAGCCTGACTCTATTACTCTTCAGCAGCAGCCATATCCTTGTCCCGTCCGCCGCCGCCGCTCATGGCGCCCATCCCGCCGCCGTTGCCGCCGTCAAATCGCCTTCTCTTGTTGGAGAACATATCTTGATTTCTCCGCTTGCGAAATTTGCGAGCGTATGCTTGATTTCGTTGTGCCTTCTCTTTCTTGAGATTGCGGCGCTTAGCCATTATGACCTCACTAATAAACATTGACACTCCCCGCGCCCGAAAGCCCGGGAATTCTTAAGATTGATACTCTGTGCACTCAGGCGTGACTGAGATTCTTGCTTGGGCGAAGTCACTTGCTTCTGACAGGATTTCTCCCGCTAAAGCAGACGTGTCTTCTCCCGAAGCGTAAATTCCGGTATACTATACCGTACTCGATCGGTTCTGTTTCTGTAGCTAGGTTTTGTTCAAATTTAGCTTTCGTGACGCTCCCACAACAATCGCAAGCGATATGGTTTAGGCTTCTGAGTCCTGTTAAGGATATCGAGAACTTCCTTCAAGGTACTCCAATCGTTTCCCTCTACGGCATTTTAAAGTGAGGAACACGTCCCGCCCCACTGATATTTTAAAAAGGAATTGGTTCGTCTCGTTGTCCACCCCTCCACGGCTCAAAGCTATGCTTATGAGATTGTGAACAGGTGGAATCAGGAGTCTCACGCACCTTTTATCCCACACTAACCTTCGATCGGTATACTGTGGGGATTCCTGTCTGCCTAGCTAAACCGCAACACCGTTAGGTGTGACTACGCACTCAACTAATCCAGTTAAGTTTTTACGTTGTCTAGTTTTACTCAATTTTAGACCGATGACGATCATAGCACACCCGGTACAAGACCCAGAAAAAAGAACACCGGGATTCAAATCGCTGGGAATCTGGGTGCGATCGGACGCAATGTTTTTAGTCTCCCAGAGTATTTATCTCAACAATTGACAAATATGACTAATGACACTTAATCCCGGTGACGCGAGCTCCTGTCTTCAGCCTGCCCGACGCTGCCGGCAATTTGGTGAACCTCGCAGATTTGCGAGGGCGGCGAGCTGTACTCTATTTTTACCCTCGGGATAATACCCCCGGCTGCACGAAAGAAGCTTGCGGCTTTCGCGACATTTACTCTGAATACCGGGCGCGCAATATTGCAGTGCTAGGTATCAGCACCGACGGGGCCGCGTCTCACGCCAAGTTTGCAGCTAAATATCAACTGCCTTTTCCGTTGCTGTGCGACTCAAAGGCCGAAGTCGCTACCACGGCTGTTACGGACTGAAAAAGTTTATGGGCAAAGAATTTATGGGAATTATTCGATCGACCTTCGCGATCGACCCAGATGGTAGGATTGAAAAGGTTTATTGCAAAATCAAACCAGAATCTCACGCAGCGGAGATTTTAGCAGACTTGCTAGAAATCTCGCCTGAATGACAAATGCAAAATTAAGACTCCAGAGCTGCGAGCTAGGAGGCCTCGAATTACTTTCTCCTAAACAAGCTTTTGAGTTTATGCGTCGATTGTGGCAAATTGGACAAACTGTGCTGGGGCTGATTTTTCGCCATCCCGTCACTGGTACTGCGGTGATTCCCATATTACCTGACGGGCGAATTGTGTTAATTCGCCGCCGCGACAACGGTCGCTGGGGACTGCCGGGAGGTATGGTTGACTGGGGAGAGGATGTTCCGACAACAGTGCGGCGGGAATTGGCGGAGGAAACAGGACTCGATTTAGTCAAAATCCTGCGCTTGGTGGGCGTTTATTCGGCTGCCGATAGAGACCCGCGCCTGCACTCAATTTGTATCGTGGTAGCTGCAGAAGTGGAAGGAAAGATGCAAATTCAGGATACGCTGGAAATCAGTGAGGTTGAGGCTTTTTCGCCGGGATCGCTGCCGGAGAACCTGCTGAGCCACGATAACGACAAGCACTTGCAGGACTATTTTCAAGGCCTGACAACTTTGGCTTAAACTAGGCCGTCCAAATTTGAGTAAAGTCGGGAATTACTTCGCCGGAGCGTCGATTGAGGAATTAAAGAATTAACTCGTCGCGATCGATCTGGGTTCTTGAAAAAAAGTCTAAAATTGCGTGAGCGAAGCTTGCAGAAGAGGATCGCCCCGCGACGAGTGTCAGAAAACAAGTATCCGTTTTTGGTCGGAGTCAACATTTGCCTGTGATGAGTGTGGAATTAATTTTTAATGTAGGACTTACGCATGGCGGGCCCGTGAAACCTGGTTTTTCACCGCTCTTAAAGACTAAGAGCCAATATTTGGGAAAAAAACCCGATTTTTGCCATCAAGGTGCATTCCTACTTGAATTCAAAATCTCTGAACATTAAATTAATAATCTTTTTATAGCTAAATTTTTAACCGGATGTACTTACAGCTACGCAATTCTCGGGTCAAACTTTCTTTAGGGCAAATCTTCTGGCACGAAGTCGGTCAAGGCCCTAATTTAGTATTATTACACGGTTCTTGGCAGGACAGCAGTCAGTGGCTGGGGACGATCGAACATTTGAGCCCCTACTACCAATGTTTCGCACCGGATTTGCTGGGGTTTGGCGATTCCGAACGGCCGAACGTTCATTATTCGATCGACCTAGAAGTAGAATGTCTCGCGCAATACCTCGACACTTTGAACCTGCAACAGGTTTATTTAGTCGGTCATTCTTTGGGCGGCTGGGTGGCGGCCAGCTATGCGATCAAATATCCCGATCGAGTTCAGGGTTTAGTGTTGTTGGCCCCTGAAGGGGTAAAGGTTGGCCACCGGCGGGCGCGGTGGCAGAATGCTCGCTGGCTGATCGGTAAACCTCCCTTAGCTTACTGGTTGTTGCGATCGATCTATCCCATTGCTAAGTTGTTGGGCCGCAAAAAAAAGATTGACAGATTGCTAAACTTCAGACAGCAATTGGTGCAGTCCCCAGTTGCAGTGCAGTTGCTGTTGGGGCGGCGGCGGGCTGAAACTACAGCGGAGTTAGTTGATGATAATTTACCATTTTTGAAAGTGCCTGTTTTGTTGTTGCACGGTTCTGAAGATAGCGTCACAGCTTTATCTCTGTGTCAATGTTATGCCGCTCTAGTTCCTAATGCCGAACTGCAATCTATCACTGGGGGAGAAAGCAATTTACCACAGGAAGCCCCGGATATTGTTGCTAAGTATATTCGCGAATTTGCTAAGTGAATTAGTCAGTAGTCAGTAGTCAGTAGTCAGTAGTCAGTAGTCAGTAGTCAGTGGGAATTGTGGACTGTTGACTAACAACTAACAACCAATAACTAACAACTAATAACTAACAACTAATAACTAACAACTAACAACCAATAACTAACAACTAACAACTAACAACCAATAACTAATAACTACTGCCAACTGCCAACTGCCAACTGCCAACTGCCAACTGCCAACTGCCAACTGACTAATAACTAATTCCCCAAAAAATGGCTTCTGGCGCGTCAATTATGCAGGAAGCCGTCTCGGGAAAGGCCGCGGTGAGGTATTGCAATAACAAAGTTCGATCGCCCCCGGTGAGTGCAATTTTGCTATTGGGAAACAACCTCTGCCAATCTTCAATAAAATCCCTAACTCCTGCCAGCGTCGCATACACCACTCCGCTGTGAATGGCCCCAGCAGTATTTTTTGCCCAGCGGTGTGGCAGATTTTCTGGTAAGCTAACTGAGGGCAATGCAGCGGTTTGTTTCCCTAGCGACGACAATTGCAAACCCAAACCGGGCAAGATAGCGCCCCCAACTAAATACCTATTGACATCTGCCCCAGTAAATGTTAGAGCTGTACCAGCGTCTATAACTAAAATTGGCCAACCCAATTGGTTGCCAGCACCCAGTAAAGCCAAAGCTCTGTCAATTCCTAGAGTAGGATAGAGTCCCCCGATCGGCAACTGGTCTAAAGTAATAATTCGGACATTAGGATAACTCTGCCAGATTGCTGTTTGCTGGGGAACTACTGATGCCAAAACCAGAGGTGGCGCGATGAAAGAAAGTGCGTGAGAATTAGAAACGGCGGGAGTATCATGAATAAAAGGGAGATTTATATCTGATATTTGCCCGATCGAACTCATGACTGTTTTTACCAAATATTCGGCTTTTTCTGTCTCACAGAGCCTGGAAACAGCATCAGCTTTCAGATGCTCTGTATTCCATGTTTTTTCTAGGGTTTTCCCAGCAAATAATCCCCAGTGGAGTCGCGAATTGCCGATCGCCAAAGCTATTTTAACCTCGTCTTTACCTGTGAATTGAGGTGTCAGGTTGCTTGTACCAACTAGCGGGCGAAAATTATCGACAATTGAGTTTTTCATGTTTATCGAGCGCGATCGCCAACATTGAACTAAAGATAGATTTTAGATTAATTTGATTCGATTAATCTAGCAAGTAAGTCTAATTTACCTGCAAAAAACAGGTATCGCGCCCCCGACAATTGTTGTGGATGCTTCCAAAGTTTTAGAATTTTGTTCCTGCTAACCGATCTGTGAAGTAAATCTCAAAGCGAAAAATGGAAAATCTCAAATCGACCGATAGCTAAGGAATTTCAATGGCGCGCGCTTAATTTGTATTTTCGGCTACATAACCCACATTCTGCACCTTCCACTGTCACAGAGTACAATTACTCAGAGCAATCGATTTTTAAAGTGATAAATTATGCCTCTAAAAAAACTTTTTTCCGTCTATAGCGGTTTTCAAAAAAGTGAGGTATACCCTATACCCACAGAGGTTTATGCCCTATCCTGGATAGTACCTCTTATGAGAGATTGAAAGGCTATATATACGATAATAAAGTATAATCTAGAGCTTAATTATTCAATAAAAGTAAGTAAAAACCGATTGTGACAGTTGAGGGTGCAGAATGTGGACAGAACGCTTAATTTATATTTATAAATATTTGTAAAGCAAATAATTGCAAGGGTCGGGGTGCATCCTTTATAATGTTTTAATATCTTCCAACATTCCTAGTAGTGGCGATCGCGCTCTTGGCAGGGTAAGCAAATCTGTAAAGAACCAGGATCTATCGAAATACAGTACAACGGCAGAGTAAATATGTCTCTAAAAATACAACAACAAGAAAACCATTGCACGATCTTCACTTCGCAATTGCCGGAAGCTGAAAATTGGAGGCAGGAAGAAGGTCTTTTGCAGCCGCAAATAGACGAACAAAAAGCCCTAATTGTGCAGATGCAGCAGCAAGTTCAGCTATCAAACCTGCTCAACCAAATTAATAACGAAATTCGCAGCACACTTGACATAGAAGAAATTTTGACATCTGCCTGCCGATTGCTGGGGCAGGTGCTGCAGTCGAGCCGCGCGAGTATTTTAGTCAAAGAATCAAGTACAGGAAATATTTTAGTCACGCGGGGAGAGTACAACGCGGGGGATTATCCGATCCAACTGGGCATGAAAGTACCGATTGCTGACAACCCGCACTTGGAAGAAGTTATATCTCAGCAGGAGTCGCTAGCAGTGACGAAGTTTCTTGATTTTCCGGGGTTGAACCCAGAAACCAAAAAAATTGCCGAAGCTTTGGAAATTAAGTCAATGCTGGCAGTAGCTACTCGCTATCAAGGTGAAGTCAATGGCATAATTGGCTTGCATCAGTGCGATCGCGAACGGGAATGGACAGATTGGGAAAGGCAACTTGTAGAAGGGGTAGCTTCCCAATTGGCGATCGCGCTCAATCAAGCCAAACTCTACAGAAAAACGCGCCGCCAAGCCGAACAAGAATCGCTGCTGCGGCTGATCGGCAACCAAATTCGCAGTACCTTGGATCTGGGAACTATCCTGCAAACAGCGGTGAGAGAAGTGCGCCAACTGTTGCAGTGCGATCGAGTAATTATCTACCAGTTTGAAGATAACTGGCAGGGCAAAGTTGTCGTTGAAGACATGACAGTTCCTTGGCCTTCAATTTTAGGAGATATGGGGGCAGATAAGTGTTTCAGAGGAGATTACGCCACTCTTTACCAGCAAGGGCGAGTCAAAGCAATTAATGATATTTTTAATTCGGGTTTAGAGCCTTGTCACGTTGATTTTTTAGACCGCTTGCAGGTAAAAGCTAATCTGATCGTACCGATTATTACATCTAGAAGCGAAGAAACTTCACAGTCTCCAGCCGAAATTTCTAATTTAAAACCCGGTAGGCTGTGGGGTTTGCTGATCGCTCACGAGTGCCGGGATACTCGCAACTGGCAGCGACAAGAAATGGAGTTGCTGTCGCAGCTAGCCGACCAAATGGCGATCGCGATTCAGCAAGCAGGACTTTACAGCCAAGTCCGAGAAGCAGCAGTCAAATCTCAAGCTCAAACCCAGCAACTGCAAGCAGCGCTGCAAGAATTGCGATCGGCACAGCAGCAATTAATTCAAACCGAAAAAATGTCGGGTTTGGGGCAAATGGTAGCGGGAATTGCTCACGAAATCAACAACGCCAACAATTTTATCCACGCAAATTTGTTTCATGCTAAAGAATATTTTAAAATCTTAAACGAAGCTATTGAATTCTGCGGAAAAGCCTGCCCGGAAGCCGCGGAAGCACTTGTCAAAATTAATGAAGAACTAGAACTAGATTATGTTCGAGAAGACTTTGGCAAACTGCTCAATTCCATGCGAGAAGGCAGCGGTAGGATTCGCTCTATCGTGACAACGCTACGAAGTTTTTCTCGATTAGACGAGGCGGAATTTAAAGCGGTGGATTTGCATGAAGGTTTGGACAGCAGTTTATTGATGCTGCAAAATAAGCTAAAAACAAATATTAAAATTGACAAAGAATACGGAAGTTTGCCACGAGTTAACTGTCATGCAGGCCAAATAAATCAAGTATTTTATAATTTGATTGACAATGCTTTAGATGCGATCGACTCTGCAGACAAACCGGGGGAATTAACAATCCGCAGTTGGCAAAGCGAGCCGGACTGGGTAGCAATTTCTGTCCGCGATACCGGAAATGGTATTCCTGCGGAAATTCAGGATAAGATTTTTGACCCATTTTTTACTACTAAACCTGTCGGGAAAGGTACTGGTTTGGGACTTTCTGTGTGCTATCAAGTAATTGTGCAAGCCCACGGCGGCCGGATTCGGTGCGTCAGTGAGGTTGGCGGAGGAACTGAGTTGATTGTTGAATTGCCGTTGACCAATTAGAGGGCATAAAATCGGTCATATTTTGTCCTCCGAGAACTCCTAGCATCAAATTGGTATTATCTGACTGTTTGTACGTAACAACACTTCAGGGAGTTTCAGAGCGCCCGCAGGAGGGCGAAAAACCAGGTTTCTACGAGTTTTTCGTTGAGAAATGAGAAATATATGAAGAAACCCCGTTTCTCAAGTAGCGGGTGGGTTCAGTTTATTTGAAAGGTCGATCGGCAAAATTATCATTTTGTCAATACCTAATTTGTAGATTTTTTACAAAATTCCCGCGAAACGAAGCTATCCCGTAGACGATCGCCCCATCCATACATTAATAACTTTCAAGTTACTTAACACCTTCATAAGAAATTTTATGAAGATTTACAAAAGAAACGTGTCAGAATGGAAACAATAAGGTAATGGATAACAGACAAGGAGGCACAGTATGGTAGCCCTGACTGAACGAGTCCAACGCAGATTGACAGTGGAAAAAGTCGAAATTGCCCCTGATACAACGGCAATTCGATGCCTTGACTGGGATAGAGACCGCTTTGACATTGAATTCGGACTCCAAAACGGTACAACTTACAACTCATTCATCATTCGCGGCGAAAAAACCGCCCTCGTCGATACCTCCCACGAGAAGTTTCGCCAGCAATATATGGAGACTCTGGCGGGGGAAATTGACCCGAAACAAATTGATTATCTAATTATCAGTCACACCGAACCCGACCACAGCGGTTTAGTTAAAGATGTGTTGGCTTTGGCACCCCAAGCAATTGTCGTGGGGGCGAAAGTAGCAATTCAATTTTTAGAAAATCTCGTACACCAGCCTTTTGAGCGGCTTGTAGTCAAAAATGGCGATAAATTAGATTTAGGAAACGGCCACGTTATCGAATTTGTATCTGCGCCGAACCTGCACTGGCCTGATACTATTTTCAGCTACGACAGCAAAACTCAAGTGATCTTTACCTGCGATGCTTTCGGGATGCACTATTGTTCCGACAGTACCTACGATGACGATTTGGCAGCGGTTGAGGAAGATTATCACTTTTATTATGAGTGTTTGATGGCTCCCAATGCTCGATCGGTACTCAGCGCCATGAAGCGGATGGCAGAATTGGGAGAAATCGGTACGGTGGCGACCGGTCACGGGCCGCTGCTCAGGTACAATGTAGTTGAACTTACTGGACGTTACAAAAAGTGGAGCCAAGCCCAAGCTAAGGCAGAAACCACGGTAGCGGTATTTTACACTTCTGACTACGGATTTAGCGATCGACTCAGCCAGGCGATCGCCCACGGAATCACCAAAACCGGTGTCGCCGTAGAAATGATGGACTTGAAAATCGCCGACTTGCAAGAAGTCCGCGAACTTGTAGGTACTGCTGCGGGAATCGTAATTTGTTCGCCGCCTAGTAATGGCGCTGCTGCAGAAAATGCCGAAGCAGCTATCAACACAATTTTAGTTGCAGCTAACAACAAACAATCCTTCGGTTTGTGCGAATCCGGCGGCGGCGATGACGCATCTATTTACCCGCTGCGAAACAAGTTCAAAGAATTGGGTTTGAAAGAAGCATTTCCCAACATTTTGATTAAAGAAGCGCCGACGGAAGCGATTTATCAACTTTGCGACGAAGCCGGCACCGACTTGGGACAATGGCTGACGCGGGACAAGGCTGTCAAACAGATGAAATCCCTCGATAGCGACTTGGATAAAGCTTTGGGACGGATCAGCGGCGGACTGTACATTATTACCGCTCAAAAAGGCGCGGTTAGCAGTGCGATGTTAGCTTCTTGGGTGACGCAAGCGAGTTTTAAACCGCTGGGTTTAACTATAGCAGTTGCGAAGGATCGGGCGATCGAATCGATGATGCACGCGGGCGATAAATTTGTGCTCAACGTGCTCGAAGAAGGCAACTATCAAACCTTGATGAGGCACTTTTTGAAGCGTTTTGCTCCTGGTGCCGATCGATTTGCCGGAGTTAAAACTCAACCAGCCAGCAACGGTTCTCCAATTTTGACAGATGCTTTGGCTTACATGGAATGCGAAGTAGTCAGCCGGATGGAACTTTCGGATCATCATATCGTATATGCTACGGTCGATAGCGGTCGCGTATCCAACCCCGAGGCACTGCCGGCAGTTCACCACCGCAAAGTCGGCAATCACTATTAGGAAGTGAGTTAACAGTTGACTGTTAACTGTTGACTGTTGACTGTTGACTGTTGACTGTTGACTGTTAACTGTTGTCAGGAGCAAGGGGGAAATTAAACGATATATCGATCGACTGTCTGAGTCAACACAGGCCAAACTTATTAGTAAGGTGCGTCAGCCGATGTTTTATTCGACTTCATCATCGACTATCTACTGACACACCCTACAATTAAAGTCTAGGACGCAACTGGCTAAGCCAAAACTCTCAACTTTGTGCTTGTGGCGCACCTTACCAGGTTCTCGGTGTTGGGTGCGCCCCAAGCAGCAAACCGGGCAAACCGTTGTCATTTAGACTCCATTTTAACTAGGGGAATTGCTAATGCCCGCCAATCTTTTAGAAGACAGAAACTACACAATTATTATTGCCAGAAGCGATGGCAGCCGAGACCCCCAACATCCTTTTTACGAAGAATGGGTAGAAGCACAGGCATCTCTGATCGACTTGGCAAAAAAATGTCAAGAATTTGACAGCGACGGCATTACCGTCTATGAAGCTTCTACTCCTATGTGGAAGTATAAAAAATCAAATGTTGCTCGGTTGGCTGAAATTTTGCAGCGACAAAATACGGAACCGGATGCAGCAAAACCGACTGCAATTAATTTGGCAGAACCTCTAACCACAGCTTTTAGCGATTATTTTCAGCTCAAAACAAAGGCTGCTGGTAAACAAGGAGCAATAATTGTTGTAGTGCTAGATGAAAAACCAGAAAATGGTGCTGCTATCGCCGAAATTCTTGTAAGTGCGGCTAATAAAATAGATAAAGATGAAGAAATTGGTGTGAGCTTTATCCAAATTGGGGACGATTTGAAAACCCAGAAATTTCTAATTGATCTGGATACCAATTTACAGGTTCAAGGTGCAAAATTTGATATTGTAGATGCCAAATTTTGGCACGAAATTAAAAGAAGTTCTGTTGTTCAGTTTCTCATAGGTGCAATAAATGACTAACGCTCTAGTTTCCCGAACCGCATCTGATGCCAAACCGCGCGACGTGCAGTTTGTCCCAATTGCGGCAGATACGGTAACAGTACGATCGCGCACTTGGGATAGACTAAAATTTGAAGTAGAATATTCCCTGCAAAAGGGGACGACAGCAAACAGCTATATCATTCAAGCCGACAAAACAGCTTTGTTTGACCCGCCGGGGGAATCTTTCACCCAAAATTATCTGGATTCTTTGCAGCAACGGGTGGACTTGACAAAGCTAGATTATGTGATTTTGGGGCATTTCAACGCTAACAGAGCTGTCACAATTACAGCTTTGTTAGAATTGGCTCCGCAACTAGCTTTTGTTTGTACGAATCCAGCGGCGATTGGTTTGCGAGGCGCTTTTCCCGAACAAGAATTAAACATTATGATTGTGCGGGGAGAAGAAACTCTCGATTTAGGAAAAGGTCACAAATTAAAATTCATCGCGACTCCGACTCCCCGCTGGCCTGACGAACTTTGCACCTACGATCCGCAAACTCGAATTGTGTTCACGGACAAATTTTTTGGGGCTCACGTTTGCGGCGACCAAGTATTCGATGAAGGGTGGAGCGTATATAGCGAAGACCGACGCTATTATTACGATTCTCTGCACGCATCTCAGGCTAAACAAGTGCTGACGGCAATGGATAAATTAGCCGATTTACCAACAGCATTTTATGCTCCAGGCCACGGCCCAATCGTCCGTTACGGCCTCCACGAACTGAGCAATTTGTATCGGGAATGGAGCCAGCAACAAAATTCAAAAGACTTGACAGTTGCTCTACTTTATGCTTCGGCTTACGGAAATACTGCTACTTTGGCGCAGGCGATCGCGAAAGGCATTACGAAAGCAGGCGTTGCTGTAGAAACGATCAACTGCGAATTTGCCGAACCGGGAGAAATTAAAGAGGCGATCGAGAAATGCGCGGGATTTATCATCGGAACTCCGACGCTAGCAGGACACGCGCCGACGCAAATTCAAACTGCTTTGGGAATTGTGCTCTCTACAGCGGCTAAAAGCAAATTAGCGGGGGTTTTCGGTTCCTTTGGCTGGAGTGGAGAGGCGATCGACTTAGTAGAAAACAAGCTGAAAGATGCTGGCTACCGCATTGGATTTGAGCCGATTAGAGCCAAATTTAAGCCGACGGCGGCGACGATTTACGAGTGCAAAGAGGCGGGAACAGATTTTGCTCAAGCTTTGGTGCGATCGCAAAAATTGCGGGCACCGAAACCACAGTTGACCGGTGGGAGCGATCGCACGGAACAAGCAGTGGGAAGATTAGTAGGTTCGCTGTGCGTAGTCTCGGCGAAGCGCGGAGATCTTACGAGTGCGATGCTGGCTTCGTGGGTATCGCAAGCCACGTTTAATCCCCCTGGCGTGACGATTTCGGTGGCTAAAGATCGATCGATTGAAGCTTTGATGTACGCCGGGGATAAATTTGTGCTCAATATCTTAGCAGAAGGGCGACAGTTGCGGAAGTATTTCATGAAAAACTTTGCTCCGGGAGAAGACAGATTTGCCGGAGTCGAAACCGTGGAAGCTAGCAACGGCTGTCCGGTTTTGACTGAAGCTTTAGCTTATCTCGAATGCGAAGTAATAAGTCGGATGGAATGCGGCGATCACTGGGTAGTTTATGCAGCGGTTGAAAACGGTCATTTGCTGAAAAATGACGGGGTGACAGCGGTACACTACCGGAAATCTGGGACTCATTATTAAGCTACGGCTAGGACACGGCACAGCGCCGTGTCCCTACAAATAGATCGAAGTTTTTACCTGGGTTAATCCGCGTCAATCTGCTGTTACCAAAAACCGATTTACTTGTCCTCAGCAGTCTTTTCCGGCCACAGATAAATAGCGCCAGAAATCAAAGTTAAAGCTACAGAAATCCAAAACGCAACTAAGGCCGGAACGTTCCACGCCTCGGATAGAGGAGCGATTAAAAGTGCGATCGCCACAATCTGACTCACCGTCTTCAACTTGCCCCAAATATTAGCTCCAGAAATCGTAGTTTTATTAACACGCCACCCCGCAATTGTCAACTCCCGCCCCAAAATTAAAAACACTGCCCAAGCCGGCACTTTACCCAACTCAATCAACACTAAAAGCGGCGCTAACACCAACAATTTATCCACCAAAGGATCGAGAAACTTTCCCAAATCGGTAATTTGATTCAGCTTCCTAGCCAAATAGCCGTCCAGCCAATCAGTAGCCGCAGCTACCACAAAAATTGCGGTGCAAATCCAGCGACTTTGGGCGCTTGGATCGTACAAACCGTAGAGCAGAAAAGGCACTCCCAGCAAGCGGGAAAAAGTAATCAAATTAGGTAAATTCATCATAGAAGTCATGGGGAATTGGGAATTGGGAATTGGGAATTGGGAATTGGGAATTGGGAATTGGGAATTGGGAATTGGGAATTGG
>NZ_JAUBTX010000078.1:0-17149 GCF_036705185.1 Microcoleus sp. B4-D4 | reverse complement strand
CGATCGCGCTTAAGCCAGTCGTCGAGTACATCAAAGATGCCTCTTTCGGTCTGGGCGCGTCCGACTGCGATTGTCATTTACGCAAATCTCCAAATAGATATAATTACAACGGATTTTTCTCTAATCATCAGTCTGCTACCGTTGCCTCTGCTTAGCAGAAAACAAGTAGGATTATGAACAGAGTTTACTTTTCTTTACCGTATTCAGAATTATAAAGGTAATTCTTTACAAAAGCAAGTCTTTCTTAAATAACTTCCTGATTTTGACTTGTCCTCGGAAGTTCTCGAAGTTCTCGAATCAACCGGGAATGCGAGCATCTAGGGCTTGGCAAAAAGCATTTTTTTATTTTAGTGCTGTCCTCCTACAGCGCTGGTTATAGGAGCTCGAAGAGTTCGTGAGGACACGCTAAAATGCTGGCGCGCAAATGCTCCCGCGCCCTGCTGGGCGCGCACTCACGAGTATTGCGCTACAGAAACTGGGTTTTTTCTACACAATACTTCGTTACATCTATATATACTGAGGAGAGAGTTCCAAACTTAGGTTTTTAAGACTATATGTTCAGCATTGACATGATTGTGAAGAACACGCCCGTCTCGCTGTCGGTGCAGCGGAAGCTAGCCGAGGACGCTGAGGCTGTTTACCAGCAGGTTGTAGAAGCGATTCGCAACTCGCAACCGCAAATTTTGGAACTCACTTGCGAGAAAAATCCTGAGAAAAAGGTAGCTGTGCTCAGCAGCGAGATTTCTGGGGTGGTGATTTCTCAGAAATCGGGGGCGGCTTCTTCAGGTAGGGCTCCCGGTTTTGTCTCGATGACATTAGGAGAATGAGGGCTGGGGGTGTTGGTGCCGGTATGGGCCAGTCAGCGGTTGCTGTGCGGGATTTGGGTTTTTGCTGGCCGTCGGGCGATCGAGTTTTGCAAGGTTGCTCTCTGGATGTACCAAAGGGCGAGTTTTGGATGCTTTTGGGTACTAACGGTAGCGGCAAATCTACGCTGCTGAGGCTGATGGCTGGGCTGCTGCACCCCCAGTCGGGCGAAATTGATCTGGGCGGGCGTGTGGGTTTTGTGTTCCAAAACCCGGATCACCAGTTGGTGATGCCGACGGTGGGTGCGGATGTGGCTTTTGGTTTGGTGGAGGAAAAGCTTTCTAATCTTCAGGTGCGCGAGAGGGTGGCTGAGGCTTTGGAGGCTGTGAATTTGCTGGATTTGCAACGGCGGCCGATTTATGCTTTGAGTGGGGGACAGAAGCAGCGGATTGCTTTGGCTGGGGCGATCGCCCGTCACTGCGAAATTTTGCTGTTGGATGAACCGACGGCTTTGTTAGATCCTGATTCTCAGTTGGATTTGGTGGCGGCGGTGCAGCGGTTGGTGAAAAATCGCGGGATTACTGCTTTGTGGGTGACTCATCGTTTGGATGAGTTGAATTATTGTGATGGGGCTTTTTTGTTGGAAAAGGGCCAAGTTGTCGATCGGGGAGATCCGGCACGTTTGAAGCAGCGGCTGATGCAAAGTCAGGATGCTTAGCGATCGAGCAATTTGAGAATTAAGTCATTCTGCGAGGGAAATCGCTTCTACAAAAACGAAGTCTGCCTCTGCAGACTAAGAGAATGGCTGCAGGCCAAATCAATCTCGCAATCCTCGATCGCGCAACCAAGCATTTGCCCAAATTGTATCGGCTTCGGACAGCGCTGGTATGACTTCCCAGTTGCGATAATCTATCTTGAGGTCGTAACTTGCGATGTCGTAAATTTCAGTAAATAATTCCTGCAAATTGATTACAGGTTCCGTGTCGCCCGATCGCAGCGGTAAAGGAAAGGCAGGAATCGGGTTTTGCAGGTTAAAAGCATACAAATCAGCTCTGGGACGGCGATTTCCCCGACACACCAAAACGCGATAGTGACTATCAATATTGTTTTCAAGAATTGGCATTTTTTGACCGCGCCGCAATAAATCTATTTCTATTAAATGAGTGCGACTACCTAAAATTTCTTCTCGCTTTTCTTCGTACATTTGTCGCCCTTTGCCTGTTCGCTTATTCGTAGGAGAGAGAATTTCAATTACTGTTATCAATTCTTTTTCCCCCCTTTCTCTAATTTCTAAATAAGCTTCTCGAAGCGTGTAAGGTATGGGAAGAGTTACTGTTAATGGTTGTGTAGGCGGTGCTGCAACTGCTACGTTTGATTCTGTTGTTTCTGTTGCAGTTTGTGGCTGCATTACAGTTACGTCGGGAATGCCAATGACTGATAAATCGTCGTCAGCAGTTTCATAGATTCTCACTTCCAGCGACACTAAATACTTAGGACGCAGTTGGGGAGATAAAAACCTGAAAATTTCACTAATCAGCAAGTTATGCATCCCAGGCCAGAGTTCGGGATGCTCTAAATACGGGTCCATACCGGGAAAGGGAGATGGCATTGATTTGACTCCTTGACTCAAGTCTATTTCCAGTTTAACAATACTTTTCTGACGCGAATGGCTTGCCAACAGGTTTTAGGGCATAGCTTTGCTTGTTGCAGATGATGACTGAAGGCTCGATCGACCTTTTGCAATAATAGGTTCGATCGCACATCTTGCACTTATTGCCATATTCCCTCGGTGGTTTAAACCCCTGCCGGAATATGGCAACAAATGCAACATATCAGTTCGATCGCATTAACTTTCGATCGACAATTGCATTGGAATTGGAACGCTGTTTTCATCTAAGACAGACAGCGCATTCACGAAAACAATTGTATGCGGGACTGCGGGCATTAAGCGGCGCAGTGCATTTAGGTAAGATTCGGCATCGGGGCGGCGGCTGAAACGGGCGACTGTTAAGCGCTGACAGTTGGGGAGGTGGCGAATTATGCACCAAGGTTGAAGTCGATCGCGATAAGTGACTTGTTTTGGTATCATAGGAAAATCCTTCCCACTTTTGTGGGTGGTGAATGAAAGGCGATCGCTCTGCGACCTCAGAAATCAAGGGCGATCGCTTGTTTATAGTTTATATTCAACACGAATACTCGAGTGTTGTCAAGAGGGAATGGGACGAATTAGGCTGCGAGTTCGAGAATTTGCTCAAGAGAAGGGTTGGAATCTGACAGAAGTCTCCAAAAGAACAGGTATTCCATATACCACGATTATTACCTATGCGAACTCTCAAGGTATGGCAACTGTTGACTACACAGCTTTGGACAAGATGGCCCGTGCGTTCGATATTGCGATCGAAGATTTAGTTGAGATTTTGGAACAGTAAACTGATTTGTCAGCGGGAAGATGGGGCTAATACGGTTGCGAGTTCGAGAACTAGCTGAGGAAAAGGGTTGGACGCTGAAAGAAGTCTCTGACAGAACGGGAATTCCCTACAGCACGGTTAAAAAATACGCCCAAGCTCCCAAAATGGCAACGGTGGACTATACGGCTTTGCAGAAACTTGCTGCTGTCTTCGATTTGATGATCGAAGATTTGGTTGAGGTTTTGGAAAATTAAGCTTAGGACTTACGCACGGGTGGTCAGAAACCGGGTTTTTTTGCATCAGACTTCGTTACAGCCCGCCGATTCAGTAAAAAACCCGGTTTCGAGGAGTCGGAGTGCGTCGAAAACAAACTGATTTGTCGCTCTTTGCAGTAAAAATATGGATATTGGAATTTTCCGGCTGTAGACTAGAGTCAGGAGTTATTCAGTCTGCCGGAGTTATATCAATGCCAATTAATCGTCTGTCTGACATAGAAGAAAACTTGGAATTGCTGCAAGAGCAATTAGTGGGCAAGCAGAAGGCTCTAAATTTAGCACCGCAAGAAGAAAAGATCCGAATTAAACTGCAGATCCGAGAGCTACGCAAGGAGATTCGGGAGCAGGAAAATGATTATTGGCAGGTTTTCGCTCGGCAAACGAAAACAGAAGAAATTCCCGAACATGAGGCTGAGAATATTGTTGCCGAGATAGTAGAAGAAGTTGGGCAAATTGAAGTGCAGCGACAGTATCCCGATGAGGTAATTCAGATTTTGCAGGAGATTCGGGACAAGCTAAACCAACCGGGAGCGACAGCGGCCGCGAAACTTAAAGGCGTAATCTCAAGCATTCCGCCGTTTGTGGGAATTTCCTACGAGGCTGAATTGGATACAGAGAATTTTTTACAGCAGCATTTTCCAACGTTTCGGAAATGGGCTAAAGTATTAGCAAAAAAGTCCTAGACCTGGAGCGAAAAACACTTAATCCAGGTTTCACAAGTTTTTACCAACTATACGATATTCCCTCGGAACTCGGTTCAAAAAACTTTGTCGGACGGGATGAGGAGATGCAGCAATTGCACGGATTGTTGCAGGATGGAAGCCGCGTTGCCATTGCCGCTGCGTCGGGAATGGGCGGCATCGGCAAGACAGAATTGGCATGGCAGTATGCAACTTTTCACCGCGAACACAACACCTATCCAGCAGGGATTTGGTGGGTGTTTGTGCGGGAAATCGATTTAGCGCCGCAGGTGTTGCAGAAAGCGCTGCGAATGGGAATTCAGCCGCCGGATACTCTCGACAATCTGGAGGAACGGTTGCAGTTTTGCTACGAAGAATGGGCAAAAAAAACCTCTGGCAATGCTCTGCTGGTATTGGATGATGTCAACGATTACCGCGCGGTGCAGCGGTTGCTGCCTAGAAATCCCCGCTTTAAAGTGTTGCTGACAGCGCGACAAATTGTGCCGCCGCCTGTGGGGTGTTTGCCGTTAAAAGTGTTGAAACCAGGGGCGGCGCTAAAGTTGCTGCGGCTGACGGCTGGGGATTTGCCGGGAAACGGGCTGGGACGGATTGATGCCCAGCTTGAAGATGCCCAAGCGCTTTGTCAGTGGTTGGATTATTTGCCTTTGGGCATCGAACTGGTGGGGCGCTATCTGCGGCGCAAGCGGGCGCTGTCTTTTGCAGAAATGCTGCAACGGTTGCAGGGTCAACGATTGGAGGCGCGGGCATTGCGGGAGGCGGAAGCTGGGATGACGGCTAGGCGCGGAGTGGCGGCAGCCTTTGAGTTGAGCTGGGCGGAGTTGAAACCTCCGGCGCGGACGCTGGGGTGTCTGCTGAGCGTGTTTGCTCTGGCTCCGATTCCTTGGGAATTGGTAGCCGAGTGTTTGCCGGATTGGGATGAGGAGGAGTTGGAGGATTGTCGGGATTACGAACTGCTGGAACAGAGTTTGCTGTCGCTGGTGGAGGATGAAAGCTCTGATCCGGCTCAATCTGGGCTGGTGCAGCCACGCTATCAACTTCATGCTTTGATTCGGGAGTTTTTTGCGGCCAAATTGCAGGGACACGCCGATGCTGAGATTTTGCGGAGCAACTTTGCAGTGGTGCTGACAGCGGTGGCGAAGACGATTTCGCAGACTGTGACGCTGAAGGTGCAGGAACGGGTGAAGGAGGCGCTGCCTCATTTGGAGGTGGTGGCGGAGCAATGGTCGCATTTGCTGGAAGATAATGATGCTGTGTGGTCTTTCACGAGCTTAGGGTGGGTTGCCCAGGGACAGAGTTTGTGGGCAGAGGCGGAGAAATGGTTCAAAGCTTGCCTCCAGATGACAGAGCAACGCTGTGGAGCCGACCATCCCGGCACGGCAACGAGTTTGAACAATCTGGCAGAGCTATACCGTGCAATGGGACGCTACCTGGAGGCCGAACCCCTGTATGTGCGATCGCTCTTTATCTGGGAGCAACAGCTCGGAGCTGACCATCCCCAGACGGCTATGAGTTTGAACAATCTGGCAGGGATGTATTATGCAATAGGACGCTACGCGGAGGCGGAACCCTTGTTCGTGCGATCGCTCTCTATTTACGAGCACCAGCTCGGAGCCGACCACCCCCATACTGCTCAGAGTTTGAACAATCTGGCAGAGCTATACAGTGCAATGAGACGCTACTCGGAGGCGGAACCGTTATTAGTGCGATCGCTCGCCATCACAGAGCAGCAGCTCGGAGCCGAGCATCCCCACACGGCTATGAGTTTGAACAATCTGGCAACTCTGTACTATGCAACGGGACGGTACGCGGAGGCGGAACCGTTATTAGTGCGATCGCTCGCCATCTGGGAGCAGCAGCTAGGAGCCGACCATCCCCATACTGCTCAGAGTTTGAACAATCTGGCAGAGCTATACCGTGCAATGAGACGCTACTCGGAGGCGGAACCCTTGTTAGTGCGAGCGCTCTCTATTTACGAGCAGCAGCTAGGAGCCGACCATCCCGATACGGCTATGAGTTTGAACAGTCTGGCAGGGCTGTACAAGTCGATGGGACGCTACGCGGACGCGGAACCCTTTTATGTGCGATCGCTTGCCATCACAGAGCAGCAGCTAGGAGCCGACCATCCCGATACGGCTATGAGTTTGAATAATCTGGCAAATCTGTACCATGCAATGGGACGCTACCCGGAGGCGGAACCGTTTTTTCTGGGAGCATTAGAAATCTTGTTTAACAGATTGGGAGAGAATCACCCCCACACCCAAAAAGTTTGGAGCAATTTCATTAATTTTCTCCAGCAGGCGATATCAGCGGGTCAAGACTCGCAACTTTCCCAGCATCCAACAACGCAAGCAATGCTTAAGCGACTTCGGGAGACGGAGTAGCTGTTGCTGCTAGAGCGATTGTTGCCAATTTCCTACAAAACTTACGCATGGGGCCCAGAAACCGGGTTTTTGCGGGAATACTTCGTTACAGCTTGCAGATAAGGCAAAAAACCCGGTTTCTCTGACGAAGCGCATAAGTCCCGATCGCATTAAAAAGAGCTAAATTGCGATTTTTCTTTGGGTGGGGGCGGGTTTTTGAGATTGTCTATCTGTGTCATAAAGGGTTGGAAAAACCCGCCACCACAGGTCGATCGAGGATGTGCGATATGTCAGATTTTACGGTTGATTCCCCTACTTCATCTCATATCCAAACAAATTCGGATCGACTTCTCCCAAATTCAAATCGGCCAAACCATACTCAGCCCAACGCCTTTCTACCATCGCCGCCACATCCGGATCGGACTCCAAAACTTCCCCCCATTCGTGATCGGTTTCCGGCGGCATCTTCGTAGTAGCATCAATCCCCATTCTGCCTCCCAAACCAATCTTTTCACTGGCAAAATCTAACGTGTCAAAAGGCGTATTCGGCAGAATAAATACATCTCGAACTGGATCGACTTTAGAACTAATTGCCCACACTACTTGACGCGGGTCGCGAATGTTGATACTTTTATCCACAACAATCACAAACTTAGTGTAAGTAAACTGCGGTAATGCACTCCAAAATGCTAAAGCAGCCCGGCGCGCTTGACCGGGATATGCTTTATCGATCGAGATAATTGCCGCTTTATAACTCAGCGCTTCCATCGGTAAGAAGAAATCGACAATTTCCGATACTTGCTGCCGCAAAATAGGCGTATAAATACGGTTAAGCGCGATCGCCATCATAGCTTCTTCCTTCGGCGGCCGCCCGCTAAATGTGGTCAGATAAATCGGGTCTTTCCGGTGTGTCATGCAGTTGAACCGAACCAGCGGCGAATCCTCCACGCCGCCGTAATAACCCATGTGATCCCCAAAGGGCCCGTCGGGCAGAACTTCCCCCGGCGTAATCGTTCCTTCTAACACGATTTCCGAGTCTGCGGGTACTTCCAAATCTACGGTTTTGCACTTCGCCAATTGCACGCCGGAACCGCCGTAAAGTCCGGCAAATAACCATTCCGATAAATCTACAGGAATTGGGGTTGCTGCGGCGAGGATGATTAAAGGATCGACTCCCAGGGCGATCGCAACTTCCAATTTTTTACCAGCCTGCGCCGCTTTCCGCAAGTGCCGCGCGCCTCCTCGAACAGATAACCAGTGGACAGTCATCGTGTTTTTTGACTGCAACTGCAAGCGATAAACCCCGACATTCGGCGTGCCGGTTTCGCAATCTTTGGTAATTACCAAACCGAGGGTGATAATTTTGCCCGCATCTCCCGGATAGGGGCGAATCATCGGGATTTTGTTCAAATCCACGCCTTCTCCTTCAAACACCACTTGCTGACAAGCTGGGAAGAAGTCGCGCCCCGGTTTGGCTTTCACTACGTCGAACAAGACTTTGCCGAATTCTATGGCTTGGGATATCTTTTTCGGAGGTTTTGGCTGTTGTAGCATTCCCAATTTTTTGCCGAGCTCTTCTAGTTCGATCGGCTTTTCCATGTTCATCGCCCAGCAAACCCGTTCTTCCGTGCCCAACAGGTTAATCGCGACGGGGAAATCTGCCCCTTTGACGTTTTCAAACAGCAGTCCAGGCCCGCCCTTGACTAGCATTTGGTTGGAAATTTCGGCAATTTCGAGGTCGGAATCGACTAAGGCGCTAATTCGGCGCAGTTGTCCCCTTTCTTCGAGTAGTTTGAGGAATCCCCGCAAGTCTCTAGCCATTGTGTTTAAATAAATGTTAAGTTTCTTTTACTATTATGGGGCTTCTGAACTGCTCAAGGGATAGGTGTTTAATGAACCGCGAAGACGCGAAGGGCGCGAAGCAAGAACAAAAAGAAGATAGGTAATTTTTTGCTGCTGAGGGAGCCGGCTGTAATAATGGTTAAATGAAATGTCCAAGATGCGAATCAGACCAACTCAGTAAAAATGGCCGTCCCAACGGTCAGCAGCGGTATCTTTGCAAGGCTTGTCGCAAACAATTCGTTGAGCAGTTGAGTCCGCAGTCTTTAAGTCGCCAATGCACCGAAACACGGTTAAGCGTAGCTATCGCGAAGGAAATCGCCCCTGCAACTACCACAGAGTCCTGCGGGATTGCGATTTTGCTGTTAGATGCCGAAAATCTGAAACTTAACGTTTATACAGAACAATTTTTAGCCAGTTTGTGCGACTATCCCCTGCAAGTTAAAATTGCTTTTGCTAACTGGAAAAACCAGAGTATCGGCAAGTTGGATGCTGAACTTTACGATCGCGGTTACGAACTGATTCACGTTCCGGGCGGTTCTAATAGTGCTGATGGTAAAATGATTGCTTTTGGCGCTGCTATTTTATATCGATATCGGGATGTCCGACAAGTTTTGGTCTGTTCTTCTGATGGTTTGTTAAATCATCTTTGCAATCAATTGCAAAATCAGGGAGTGACTGTCTTTCGGGTGCGTCGGCAAAATTCTGTTTTGTCTGTAGAAAACTGTCAGAATGGTGAGAGCAAGCACTATTCTTGCGAAAGGGAAGAGGAAATCCCTAGTTTTGAAGAATTGGCTAATCAAGTTGCAGAGTTGTTGAAGGCTGAACACAAATCTATTGATGAGCGAATCGCTCGTTTTTCTACGGTGGCTGAGCTTTTTCAAGAGCGCCGTACTGTGGCTTTCAATTCTACAACTTCCCATGCAGCAGCACTGTCGGATTCAGCACAAAACGAAGTTCCCCCGGCACCTGAAGTATCTTTTGTTTCTGTTGCTGTTAATCAAAATTTGCTAGAAATAATTCCAGATGTGAATTCAAATGCTATTGAGTCGCTGGATGTTTTAAAAACTATACTTTTACAAATAATTGAAACTGCAAAAATTGAGTTAAAAAAGGATGCTATTCCTCTGGTCAAAATCAAGAAAATCTTTTTGGCTAAGTATCAATCTCATGCTGATTTAGTTGTAAAACAATTTTTTGGGAAAAAATCCAGTTTAATCAAATATTTGCAGTCGGAATCGGGGGTTTTTCAAGTAAAATTAATCGGTCAGGAACATCAAGTGGCGATCTTTCCAAAAATTGAAAGTTCAGAAAAAGGGTAAGAATCATCAAGTGGCGATCGCACAGTAAGCTCCCTGACTTATTTAAGAAATCCGGTCTCTGATTCTTCTGTCTGAAAATTTAATCTAAAATTAACCAAAATTTAAAACAAGCTTATTCTTTTATTATTTAATCTAAAATTAACCAAAATTTAAAACAAGCTTATTCTTTTATATCCCTTTCGTTTGGGATTTCAGTCTATCCTATGGAGGAGATTTGCAAAGCCGGCTATTAAGGGAGAGGAGGAGTATGAATTTTTTCACAGGACGTTGGCGACGTGGTTTTATAGTGACACTAGCAGCAGCGGCATTTTCGCTGACTTTGATTAGTTCCGCTGTAGCTGCTGTCACACTAAACGGTTCGGGAGCAACTTTCCCTAAACCTCTTTACGATCGCTACTTCTCTCAGATGAGAAGTGCAAATCAAATTACTGTAAACTACGAAGGAACCGGCAGCGGTGCTGGCATCAAAGCATTAATTACAGGCACTGTTGATTTCGCAGGCAGCGACGCGCTGATGACTGCTGCACAAATCGCTGAGGTAAAGCGTGGCGTTATGGCGATTCCGACTGCTGGCGGCGCTGTTGCAGTTGTTTACAACTTGCCCGGAGTGAACAATCTGAGGCTAAATAAGGATGCCATGAAAGGCATCTTTGAAGGGAAAATTACTCGCTGGAACGATGCTAAAATAGCCGGAATTTCTGGACAAGCTAAAGGCTTGCCAAATACTGCGATTCGAGTAGCTGTACGGGCAGACAGCAGCGGTACTAGCTTTATTTTTGCTAATCACTTGCAGGCAACTGGTAGCAGCATCAAAGCTGCCGCGCAACCGAAGTGGCCTGGAAGCCCTGTCAGCGGTCAAGGAAACCCCGGCGTAGCTGCTTTGGTGAAGAATACAGCGGGTGCGATCGGCTACGTTCAAGATACTTATGCTCGGCAAAACAATCTCCAAACAGCATTTATTCAAAATAAAGCTGGTAGGTTTGTAGATCCTAGTTTGTCTGAAGCAGAAAAAGCTTTGGCAGGGGAAAAATTCCCCGCAGACTTCCGCTTAGTTGAAGGAAATCCTAACGACGGTTATCCGATTGTTGGTTTGACTTGGCTGTTAATCTACAAACAGTATCCTGCTGCAAAAGCAGATGCTATTAAAAAGATGGTTAATTGGGTGATGACTACAGGTCAAGGTATCAACAAACAGCTAGAGTATACTCAAATTCCGACCGCTACAGCTCAAAAGGTGATTCAAACAGTTAATCAGAGTGTGGTTGCCAGAGGTTAAGAGAGGGCGATCGCAGGGAGTTATGAGTTAAGCTGAGGCCCATCTAAATTTTACATTCCTTTCGCTCTCCCCTAGATCCTCGCTCCCCCTAACCCCCCTTAACAAGGGGGGCACAAGATGGTTCAAAGTCCCCCTTAATAAGGGGGTTAGGGTTCAAAGTCCCCCTTATTAAGGGGGATTTAGGGGGATCTAGAATTCGCTACAAATGCACCTACAAGCTCATTAGAATTACTCATCTTTCAAGCAAATATTTCGCTATTTGCATACTAAATCGGCTATGACCAATCTTTCAAAAAAACAGAAAAACTTGACTCGGCAACCGACAGAAAAAAACACAGCACTGGATTTGACAGATACTGCTGGTGAAAGTCTATGGATGGAGTCAGGATTTACACTATTTGTATGGACTTTTGCCTTAGCGACAGCGGGTACGCTGTTTTGGATGAGTGCGATAATTTTTAAAGATGCTTGGCCAGCTATTAGCCATTTTGGGCTCTCCTTCTTGTGGAATCCCAAGTGGGATATCGGCGAGTTGCAGTTTGGGGCTTTGCCGTTTATTTACGGTACTGTAATTAGTTCTGCGATCGGCATAATCATCGCACTTCCTTTAGGGCTGTCAGTAGCTATAGTTACTAGCGAGAACTTCTTACCCGTTTGGGTGCGATCGCCCTTGGGATTCATGGTTGAATTAATCTCGGCTATTCCCAGCGTGATAGTTGGCCTGTGGGGAATCTTTGTTTTGATTCCCTTTTTGTTGCCATTACAGCAGTCATTGTTCGATAATTTCAGTTGGTTTCCCCTGTTCAGCAGCGAACCTTTAGGCCCCGGAATGCTGCCGGCCGGAATACTGTTATCGATTATGATTTTGCCAACAGTAGCCGCCATCAGCCGCGATGTATTGATGTCAGTTCCAGTAGATTTGCGAAGTGCTTCCATGTCCCTCGGTGCCACCCGCTGGGAAACGATATTTAAGCTGTTATTACCAGCAGCTAGTTCAGGAATTATCGGCGCCACCATCTTAGCCTTGGGACGCGCTTTAGGAGAAACAATGGCCGTCACAATGGTGATTGGCAACTCGATTCAAATCAATCCATCCCTGCTCGCTCCCAGCTACTCAATTCCTGCTGTTTTGGCGAGTCAATTTCGGGAAGCTCTCGAACCGCTGCACATCGGCGCTTTGATGTATTTAGCCCTAATTTTATTTGCGATCACTTTGTTGGTAAATGCGATCGCAGTATTGCTAGTTCAGCTAATCGGCGTCAAGGGAGCTAAAAATTAACATCATCGAAAGCGTTTTGGTTACAAGCCCCCGGATTTATCCGCTGGATTAATCTAAAATCTAAAATCCCATGACTCAAGTAAAAAAATCAAACAGTATTCTGGATGCAGAAATCAACAATCCCCTGTCGCTAAGCCGAAATTTTTTCAGCCGGGGGATGACAGTTATCGCTTTCGCTCTGACAGCTATGGCCCTGCTCCCTTTGTTTGCTATCTTATACAAAATCCTGGGAGAAGGACTCACACATTTGAGCTGGGAAGTGCTAGTGTCTCTACCAGCACCCGTTGGAGTTGAAGACCAGCCCAACGGCTTTGCAAATGCGATTCTTGGGACAGGTTTAATGGTAGGAATTGCTACGTTATTTAGTGTCCCAATCGGCGTAATGACGGGAATATTTTTTTCCGAGTTTGGTAGAGAAAACAAAGCACTCGCCAACAGCATCCGCTTTATCACTGTTATTCTCAGCAGCGTTCCCTCGATCGTAGTTGGCGTCTTTTCCTACGCCCTAATTGTCGTTACCACCAAAGCATTTTCAGCATTAGCAGGCGGTTTTGCCCTCGGCATCATCATGCTTCCAGTTGTTGCTCTGACAACAGAACAAGCATTAAAATTAGTGCCTACTTCTTACCGCCTCGCTTCTGCTGGTTTGGGAGGCGGACGCTTTCAAACGATGTTTCGGATTATTATTCCCTCAGCACTCCCAACTATTACCACAGGTGTTTTACTCGCTGCTTCCCGGGCCGCCGGCGAAACCGCACCGCTGATTGTAACGGCGTTGTCGAGTCAATTTTGGCCTCCTTTAGTTGATAAATTGGGCGAGATAATGCAGTCCCCCATAGGTGCAGAAACTATCTCAAAACTCAAAGAAATTCCCGAGACACTGCTGACTCCGACTCCTTCTATGTCGGTATTAATATATAGCTACGCCAGCTCTCCTTACAAGGAGCAGAACGAATTGGCCTGGACTGCTGCATCTGTCCTTTTGGGCATGGTTTTGATTGCTAGCGTCGCATCCCGTACAGTAACTCGGAAACGCTTGCAAAATCGATAAATCAATAACTCAAGTGCATTTATCAGTCAAATATTAACACTATAACTAGGCAAATAATGAAACCTAAAGCTAACTTGAAATCCGCCAACTCTACAGATCAATTCCTAGACGATACCACCCCGGAAATTGACCCCAATGCAATGCCTGCACTGCGAGTTCAGGACTTGAGTTTTTATTACGGAACTCAAAAAGTATTAGAAAATTTATCGATAAATATCCCTCACCCACAAGTTACTGCTATTATTGGCCCTTCTGGTTGCGGAAAATCTACTTTTCTCAAAGCTCTAAACCGTATTGGTGAATTGGAGGGAAAAGTTCAAGTTAAAGGAAGAGTAGAGTTTTTTGGACAGGATATTTATAGCCAGAAAGTAAACATTAATAGTTTGCGCCGCCAAATTGGGATGGTGTTTCAAAGACCAAATCCTTTTCCGCTGAGCATCTACGATAATATTGCTTACGGGGTGAGGATTTTTGGTCGCAAAAGCAAAGCAGAATTAGATGAAATTGTGGAATCTGCACTGAAAAGTGCGGCGCTTTGGAATGAAGTCAAAGACGATTTGAAGAAGTCGGCTCAGGGGATTTCGGGGGGACAGCAGCAGCGACTTTGTATTGCTCGCGCTTTGGCTGTGCAGCCAAAAATTTTGCTGATGGATGAACCTTGTTCTGCTCTAGATCCGATTTCAACGATGAAGATTGAGGAGTTATTTCAGACTCTACGCCAGCAGTTAACTGTTGTGATTGTGACCCACAATATGCAGCAGGCTGCTCGTGTTTCTGATTACACGGCATTTTTTAATACTGATGAAAGTCGCATCGGCCGCCTGGTGGAATTTGGCCCCACAAGTAAGATTTTTACTTCTGCAGGCAATTCGAGTACGAGAGATTACATTCAAGGTCGTTTCGGTTAATACCAAAGTTCTTTTTTAGGTTTGTAGTTGCGCTTCAGCGCCGGCCGGCGCTGAAGCGCAACTACAAACCTGTTTCAACGTGACAAAAGCTTTAGTCCTGCTAATATCAGTATGGCACTGAACAGAAAACCGCTATAGTTATGTCTCCCCCACTTTTAAAGCGAGAATTGGGTGTTTTTGGCGCAACTCTCATGGGCCTGGGCTCGATTCTTGGTACGGGAGTATTTGTGAGTATCGGAATTGCGGCGGAAATTGCCGGGCCGGGAGTGATTTTGGCTGTGGGTATCGCTGCTTTGGTTGCTGTTTGCAATGGCCTGAATAGCGCTCAATTGGCGGCCAATCACCCTGTTAGTGGCGGTACTTATGAATATGGTTACAAATATCTCAATCCTTGGCTGGGTTTTACAGCCGGCTGGATGTTTTTGTTAGCTAAAACGGCTTCGGCTGCTACTGCTGCTTTGGGTTTTGCAGGGTATTTTTTAAATGCAGTTGGTGTAGCTGATCGCACTTACCTGATCCTAACAGCATTAATCGCCCTCGCCGCCCTAACTTTAATTGTCTTGACGGGAATCAGGCGATCGAATATTGCCAATACTGTCACAGTCTCAGTTACACTCTTATCTCTGGCTGTGTTTATCGCTACAGGTTTGCCAGAAATCAGATGGGAAATAGCCACTGTACAAAATGATAGTTCGATCGGCTCCATCCTCCACGCCACCGCCCTAATGTTTGTCGCCTACACCGGTTACGGCCGCATCGCCACAATGAGCGAGGAAGTGCGGGAACCGAGTAAAACCATTCCTAAAGCCATAATTTTTACTTTGGTGCTGACAATGGTGCTTTACATGGCGGTAGCAATAGTTGTCGCAGGCGCGGGGGGAGCTGATAAATTGTCCCTGCAAGCAGGCGCTGCGGCTGCACCCTTGGAAGTCCTCGCCCGCAGTTTCCCCACTCCGGGAGTTTCGCAACTGCTAGCCGTCGGGGCAATTACTGCCATGCTGGGAGTATTGCTGAACCTAATTTTAGGCTTGTCGCGCGTCTGGCTGGCGATGGGGCGGCGGCTGGATGTGCCCAGAGTCTTGGCGCGGCTGAATCCCTCGGGCACAACGCCCTATGTGGCTGTGGTATTTGTCGAAATTACGATCGCACTTTTAATTTTAGTCGGCGATGTCAAAACCACTTGGTCATTCAGCGCCTTTAGCGTTTTGATCTACTACGCCATCACCAACCTCGCAGCGCTGCAGATTCCCCCCGCAGAAAGACTTTACCCGCAGTGGCTGGCTTGGGTTGGATTGGCTGCGTGTCTGTTTCTGGCTTTCTGGGTGGAGAGGGAAATTTGGCTGACTGGATTGGCGTTAATTGCAGCAGGTTGGGTTTTGCGGGCGATCGTCCGGCAGCCGACAAGAAACTAACATTATGATAGATTGAGACACCATCCCGCATTGTAGAGGGCCATGCCCGATCGAACTTCCTTCCTAGCCACTCAAGAATCAGTCGCATTCAGCGCCATCAGTCGCTATATCGCTCAAACACTAATTGCCATTCAGGAACAACATCCCGAATGGATAGCTGAAAAATACAGGAAAACCCCCTGGGCCAAACCTGATTTTCAGTCAGTTTTGATTGAAAAATTGACCAAAAGTTTCCAAGTAGCCAGCGATACCAAATCCCTGCTGCAGACTGCCAAAAAATATCTCCAAATTCTGCTGATTCCAGAATTCATTAATTCATCTCAATTCAGCAAAATATTTGCCCAAATTCAGCAGCTAGCCACAGCCCCATCACAAAACTCACTTTCCCCAAAACCTCCAACTCCCACCGCAAATCAAACACATTCGCTTCCTGTCGGCATAGCCATCTTGCTGCTAGATGTCGAAAACTTGCAACTCACCATCGAAACCGAAAAATTCCTAGAAGGAATTTGCCACTATCCCATCCAAATCAAAGTAGCCTTTGCCAACTGGCGCAGCATGGGCAAAAAAGATGCCGAATTTCACCAGCGCGGCTATCAACTGATTCACGTCCCCCCCGGCAAAGACAGCGCCGACTTAAAAATGGCAACAGTAGGCGCATCAATTTTCGTACATTATCCCACAGCAAAAGAGATTTTTGTCTGTTCGTCCGATCGCGCCCTCACCCACCTCAGCAATACACTGCAAGCCCACGGATTAACCGTCTTTCAAGTCCGCAAGCAAATAGATCAAATCATAGTTTTAAACAGTAAAACCGGACAAGTGGAAACCCATTCCCTCGTGACTTTACCCGAAATAACACCCGTAGAACAATTAGTTATTCAGCTAAAAGAATTAATCAAAAAAGAGCAAAAACTCACCTCAACCCAGTGGATTAAAATTTCCAGAATTTCAGCTTTATTTACAGAAAATTACGGTTTAGTCCTAAGTCAAATAGTTTCCCAGCATCTCCTAGGAACTAAAACCAGAGATATATTTCTCAAATATCCCACCGATTTTGTTCTTCACAAACCCTCAGAAAAATCTCAAACTTATGTCACTCTCTTTGAAGTTAAATCGCCCCCCCCACCGCCCATACTTAACAAAGAAAATGTGAATCACACCCAAGCAGCACCGACCAGCTTAACCAATATTAATTCTCTCGAAGACTTGGAAAAAGCTATAGTCAAAATAGTTGGCGATTTAACCGATAACTCTCCTCAAAATTCTGTATTTCTCTCCAATGTAGGCAGCGAATTTCACAGACAATACGGCAAACAAATTACCCAAACAATTAAAGAGTTTAATTTTGGCAGAAAACTCCCTAACTTTTTGCAATCATGCACTTCTCTCAAGCTAAAAAAAAGCGAAAAAGGCTGGCAAGTTTCCCTAAATTAATTATTGGTTATTGGTTATTGGTTATTGGTTATTGGTTATTGGTTATTGGTTATTGGTTATTGGTTATTGGTTATTGG
>NZ_JAUBTX010000077.1:0-17433 GCF_036705185.1 Microcoleus sp. B4-D4 | reverse complement strand
GCGTCCCCGCTCGCGAAGTCGATCGCGAGCGGGGACGCTCGCACTATATAATTCCGATGCGATCGGAAACGATATAAAATCATGTCCGGTAGGTTGGGCGTAACTCGTTTGTAGTGCGGAGTTCAGTCCGCTTTCCGCTCCTAGAGCCAAGTCGGGAGTGCGAAGCTTTTTTGTTATGGTAAAAATTGGTTTAAGGAACGAAAATTTAATAAATTAAATCAACACTCCTCTGTTTTCAGAAACCCTGGGGGTAAAGAGAGGCAGAGCCTCTGGATCTGCATTACCAGGCTCTTCCTGGTAACGAGTAAATTCGGGCCAACTGTCAACTGTGGAACGCTTCAAGTAGATTAATATCAATTTGAGTTATTAAGTAATTTTGACAATATGAGCGAACAAGCTAGCGAGCTAATCAAGCAGGGGATTTCGCAGTATCAGGCGCGCCAATTTGAGGCGGCGCTGGATTCTTGGCAGGAAGCGCTGGCGCTGTATCGGGAAGTTGACGATCGCCGCCGAGCGGGTGCGGCGTTGGGTAATATGGGCGTAGCTTACGAAGCGCTCTTGAATTACGATCGGGCGATCGACTGTTACCAGCAGCATTTGGTGTTAGCGCGGGAAATTGGCGATCGCCGGGGCGAGGCGAATGCTTTGGGAAATTTGGGGAATGCTTGCTGCGCTCTGGAGGATTTTTTGGGTGCTATTGATTACCAGAAACAGCGTTTGGCGATCGCGCGGGAAACGGACGACTTTCGATCTGAGTTGGAAGCTTTGGAAAATTGGGCGCTGGCTTGTGATGCTAATGGCGATTTACCTGGTGCGATCGAATGTTATCAGCAGCAGTTGTCGATCGCGCGCGCCCACAGCGACGATCGCGTTGAGCGCAGTGCTCTCAAGAATTTGAAGATTGCTTACAAGTATTTAGCAAATTACGAGAAAGCCGACGAGTACCGACAGCAGCAATTGGCGATCGTGCGCGCAATGTTTTTAACCGATAAAAATAAGAGTTTTATACAACTTGCAGAAACAGTTGGTTTGAATCCCATCGAGGATTTTGCCGGAGCTGATTTAAGCGGTTTTGACTTCCACTACGCTGATTTGAACGGCGCGGATTTGCGCGAAACCAACCTCCAAGGGGCAGATTTAACCTTAGCGGATCTCAGCGGTGCATTGCTGAGCGCTGCACTTTTAATTGATGCTAATTTGTGCAATGCTAATTTGCGGGATGCTGAACTCAGCAGCGCCAATTTAAGCCGTGCAGATTTGCGGACAAAGCTACCCAGGGCGAATTTGAGCGGTGCAAATTTAGTCGGCGCTAATTTGAGCAGCGCTTATTTACCGAATGCGATTTTAGTAAATGCAAATTTAACTGATGCTAATTTAAAAAATTCTGATTTGAGCGGCGTAGATTTGAGCGGTGCAGATTTAAACGGTGCTGATTTGAGCCGCGCTGAATTAAAAAATGCGGTAGTAAAAAATACTAGGTTTGCTGGTTGTTTGGGGCTTTCGGAAGCCGTGAAAGTTGAGTTGAGAACCAGGGGCGGAATTTTCGAGTAAAATGGGATTTTTGGTAATTGTAGAGGGTAATTCAAAGCTATGACTGCCGTAACTGCCAAACGATTCTCCATCGCCGAATATCACCGTTTGGCAGAACTGGGTTTTTTTGAGTCTGATAACCGATTTGAATTGATTCGCGGGGAAATTATTAAAAAAGCTAAAAAAACTACGTTTCACTCGGCTTGTAACTCGCTATTGCTGGGAGAGTTGTGCCTGATGATGGCAAAAAGTGCCTGCGTGCGCGGCCAAGAACCGATTATCTTGTCTGATGATAGCGAACCGGAACCTGATATGGTGATTGCTCGAAATTGTTCTGATAATTATTTATCTTCTCACCCAGAAAGTGCTGATATTTTGTTAGTGGTTGAGGTTTCTGATTCGACTTTGAAGTACGATCGCAGAACCAAGTTATCTCTCTACGCTGAATCGGGAATTTCTGATTATTGGATATTTAATTTGGTAGATATTCAACTGGAAACCTACAGCGAACCTTATCAAAAACAAACAGGTAGTTTCGATTATCGAGTCAAACGAGTGGTTTTACCGAATGAGTTTGTGGTAATTCCCGGTTTTCCCGAATTGTCACTGGATTTGTCTTTGGTATTTCCGGCTAGGCTTCCTGCGATGATATAATGCAAAAGTGCGATGGCTGCTTCCTTAGCTTGCGCCTGCGAACTCTTCACCAAAGTAGCACTGTCAGGAACCTCAGCCTAAAGGCGTGAGGCTTGAAAGAGAAATCTCAAAGCCGTCCTGACCAGCCTAAGTCTTAACTGACTACGTTTTTTGAGTCACGACACCCTGTGGATGCGAAGCTAGTCCCTTGCCCTGTCATTTGCAGTTAAACAGTTTTAAGGTCACTGAAACAGTGCTGCAAGTCTAAAAAGCACGCCAAACCTTGGCGAAGCTAACATTACCCGAAAGGGACTCGGAGACAACCATATCTCCACAGAGGGGCAACCATACCCCTCTCCCCCGCAAGGGGATTTAAATTAATGTAAAGCCGTCCTAGAAGGACGGGGTTTCAAACCCATTTTTCTGATGACCGCTCAAACTCTCGCCCCGCCCCAACAAATTGTCCAGCTATCGGGTATCAGTTGGCAAACCTACGAAAATTTGCTTGCCGAAATTGGCGATCGGCAAATTCGACTGACATACAACCGCGGCAATCTTGAAATTATGGTACCATCCCCAGAACACGAACGATTCAAAACAATAATGGGTCGATTTGTTGAAACTTTAGCTGAAGAATTAGAGGTAAAAATTGAACCTCTTGGTTCTACGACTTTCAAACGTCCTGAACTTAGCGGTGCAGAACCGGATGAATGTTTTTACATCCAAAATCTGAGTGCAATTAAAGGCAAAAAAAGAATCGACATGGATCGAGATCCGCCACCGGATTTAGTGGTGGAAATTGATATTACCAGCCGTTCGGAAAACAGCTTGCAGGTTTATGCGGATTTGGGAGTGCCGGAAGTTTGGATTTATAACGGTTCGCGACTCAAAATCAACAGATTTGAGAATGGAGAATACGTTGAGGGCGAGATCAGTTTAGCATTTCCCAGCTTGCCGATATTAGAGATTGTCAGATTTTTGGATCTAGCAGAAACAATGGATTATCTGGAATTAGTGAAAGCATTTCGGAATTGGGTAAAAAGCCAAATTCAGCAAAGTCAATGAAGGGCGGAAATTTTTAAACAAAATTTACAGCTTTAACCGATCTAAAAATGCTGTAATGTGATAAATTATAAATCGAACACTCGTCAAAATCTCCATCATCACAGTCTGGCAGAGCCAGCACTTCTCCCGATATGCGATCGCTAGAGTCTCACAACAAATACCCAGATTGTTTGTGGATGCAATTAGAAGCAATTCCAGTGCACTCCGTTGCAACCCAAACCGAGCAGCTAGACATTCACTTGAGCCTCAATTTTAACGAACATTGGGAACCCCTGCTAGGCGGTCGCGTCAAATTTGGCTTGCAAGGCGGGACGCTCAAGCTAAATCTGGAAAACTGCGAAATTCCCGTAGCATCGCGTCAGTTAGTCGGTGATTTCAAGCTGTCGCCAATAGAAGAAATTCAGCCAATTCTAATCAGTACAGAAGTTTTATTTTCCGAAAATCTGCAGGTAGTTCGAGACATCGAAACTGCGGAAAAAATCCAAGAAACTGATTGCACTGTGTGTCGCGTTTCCACCATAGGGGACGATACAGCGCCTGCTTGGATTTTTGGATTAGAGCGCGGCAATCCAGTATTAAAAGGTTTACTAAAACGTGCTAAAATAGGAGAATTTGCTGCCAAATCGCTGCGGATCGCAGCATTTTTTGAAGTTGCAAAAGAAGATATTTATATCACAGATGCGGAGGGTTTGTGGCCGCACGATATTACGCCAAATCAACATTCGGTTTTAGAAAGAATCTTGACTGTATATTTGCAAGCAAATAAACTCCAGCCGGCTCTGAGTTGGGCGCTATTGTCCTACAATTTGCCTGCGGTGGAACAGCCCGAGGTCGAAATTTTCCCGGAAGCTGAAGCTAAATTGCAAGAAATGGTCGATCGCATTATCTCTGCTGAAACCGACAACTTTGCAGAGTTGGCAAAAATCGCCAATCTCAATCCAGCGCGGGATTTTGCGGGGGGGAACTTGCGCGGAACTACTTTGAGTACAGTGGATTTTAGCAGTGCAAAGCTTCAGGGAACAAACTTCCGAGGTGCAAACTTAAACGATGCCGATTTCAGCGACGCCAACCTGCAAAATGCCAAATTCGGCGGTGCAGATTTGAGCGGTGCTTTCTTAGGAAATGCCGACTTGAGCGGCGCAGATTTGCACCGCGCCAGTCTGGCTTTAGCAAACCTCAGCGGTGCCGATTTGAGCCGCGCCAATTTGCTCGAAGTGAACTTAACAAATACTAATTTCAGCGGTACGAATGTCGAGTCAGCAAGGTTTGGGAATAACTCAGGACTTGCGGAGGATGTGAAGCTGAATTTACAGCAGGGGGGAGCGATTTTTGAGGATGTTTAGTCCCTAAGTGCGAGAACCCTTTCATCCATCCGCATCCCTCGTGGCACGGGCATCCCGCCTGTGCGATGGCTTCAAAAAAATCCCGTGAAGCATAGCTATCCCGTAGGGAATCGACCATCATCAAACCTTATAAAAAAAATCCCAGTTAAAATAGAACCATCATTTCCTATCAACTCATCTCAACATAAAAGTATATAAAAGTATATGAAGATAGAAGATTATCCACTTGCCCAAAAATTGATATTAGATGCCGAAGGCAACATTAGTCAAGTCATTCTAGATTATACCGACTATAAGTATTTATTAGAAGCTATCGAAGATAGAGGACTTCTGTTAGCTATGCGCGAAGTAAAAAATGAAAAGGCGTTAAATTTAGGGCAAGCACTTGCAGAACTGGAAACAGAATGAAAGTAGAATATCTGCCCAGTTTTTTGAAGGATTTAAAAGCTCTTAAAAGTACGCCTGCTTTTGTGCAAATTAAGGAATTTGCTTTTGTGGAAATTGCCAATGTTAATGATTTACAGACAATAGTTAACTTAAAAAAATTGAAAGGCGATGATAATGCGTATCGGTTTCGGGTTGGCGACTATCGAATAGGTTTTTATTTTGATGGCGAAACAGTTACTTTTGCAAGAGTTCTTCACCGGAAAGATATTTATCGCTACTTTCCACCCTAAAGCTGTTTTCAAGAAACAATTTGATTAAGTAAAGAGCGATAACTTAAGCACCTCCTACAGTCCTCTATCCTGTAAGTTGCGAGATAGAAGGAGGCAGAGCCTCCGGATCTGCATTACCAGGCAGAGCCTGGTAACGAGAAACTCCACTCAAACCAGCTATCCTTCTTCCTTCTCCTTAACAGGTGCGCGCCCAGAAATCACAATAAATCCCACCGACTCAAGAGTCATCTGCGGGCGGCGAATTCCCGCTAAAACCGCTTCACTCAACGCACTTTCGGTACTGATTTCATCACCCAAAACCGATTCTAAAAGTTGTTCCGATTTAGAAAGTCGATTCAAGCGCAATTGCAATTGATTCACCCGGTTTTTGAGTTGGATTGCAGCACTGACAGCAGAATTATTGCACATTTCCACAAAAGCCTCACGCCCGCGCAGCAATTCCTCCGATACCACCCGACCCTTTTGGCAAAAATCATCCCATTCCAACGGATCGACAAAATTGTCAATCATTGAAGTACGATTTTTAGACAAATTATAATCCCGATTCGGGCCGCCTTTGCCTTTATAACCCCGCTGCAAAATCTGCAGAACTTCCGCATCTTCCACCAGAGACATCTGCTCGCTGCGAGCGTCTACAAACACAGTTTCAAAAGTTGGGATAAACAGAGCATCAGCCCGACGTTGCAAAGCTTTCAAGTTGTAGTTTTCGATGTTTTGTGCTTGCAAAACTAGAGCGGCAGGTTCCACATCAGTCTGGATAGAATAATTAAATTGGAAGCCGAACCACTCCATCCCTTCCGCAGCATCCCAACTTTGATCGTGGCGCCACATCGCGAAAGCTTGACCCCGATCGTCCCAGCGAATGTAAGAGCCAAGTGCATCGATCAATCCTTCTCCAATGCGGTAAAGAACGACATCGGTATTTTGATGAGCAATGCGGCGATTGTAACTACCGTACTGCTGACAATAAGGAATCAATCGAGTTCTCAAATCGTTTGAGGGAATTAATGTTTTTTGAGTAGGTTGATAGCGCATCAACCCTGATACCGTCGGATGTTCGATTTGTTTGAAGTGGAGAGCTTGACAAAGCCAACCTTCCGTCGCCCGCTGCATTTCTTTATGGCGATCGTCGCAGTTTTCGAGAGATTCAAAATACTGAGATGCGCTGTCTTCTAGAGTGTCAATTTCATCGAGAACGTATTGTTCGTCGATTTTTGTTTTCTCTTGGACGATTTCATTTTTGATTGATTCAATTTCGCCTGACAAGCCCTTTGCTCCCTCAGCAAACAACTTTTCTTCTAGTTTGAGAAGTTTATCCTCAGCATAAAATTGAAGGCTGGCGATCGATTTGTTGAAGATATCGAAGCCGTTTTTTAAAACTTGAAACCAAGCTTCGTGGGGACTTTCGGGCAGATCCGGGCCTGCAAACAAACAAAATTGTACTCCCATTTTGCTACCAATGCGATCGACTCTGCCGAGTCTTTGTTCTAACTGGTTGGGAAACCACGGCAAATCGAAGTGAATTAACCAATCTGTTATTTGCAGGTTTACGCCTGTTTCTGCCGATCGATCGCACACTAAGATAAAACAATGCGGCTCAGTCTTAAACCGATGCAGACTAGCCTCAACATCATCCGCAGACTTGCCGGTGTCGTGGCTGGCGATCGCCTTTTTACCAAATATTTTAGCTAAGTTTTCCGCAATCTCTTGACAAGTTGCCGTAAAACTGGTAAAAATTACAATCTTCGGGAAACGTTCGCCCGGAATCGGCCGTTTAATTTGCTGTTGAATTCTCGATAGCAAATCGCGAGAATTGCTGTGATACTCGCGCGGAACCTTCAAAGCAACTGCCAAAAATCGTAAAATAGCAATTCGTAACAACGAGAGTCTGTCGAGTCCTTCCTGGGGCTTTTGCAGGCTATTGAGCAAGGTTTCCAGCATTTCCTTTTCTTCGGGAAACAGCGCTGTTTTGGTCAAAATTGCGGTGTCGCTTTGTCCGAATTCGCGATCGAGTTCAGGAGTCGATTTTTTCTGCAAGCGAGCTTTGACAACCCGTTCCAAAACATTCAACCAAGTACCCGAAGCGCGGAAAAACAGCAGAAAAATTCTCTGATATTCGCTGGATTTGGGAGCAGCAGCGCGCCATTTATCGAATACGCTTTGAATTTCCGACCACTGTTCGTCATTGAGATCGTACTCGGTTTTGGGGACACAATCGCGATCGAAAATCACATCTTCCACCGCATCTCGGCGGTTGCGGAGAATGCGACGGTGGAGGCGGTAGGTATTGCTAACGTGAGTGCGAATAGTTTGGACAAGGCGAGATTGTTCGGCGGTTTCTGCGGTTTTCAAACAAGTTTCTAACTCGTCGATCAATCCGAGCAAATAATCATCTTTCGCAAACAGAGTTCGGAGTTGAGCGATTTTTGTTTGCAAAACATCAGGCTTGGCTGTTTCTCGGAAATCTAGCAAGGCGCGACCGATTTCCTGACGGTTCTGCACTCTTTCTTTGAAATTTTCTAGGTCATCTAGACGGTAAGTAGTCGAGTCTAGCAAGTGCAGCATGGTCAGAAAATCTTGCTCGTGACCGATAACTGGCGTTGCAGATAATAACAATAAGTTATGGCTTTTTTGAGCGAGTTGCTGACATAGTTCAAAGGATTGTTGCTGATTGCGATCGCCCGAATTAGCCATTGCGGCCAGTTCCTGCGCTTCATCCACAATCAGAAAATCCAGGTTGGCGTTGCGGCTAATTTGATTGATTTCGCTAATAGCAACAAGCTGCACTCGGTCAGCAAAATGAGACAAATAGAATTTATTTTCTAACTCTTGTCGCCACTGTTCGAGCAAATATTTGGGAACGAGCACTACAGCGCGTCCGTCGGGATCGTCGAGTAGGAATTGGCGGAGAATTGTCCCGGCTTCTACGGTTTTCCCTAGTCCTGTTTCGTCTGCTAACAAATAGCGCACGATCGGGTCTTCTAGGACGCGCCGGACGACTTCAACTTGGTGCGGGTAGAGCTCTATGTTAGCAGAAATTAATCCGGTCATGCCGCGGCTGACGGCGCGCTGTTCGATCGCAGATTGCACAAATGCCAATCGGCGATCGTGAAAATACGGTGTTTCTTGGCCTTTGACTGCTAAAATATCGATCGGATCGGCGATCGGGATATTGCAGCGGACGTAAAGTTCGGTTTCGACAGCTTGCAAACTTTGGCTGTCGGGGAGGTCAATTTCGTATTCTAATTTATCTTCATCCCAATCATAAATTCGCCCGATTATCCACCTTTCCTGAGTGTTACTCCAGAGGTAGCAGCGGGTTTGTCGCTGAAGTCTAGCTTCTTGTAGCAAACCCAACGCTATAGTTTTGCGAAAGCGGTTTTTTACTGAGCAAAAATATTCAATTACGGCATCGGTAGACGATACCTCGACAACTTTTCCGATTCCCAAATCGTTTTTGGGCGATCGAACTAACGAACCAACATCAATCATAATTTCAGCCTGACAATACTCACTAGAATACACTAACGCCTGAGCGACAAAAATAACATTAGTTTAGGTTCGCAGTCAGGACTTTAGTCCTCTCTTGGATGTGGACTGAAGTCCTCACTACAAACGGTTGATAGGTAATTACGATCGCCCAAAAACAACCCCGGCATTGCCAGATTCCCATTTCGGGTATTTGTGCATAATACTAGCGTAGATTTCCGAGTCTGTAAAGGCGGCTAACCAAGCTTCTAGCTGATACCAAGGCTGTTCGTTGAACCAATTTTTATCGGTATGAGCGAATTGACGAACAAAAGGTGCGATCGCGCGATCGGCCAATGCTACATTATTACCATACAAATATTTAGTTGCGTTTAACTTTGCATTGAGTTTTTCCAGATATACAGCAGCTTCATCTCGATGTACTGTAGCCTCAACATCGGCATAACGTTCCGGGTATTTATAGCGGTCGAGATGATATTTAAAACCACTATCAAATTCAGCAATTAATGCTAGCATTTTTGCAACAGTACCTTGTTCTGGAATTAACCATTTTTCAGGATCGTGTTGTTCTAATGCCCACAACATGATATCAATACTTTCATCCAGTACCCGCCCGTCAACATCAATCAATATCGGTACAGTACCCTTGGGCGATACATCTAACATTTCTTGTGGCTTGTCTCGCAAAACAACTTCCCGCAACTCGCACACCCGATTGCTAACCATCAGCGCCAAGCGCGCGCGCATAGCATAGGGACAGCGGCGGAAAGAATACAAAATTGGGTAGTCAGTAGTCATTAGTTAGTAGTTAGTTGTTAGTTGTTATTAGTTATTTGTTATTTGTTATTAGTTATTTGTTATTTGTTATTAGTTAGTTAGTAGGGGCGGTGGATGGTGCGTGCCCGCCCTCCTGCCGTCAGTAGTCAGTAGGGGCGGTGCCCCCGTGCCCGCCCTCCTTAAGTTATTAAGTTTTCATTTCTTAGTATTAATATACGAGTCAGAAATCGGGTTTCTTGCTATATTTTACCGCCCAACCAGAGTTTTCAGAGAAACCCGGTTTCTTTCAGCTTAGTGTTAATACTAATTAATCTATAGCGGTTCAATCGCGTGGTGAGGTATGCCCTATGCCCTATGCCCCATGCCCCATGCCCTATCCCGGATATTACCTCATCTTTCGCTAGAAAATCTATATCCCATTATCAACTTTTTCCTTAACATCATAGCGCGCGCCAATATGTGTTTGGTTGCGGCCTTTAGCAAGCTCAATCTGACGCTGCCGCTCAAATAAGGCTTGTTTTTTGGTTTCAGTTTTCGAGTCATGACAATGAGGACAACTTACACCAACTACAAATAATTCAGAAGCTTTATCTTCCTGACTAATCGGGTGACGACAACCGCGACAAAGTTCGTAGTTACCAGGCTTTAACTCATGAACAACAGAAACCCGTTCATCAAAGACAAAACATTCACCTTCCCAACGACTTTCTGCTGCAGGCACCGTTTCCAAATATTTTAAAATTCCGCCTTCGAGGTGATAGACTTCTTCAAAACCTTGAGAACGCAAAAAAGCAGTAGATTTTTCGCAGCGAATACCGCCAGTGCAAAACATTGCTACCTTCGGTTTTTCGCGTAAAGCAGCTTCTTTGAGCGCCCATTCTGGCAACTCAGAAAAGCTTTTTGTTTTGGGATTAATAGCGCCTGCAAAAGTACCCATAGATACCTCGAAGTCGTTGCGTACATCAACTACCACCACATCAGGATCGTCAAGTAGCTGATTCCACTCATCGGGTTTGACATATTTGCCAGCCATGAGAGATGGATTAATATCAGGTATTCCCATCGTGACGATTTCGCGTTTTAAGCGGATTTTTAGGCGGTAAAACGGTGCTTTTTCGGAAAAAGATTCTTTGTGAACCAAATCAGCAAAACGCGCGTCACAGCGCAAGAATGCGAGGACTGCGCGCACGCCTTCTGACGAACCGGCGATCGTCCCGTTGATGCCTTCTGCTGCCAACAAGATAGTGCCTTTGACGTTGTGGTGGTTGCAACAATCGAGTAGCGGTGCTTTGAGGTCGGCAAAATCCGATAGTTCAACGAACTTATATAATGCAGCGGTTAAGAATTTAGCCATAGATCGAATTGATAGCACTAATTAATTTTCATAGAACTATGAAAATTCAGTTAAAGCGGGCGGTGGGGCTCGAACCCACGACGTCCAGCATGGGAAGCTGACATTCTACCACTGAATTACGCCCGCGTTTAGTCTATTTTACCTGCTTTTACTTTTTAGTTATTGCGGTCAAAAATGACTAGACAAACATTATACAACAATTTTGCCATTCTGAGTCAACTATTTTGAGAATTAAGTTTCGGTGCCCGATCGCCCCTCCAAACAAAAAAAAGTCCTGCACGAAAGGCAGGACTAATACTTCTACTCTTCAGTCCGCGCAGGCGGACATCGTTTGTATAGCCGCGGTTTCAACCGCCGGGGCTATTGGAAAAACTGGAGGAGCGATCGATCGCCCTCAACCGTTAAACAAAGCGCAAAGAGTTGCTGTCAAGGCCAAAGCCAGAAACAGGTTGGACGATCGCGATCAACTCGTCAGCAGCCCCAGTCTTCTTGAAAATAGCAGCACCCTCGGGCAATCCAGCCGGAGCAGCGCCGATCCTGTAGGTGCTCGGAGCGCCTTGAAGTTGGATGATATCGTTACTGGGGTTGTAGCCGACAATCAAAGCGTAGTCGCCAGCGCCAGTGCTGCTATCGATGCCGTCGTTGTAGTAGAACTCTGTGGCATTTCCCAGCAAGAAAGTATCGCTACCATCTGCACCAATCAGCGTATCAACTTCGCCGCGCCCGGGATTAGCACCGGTATAGTCAACACCAACCAAGATATCGTTACCTTTTGTGCTGTAGAGGAAATCGTTACCAGTACCGCCAAACAAGACATCATTATTTTCACCGCCGTACAGAGTATCGCTACCCTCGCCGCCGAGTAAAGTATTGTTGCCGAGTTCGCCGCCGAGGACATCGTTACCAGCGCCGCCAAATATCAAATCGTCAGATTTGCCGCCCAATGCGGTATCTGCACCGTCGCCGCCGACAAGGGTGTCGTTGCCGAGGTTGCCAAACAAGAGGTCGTTGCCGACATCGCCGAATAAGCCGTCATCGCCTTTGCCGCCAAATACGATGTCGTCGCCGCCATTGCCTCCCACGGTGTCGTTTCCAGCGTTGCCATACAAGATATTGTTGGCTTCGCTGCCAGCGATCGCGTCGTTGCCGCTGGTGCCCAAAACCTGTGGCAATTCGCTTGGTGCGGGCCTGTTGGTGAATGTGGGCGCGATCGGCTGTGCGATCGACTGTGCGATCGCGGGCGTGAAAGGTGGAGGTGTTGGTGTGGGTGTGCCCGGTGTTGGTGTGGGTGTGCCCGGTGTTGGTGTGGCTGCCGGTGTTGGTCTTATAGGAATAGGAATAGGCGTTGTCCCTGGAGTTGGCGTTGTCCCTGGAGTTGGCGTTGTCCCTGGAGTTGGCGTTGTCGCTGGAGTTGGCGTTGTCCCTGGAGTTGGGGTTGTCGCTGGTGTGGGCGTTGTGGGTGTTGGCGCTGTGGGTGTGGGCGCTGTGGGTGTTGGCGCTGTGGGTGAGTCTGGTAAATTAGCTGTGAGAATCTCCGTACCAGATAGGTTGCCCACAGTTTCGATGAAGCCAGCACCTTCGACAGTCGCCGATGCACCGAAGAAGTCGGAAATTACAATGTCATCCGTAGCCCTGACGATGCCGTCTTTATTGATGTCAATCAGTAAACTCGTGCCTTGGCGGGCCAAACCTGTATTTCCAGATGATAAGGACAGAGACAGCGTAGGGATGGTACCAAGACTGCCAAAATCAATAAATTCTAAGCGATCGATGCCACCAGTATCCTGAATTTGAAATTGAGTCCGGTCAGACCCGATCCGATAGCGATCGTTACCTGCACCCCCTCGCAACACATTGCCAAATCCAGAGGCAAGCGTATCATCGCCAGCACCCCCATCTAAGGTGCTATTGTCGCCGGCTTGAAGATAGTCGTTGCCATCTCCCCCTAAGAGAAGGGTGTTGCTGCCATAGCTGGAGAGGCTGTCGTTGCCCGCACCGCCATTCAAGGTGCTATTGTTGCCACCGGAGAGGTTGTCATTGCCCGCACCGCCATCCAAGGTGCTATTGCTGCCACCGGAGAGGTTGTCATTGCCCGCACCGCCATCCAAAGTTGAAGAGGAACCGAAACCTTGCAGCGTGTCATCTCCATCGCCACCAGTCAGACTGTTCTTACCGAAACCTCCATCCAGAAAGTCGTTGCCGATACCCCCATCTAGAGTGTTATCGCCACTGCCACCAAAAAGGCTGTTATTACCCGCACCCCCACTGAGGTTGTCGTTTCCTGCACCGCCAGTCAGAGCATCGTTGCCATCTAAGCCACTTATGGTGTCATTGCCGTCGAGGCCTAAGATGTTGTCATTGCCGGGAGTACCTATGAGGTTATCGTTGCCCGGAGTTCCTATGATTGAATTGAATCCTGCTGGTGTCGTATCCTCAGTGAGATTAGCAGCGAGGATTGCTGTACTGGAGACACCATCTATGATTTCGATGAAGCCTGCACCTTCGAGTGTCGGCGATGCACCGAAAAAGTCTAAAATCACCACGTCATCAGCCGCTCTGATGATACCGTCTCTGTTGACATCAATCAGCAGGCTAGTACCTTGTCGCGCCAATCCCGCCTGTCCCGGCGACAGAGTAGGGACATTGGCATAGCGAGAGAGGCTGCTTGCAACGAACATACTATCTCTCCCACCAGTATCCTGAACCTGACTTGGCCTCCCCTGGGGAAGTAGATAGCGATCGTTCCCAGTTCCCCCTCGCAGCACGTTGCCAGAATTCGCATAAAAGGCACTGAGCGTATCATCGCCAGCACCGCCATCTAAGGTGATATTTGGGGAATTAAAAAAACCGCCATCAAGATAGTCATTCCCGTCGCCACCAAAGAGGGCGTTGTTTTCCCCCACGCCTGGAAAAAGTCGATCGTTGCCCGCACCCCCATCTAAGGTGTTATTAGAACCAGAACCCTGAAGGGTGTCGTTGCCGTCGAGACCTGAGATGCTGTCATTGCCAGTCTCGCCCTTGAGACTGTCATCTGAGGATGTACCGAGAAATATTGCCATGTTTTTTCCTGCTTAGTGTAAACAGGCGAGGGCTAATTTTACTTAGCTTCTACGCCCTACTTATCTATCAGTGCTTTCAACCAAAAATTATGCAAATTTTCCAAAAAACTTTTTTTAGGCAAGATTTGTTGTATTTGCGACCAAAGATGCTATATTTCTAAGCTCAAAATATCGCGTATTTGAAACCGATCGTACTACGCATCAAAATTCCAAGAAACCGGGTTTTTTGCCCGTTTCTGCGGGCTGTAACGCAGTATGATGCAAAAAAAACCGGTTTCTGGGTTCCCATGCGTCAGTCCTATTTAATTCTAAATGAGGTAATAAATGTTAAATAGCGGAACCAATTCTCCAGTGCTAATTATTACAGGAATGCACCGCTCAGGAACTTCTCTCACTGCGGCATTCCTACAGAAAATAGGTCTTGATTTAGGAGATAATCTCCTGAAAGGAAACTATTGGAATCCTAAAGGTTACTTTGAAGACATTGATTTTGTAGAATTTCAACGAACTGTTTTGCAAACTTGCTCTCAGTCAGACGAAACAGGTTTTCCCGATTGGGGTTGGACAGATAGCGAACAGCTAGACTCGCAAAAACTTAACACCTATTATATAGAGCATGGGAAAGAATTAGTCAAATCTCGCTCCAACCACTCAGAACTTTGGGGTTGGAAAGATCCGCGCACCAGTTTAATGTTAGATTTCTGGAATGAAATAATTCCCAATGCTTACTATCTATTTGTCTACCGCTATCCTTGGGATGTCACAGATTCTATCTTGCGGTTGAATATCCCATTTTTCTCACAAAACCCAGAATCTTGCTTAAAGATATGGAAATTTTATAATCGCCACATTTTAGAATTTTATAAAAGCCATGACAATCGATGTCTGCTCGTAAATTTAAATGCTTTGCTAGAATCTCCCGGCAAAGTGTTAGAATTATTAAAAACCAAGCTCAATCTCCCTCTGAAATCCTCAGACAAAGAAGAACAAGATATTAAAAATATTTTGATGTCAGTTTACAACCCTCAACTGCTGAGGAGCTTGCACCTCAGCCATCCCCTAATTCAGGTTCTCAATCTGACATCGGGCGGATGTTTTGAAATGCTAAATCAGCTAGATTTAGCAGCAGACTTGCCCAGTCCATTTTCCAGCTTATCCTTGCCGCGAAATGGCGGAAATCTAGAGCGTTTATCCCTCCGACTGCATCAGGAAACTATCAAAGTTCAGCTCAACCCAGAGTCGCCTCAATTTCTGATTTGGCTGTCCGGTTGTATCGATCGCTATCATAGCACATCCGATGAATCCGCCTTAACAGATTTGCGTCAAGCCCGCCATAAATTAGCCAATTTTTGGCTATCCGCACCACCCGATAAACTGCAAAGCAGCTATTCTGGCCGTGCGGGAAAAGCGCAGAAAATGCTATTAGCCAGCGGCATGAGAGATGAACCCATGACTGATGGCGAACAGCGGGAAATAGAAGAGTTATCTCAATACGTGGCTAAAGGATTTGAATCTGCCGAAGCTATCCAATATTTGCTAGCAGCGATGCTGTACAGGCGGGCAGATCAGTTGCCGTTACAGTATGGGAGAACTGCTGTTCCTCAGTGGTTTTTTAATGACTTGCTGGAGTTTATGCTTTACTTCCCCAGTTATTTTCAAGAAGTTGGAGAAGTCGAGCACTATTGCAGCTATATGCAGCAATTAGTAGATTTAGTTCACACTCGCGTTTTCAGCAATCCAGACTCCGAAATTTGGCAAAATGTTGCTTTAATCTTTGCAGACACCGTTAACTTTGTTCCGCTCTATTTTAGCACAAATAATTTGAAAAATGTCTATACCAAGCGAGCGGATATTCTAGAATCAATCCTAAAAGCGAGGGGACATCAGATTGACTTTAGCTTTGGAAAACGCCCCGCGAATAGAGGTAAAATTCGCATCGGCATTCTCAAAGCAAGTTTCGCGCCCATTTCAGAAACTTTTACGACTATCCCGGCTTTTGAGCATTTAGACAGAGAGAAATTTGAGATTATTTTATATGTCCTCAACACGAGCGATCGCCCTTTGGATATATACTGTCAAAGTCGGGCGGACAAACTGGTGAAGTTGCCGCAGGAATTGCACAGTCAAGTCGAGATGATTCGGGCCGATGACCTGGATATTTTGTTTGTAGGGTCGATCGTCACCAATGCCGCTCAAAACATCATTTTACTAGCTTTGCACCGCCTAGCGCGGTTGCAGACCACGTATTTTGCATCTCCTGTAACTACAGGCATCCGCAACATCGATTACTACATTTCCGGCACTTTGACGGAACCTTTGCAAGCAGCGCAAGCACAATATAGCGAACAGTTAGTAATGCTTGACGGGACGGGATTTTGCTTCAATTATAGCATCCAAAAAGTAGAAGCAAGTATTAAATTTGAAAGAAAAAGCTTGGGAATTTCCGAGACAGCAGTTGTATTTATCTCCGGCGCTAATACATTCAAAATTATTCCCGAACTCAGGGAAACTTGGGCAAAGATTATCGCAGCCGTGCCTAATTCAGTCCTGGTTTTATATCCCTTCGGCAATACCTGGTCTGGTGATTACGTCAAACAGCCGTTTCTCAATAAAATGTCTGCTATTTTTGATAAATACAGTATCGATCGCACTCGTTTAATTTTATTAAATACCCTTGCGAATCGCGAAGATGTGAAAGCAGTGTTACAACTGGCTGATGTCTATCTCGACTCCTATCCCTATGCGGGTGCAAATTCGACAGTCGATCCGTTAGAAGTTGGATTGCCGACTGTGGTGAGAGAGGGCAATAATTTGCGTTCCCGACAAGGGGCTGCAATCCTGCGAGACATCCAGTTGTTTGATTTAATTGCTAACAGCGAAGAGTCTTATATTAACTTGAGTGTAGCACTCGGAATTAATGCCCAATTGCGAAAGCAAAAGCGCTCGCAAATTAAGCAAAAAATGCAGCAGCAACCGAGGTTTCTGGATAGTCGCGCTTATTCAGCAGCTTTGGGTTCGGTATTTGAAGAAATGCTAATAGTGAATCGGCTTGAGAACTCAGCATTTTTTTGAAAAAAATAAATAAAGTCCGATCCCCTACCCTTCGGGGCCTTTTGAAAGTAATCCTATAAAAATAGGATGAAATGGTTTTTTTGGGTCAGACTTCATAGTCCGATCGCAGAATGTGGTAAATTGACTCTTGCTCTACTTTCAACAGTACAATTAGTAGAATTTATGACGGACTTAAACTCTCACGATTGTCCCCCTTTGTCAAGGTAGTATAACTCTCTTTCTGGTAACGAACAAATTGCTGAGGCTCGATCGGCTTTAGAACATAGAGCCTCCGCCTCTGCATTACTAGGCAGAACCTGGTAACGAGCAAAACCAGTCTTTTGTCCCTTAACACGAGCCTCTCGATACCCCCTAACGCCCCTTAAGAAGCAGGGTGGATTAATTGTCATCCTAGAAATAGGTACGTAATTGGGCTTTAGCCCTCTTTAGACGTA
>NZ_JAUBTX010000117.1:0-1098 GCF_036705185.1 Microcoleus sp. B4-D4 | reverse complement strand
ACAAGCAAAATTTGGCTGGGATAGCTTGCGTATAGAGGTTGATGCTTTTTCTTTTTGTTTTTCTACTTGCTTATTTATTTGTTCAATACTTGATTTTTTTCTCGCTTCACTTTCTACGATCAACCATCTTTGCTTGACTTCTCCATAATCACTTTCTTTTTCGACCATTTTATATCCTGATATTTTACTGTCTGTCCATTGGTGAGCTTCGATATTTAATATTTTATCTTGAGCCATTTTTATAGTTAAAGGAACTCTAGTTTTCCATTTCATTTCTCTCATAGCGATGATATTATCTTTGGTATACAAGGCACTATCTGCTACATTTACTCCTTCAAAATTCCAGGACTTTTTGAATTCTTTTAATCGCTCTACAAATACACTTTTGTCATCGATATTTCCTGAGTCTATTTTTAAATATAATGGTACATCTCCATCTCCTGTACAAATCATGTCAACAATAAATTGCTTGAGGTCTGGTCGATGCTCCCTCGAATATCCATGTTTGAGTTCTATGGTTTTCATCTCTGATTCATGCTCAGATTCTTGAATTTTCACTTTTTCCTCAATCTTGACTGAATTGACTCCTCTTTCTGACGGCTTTGCCTACTCCCCATGTACATACATTGAAGTTCCATCCAAATGAATGCTATTCATTTTTACTTGAAATTTTTCGGCAGCTTTTATAGCGATTGTTGTAAATAGTTGTGTTGTGCCTGCTGCATAATATTTGTCTAAGGCTCTGGCTAATCGGTCATCATTTAAATGTGATGGTAATAGTCCTTCTCCAATCAGATGTGATGTTGCTTTGCCGACAAAAAATTGTTCAAATAAGTATAAAGGGGCGCTCAAAAATCCTAATCCATTCAAAATCATTGCTTTCATTACTTGTCCGGGAGTTAGGAGTTCTTTTTCTTTGATACCGATTTGTTTATTCACTAATTCTACCAGTTCCATTTCATCGATAATTTCGGCTATTATTCCTAAATGATCTATGTTGAGGACTTTTATTGCGACTGGGGCTGATTCATGATTTTTTACACCTGTGTTCCTGACTCTATTATATACTTTTGGAAATACTTGATACCGTTGCTATAT
>NZ_JAUBTX010000116.1:0-1104 GCF_036705185.1 Microcoleus sp. B4-D4 | reverse complement strand
GCTGGTTTCACTTCGTAGCAGTCAAGCTAGGAGATGGTTTTTCCGTTACTATCCGTGATATTACCGCCCGCAAACAAGCCGAATTTGAATTACAAGAACAAGCTGAAAATTTAAAATTTGCTCTGCGCGAACTAAAACGCACCCAAGCCCAACTCATCCAGAGTGAGAAAATGTCTTCTATTGGGAATCTGGTTGCAGGGGTAGCCCATGAAATTAACAATCCGGTGAATTTTATTCACGCCAATCTGAGACCTGCTACTGAATATTTCCAAGATTTACTGTATTTGGTAAACCTTTATCAACAACACTTTCCCAATCCCCCAACAGAACTTAAAGCAGAAATTGAGGCTATTAACCTAGATTTTATGCAAGAAGACCTCCTCAAACTTCTGAATTCTATGCAGATAGGAACCGATCGCATTCAGGGAATAGTTCTTTCCTTGCGGAATTTCTCCCGTCACGATGAGGCTGAATTTAAACGAGTGGATATCCATCAAGGTATCGACAGTACGCTGATGATTCTCCAAAGTCGGCTCAAAGCCACAGCAGAACATCCAGAAATTATCGTAATTAAAGATTATGCTCAAATGCCCAAAATTCAGTGTTATGCTGGTCAACTAAATCAAGTTTTTATGCATATTCTAAACAATGCTATTGATTCTATTCACACCCAATGTATCGACGCTCAAGGAAAAATAAAAATTGAAACTCAAGTTTCTAACAAAAATCAAATATCAATCAGATTTATAGATAATGGTTTAGGAGTTTCTGAGGAATTACAATCACAATTATTCGACCCCTTTTTTACTACCAAACCAGTGGGAAAAGGTACGGGACTAGGACTATTTATCAGTCATCAAATTGTGGCATTTCAACATGGTGGGAATTTATATTGTAACTCTAAGTTCGGCAAAGGAGTAGAATTTATCGTTGAAATTCCAATTACTAAAGCAATCTTGAGTAATGCTTGAGCAAGCACTTACAATTAATTAAAGTTGATAAATACATGAATCTTGATTTTAACTATGAAAATAAAGGTAATATTCTAATTGTAGACGATCTTCTAGAAAATCTACAATTACTAAGCAATGCACTCCTCAAACT
>NZ_JAUBTX010000076.1:16227-20718 GCF_036705185.1 Microcoleus sp. B4-D4 | reverse complement strand
CTAGCTTGCTTCCAATGAGCAATTGCTTTGTCGAGATAAACTTCTGGATTCACCTCCGCTACTCGGCGGTGTAATCTACCTCCATGTTCTTGTTTTCCTTTGAATTGTAGATGCTTTCCTAACTCAAAAAAGTAATCAGCAGCTAAGTCTTGAGCCCTAGGAGGATAAAGCAAGTTCAATTCTATCGAATTTATGGCAAAAGCTCTCCCTGTTGCCCAAAACCGAATTTCTAGGTTATTAGCATCCACTAACTCTAGGAAAAACTCTAGTTTGTCTTGTCTAGTATGGACATTTATCTGCTGCCAAATGTAACTAAATTCAGTTGCTATATCTAGTTTATAACCAGTCTGAGTATACTTTTCCAATACAGGGTCTGAGTCGGAATCGACTTCTAAAAACTCAAAGTTAACTCGAATTTTATACAATCCATCAGGAACATTAATATAGGGGCCATAAGACACTAAGTCTTGATTTCCGGTTGGACTAACTAACTGTTTCCTAGAACCTTTTTCCAGAATTTCACCTGAACGAATAGCTAACTGTTCAGGTGAAATCTGGAAACTCGATATGGGTTCTAAGCTATTTAATAGGCTATTATTATCTGCTTGTGAATTTAACTCACCCTTACGTCGCCAATCGGCGATCGCTTCTTCTATAGTCTTTTGTCCTATCGGAGTTTTCTCTAACTCCAAACTATCTTCAACCTTGTCTGTTATTTCTTCTTTAGAATCAGATTGAATCTCTAAGAGCTTGCTATAAGCCTGCACATTATCTGGATTTAACTCAATAGCTCGACGATAAGAAGCGATCGCCCCCTCCAAATCCAACTGAGTTCGTTGTTGCAGCACATCCCCCAGTCTATACTGAATCCAATCCGCCCCTGGCTCAAGTTCACTGGCACGACGGTAAGACGCGATCGCCTCATCTAGTTGACCCAATTTTGCTAAACTATTACCTAGCCCCACGTAAGTCCCAAAATGTTCAGGATTAAGTTCGATCGCCTTACGGAAGGCTATAGCCGATTCTTCCCACTGTTGTTGTTGAGCTAGAGCATCCCCTAAGTGGTGGTAACTCCAAGAAAAATCCGGTTTAAGTTCTATAGCACGACGGAAATCTGCGATCGCCTCCTCGAATTGACCGAGCTTTGCTAGAGCTTCCCCTAAATTGTGGTAAGACCAAGAGATGTCAGGATCTAGCTCAATCGCACGGCGGAAAGCTGCGATCGCGTCTTCTAGTTTTCCCTCTTGGAGAAGTTGATTGCCTTTGTCAAACTCGGTCACAGCCATTTGCTCGTTCATTATTTTCTTTCTAAATTACTTTTTTGCTATAAAAAATATTATCCCAGACCGACTGGGGCTGCATAACTATAGTACCATATTTTTTATCATACATCCTTATTCATTGTCAACACATCATTAAGTCGCTTGAGGTCTGGTATAATCTGTCAATGAGGTCTTTGAAATCTCACGATTGGCCGCCCAAATATGAAGTCGCGCTCAAAAATTGACTTTAAGTTAATAAAGATATAGCCTTAACCGGATTAGGGAACACTTGAGCGAATGTCAAGTCAACTAGCAAAACTTGGCTTCAGTGTATCCACAGATATATTAAACCGGGCAAGCACCAAACAGGCGATCGTCAAAAAAATTAGAGGTGATTATATGAAAAAAGCACTCATTTGTGGTATATCCGGGCAAGATGGAGCTTATCTAGCCAAATTACTCCTAGATCAAGGTTACTCAGTCTGCGGCACATCGCGAGATGCCCAAATTGCAGGGTTTCACAATCTCACCCGCTTAGGCATTCGCAACTCAGTAAAATTAGAATCCATGTCCCTTAATGATTTTCGCAGCGTTTTGCAAGTCCTTGCCAAAATCGAGCCAGATGAGGTGTACAATCTAGCTGGTCAGACTTCCGTAGGGTTGTCCTTTGAGCAACCAGTAGAAACTCTGGAAAGTATTGCTACGGGAACATTAAATCTTTTAGAGGCGATTCGATTTACAGGGGGTAAGATTAAATTATATAATGCTAGTTCTAGTGAATGTTTTGGCGACACTGGAGGCAAAGCAGCCGAGGAAAGCACCCCATTTCACCCCAGAAGTCCCTATGCAGTTGCCAAGGCAACAGCGTTTTGGGAAGTAGCGAATTATCGGGAGGCATACAATTTGTTTGCTTGTTCTGGTATCCTATTTAATCACGAATCACCTCTGAGGCCGGCACGGTTCGTCACCCAAAAAATTATATCCGTAGCTTGCCGGATTGCGGCTGGCAGTCCAGAAAAGCTGGAGTTGGGAGATATTTCCGTGCAGCGGGACTGGGGTTGGGCACCCGAATACGTGGAAGCAATGTATCTGATGTTGCAGCAGTCGGAACCCGATGATTACGTCATTGCGACTGGCGAAAGTCATGCCTTACAAGAATTTGTTGCCCAAACATTTATCACTTTAGGATTAGACTGGGAGGATCATACAGTTATAGATAAGAGTCTTTATCGACCAACAGAAATTTCACTTGGTAAAGGCAATCCTGCTAAGGCTAAGGAAAAGTTAGGTTGGGAGGCTAAATATAAAATGGGAGATGTAGTAAAAATGATGGTGGAAGCGAAGGTGAATTTTTAAGGAAGGATTTATAGGCGTAAAGCCAAGAAAGAGCTAAAGTGGAGATTAATTTGTTAGTGTTTAGTAGTATAAAAGAGGGAAATAAAATGATGGAGTGGAAAAAAACTTTCGAGTTTAAAGGAAAAAAACTCTATTACAACCGCATTCAATATAACAATCCATCGGAGAGAGCGGTTGAAGTTCCGATAGGATTTGATTTTTTGGCTGCAAATATTGAAGAGTCTGCCCGCATACTAGAGGTGGGTAACGTGTTATCGTGTTATGAGAACACCCTCAGCAAAGAAATAGGAATTATATCGAGAGAAATTGTAGACAAATTTGAGAAAGGCTTAGGTATAGATAATCAAGATTTAATGGAGCTTAACCCTCCCGATAAATATAATTTAATAGTCTGTATTTCTACTGTTGAACATATAGGGCAGGAAGTCGATCCTACAGGTGGTTACGGAGAGTATACATATCATAGTCGCGATCTAGAAGCTCCCCTAAAAGCGATTGTCAAAATCTACGACCTGCTGGCTGTTAATGGAAAAGCCCTGATTACTGTTCCTTTTGGAACCCTTACAGACGGCAGATGGTATATTCAGTTCAGCGGTCAATATTTGGCACTTCTCTACAATAAGTATGGAATTCCCAAAGAAGCAGTATCTACAAGTTTCTTGAAACTAATAGATAGAGACCCCGGTGGTCAAGTTAATATGCTTTGGGAAGAATCTCAGGGTTTAGAACTTAGTAATTGCGAATATAGCTACCCTTTTATTACTGCAAATGCGATTGCTGTTATAGAGCTTTCTAAGGTTTCAAACGATTTCTATTTAAACTTAAATGTCGAACCTACGCCTTTGTTTTACAATAAGCCTTATGGGGAGCGGATAGGAGCAGATCAAGACAAGGCGCAATTGCATCAGACTCAGACAGAGTTAGAGCAATCTCACTCTCAATTGCATCAGACTCAGACAGAGTTAGAGCAATCTCACTCTCAATTGCATCAGACTCAGACAGAGTTAGAGCAATCTCAGTCGCAGTTGCATCAGACTCAGACAGAGTTAGAGCAATCTCAGTCGCAGTTGCATCAGACTCAGACAGAGTTAGAGCAATCTCAGTCGCAGTTGCATCAGACTCAGACAGAGTTAGAGCAATCTCACTCTCAATTGCATCAGACTCAGACAGAGTTAAAAGAATGTAAACATGAGTTAGGTGAATTTCAGGTTATAGCTGAACAGTTCCAGGAACAAATACGCCAGACTCATGCCGTATTAGAACAGTCTCAAAGTAAACTGTACCAGACTCAAACAGAACTGGCACAAATTAAGTCTCAACTTTATCAATCTCAGTGGGAAGAAGAAAAAAGCCGCTTTCAAATGCAGCAGACTCAGGCTGAATTACTCAATACCCAATCTGAACTCCATCAGATTAAAGGTCAATTGCACCAGTCCCAGTTACAATTGGATGAAACCCAAAGCCTCTTCAAGCAGTCCCAGTCACAAATGGACAAAACCGAGAGCCTCTTGAGAGAGTCTCAATCACAAGTTTATCAAAATAAACATGACTTAAAGCGAGTTTATCATCAACTATTCGATCTTGAAGGAGAGTTGGAGCAGTCTGAGTTGGATGTGAAGCAAAGTCACACTCTGTTGAAAAAATTTCAGTCACAAGTGCATGAGAATAAAAGTGGATTCAAGCGGGCTGACTCTCAACTGCGTCAAACTCAGCAGGAGTTGGAAAAGTTCGAGTCTCAACTGCATCAAACTCATCAGGAATTAGAACAGTCAGAGTCTCAACTACATCAAACTCATCAGGAATTAGAACAGTCAGAGTCTCAACTACATCAAACTCATCAGGAATTAGAACAGTCAGAGTCTCAACTACATCA
>NZ_JAUBTX010000076.1:0-16127 GCF_036705185.1 Microcoleus sp. B4-D4 | reverse complement strand
TTAGAACAGTCAGAGTCTCAACTACATCAAACTCATCAGGAATTAGAACAGTCAGAGTCTCAACTACATCAAACTCAGCAGGAATTGGAACAATTAAAATCTCAATTCTCTCAGACTCAGGTAGAATTAGTCAGGACTAAGTTACAACATCAGTCTGTAACTACTGAACCGCAGTCCAAAAAAGCAACTCATTATAGATTGCTGGTATGGGATGCCTGGTATGCTTATCAAAGTGGCGATTTGGACAAAATGCAAGAGTGTTTGCAGGAGTCTTTGAAATTCACACCTATTTCACGAACCGAGTCTGTAGTCAACTGGTTAGAGAGTTTCACTAAGTTTTATGCAGAAAAGGGGGATTATTTTGATAGCTACACATTGACAAACTCAGCCGAGTGGAAACAGCTAACACGTCGGGTAATAGCTGTAAATTCAAAACTGATTAGAAACTGAGAAAACGAGTAGTGTGTCATCAGTGGGTATAGAAAAAATGACTAATGTCCTAGACGCTCTTGATCAAGATTTGCCTCAAGAGCTAGTACAACAAGTTCGACAGGAATTATCTCAATCAGATCAAGACTTGAATAACGAAGTATTCGGACATTCTGATGACTTTATTTTGCTAGTCTCGTCCCTGACAGTTCAACTGGAGCAGAATAAAGGAGATTTAGAAGAATCTCAAACTCTACTGCACTTAATTATGGGAAAAATGGATGAATTGCAGAGTGAGTTTGACCTGACGAAGAAAGAATTGGAGCGAGTACATACTCAACTATACAAAACAAAAGCGGAATTAGACATATCACAGGTTTATGCACACCAGATTCTTGCAGAAAAAGAATGGCTTCAATCCAAATACGAAGCTTTAAAACAAACAGCACAGCAACTTCAAAAGGAACTAGAACAACGATGATGACTCATTACATGAGAATTTAGAGAATTTGATATCTCTATCTTTCACTAATGATACTTTACGTTTAATGATAATAAACTCTCTTTATAAATTCAAGCAGTGATTATGAATACAAGCCAAAAAATACTAAATTCTAACTTTGGGATTAATACTATAGGTTGTATAAAGGGGGAGTTTGGTATTGGTGAAGGAGTACGAGCAAATATTAGGGCAATTAAGGCAGCTAAGATTCCTTTCAATCTTAACAATTTCCATATAGAGTGGCATCGAAACCTAGATTCTACCTATGAAGAGCAAGATTTTACTACGGATAACCCCTATCTAGTTAACCTGGTAAATTTTAATCCCGATGTGATCTCTATGTTTCTTGAACGGTTTGGTTATAGCTTTTTTGAGGGGCACTATAATATAGGCTGTTGGGCATGGGAATTACTAACATTTCCTCCTGAATTACAATTTGGTTTAGAGTTATTTGATGAAATATGGACGTATAGTAATTATTCAGTAGAAGCTATATCGGCTGTATCATCTGTTCCAGTTCTTAAGATAATGCCTAGCTTGGCGCTTGCTCAACCATCTTTAGATAGAGAAGCGTTGGGATTACCAAAGGATAAATTTATTTTTCTTTTTATGTTCGACTCTTTAAGCACATTTGAAAGAAAAAATCCTGTCGCTGTTATAGAAGCTTTTATTCAAGCTTTTGGAAAGTCCCATAGTGAAGTCTTACTCGTGATAAAATTTTCTAATTCAGAACATTATCCATATCAACGAGAACAGTTTAAAGCATTAGCAGGGAATCATGAATTTATTCACCTTATAGAGGGTCATTTAATGAAAAATGAGGTAAATGCTTTGATTTATAATTGTGACTGTTATGTCTCGCTACATCGTGCTGAAGGATTTGGACTGACTATGGCTGAAGCTATGTTCTATGGTAAGCCTGTTATTGCCACGGCCTACTCATCTAATATAGAATTTATGAATGTAGGAAATAGTTTTTTGGTAAAATATGATTTAGTCACTATTCCTGAAGATATTGGACCTTATAAAAAGGGAAATATTTGGGCTGAGCCGGATATTGACCATGCCGCTGCTTTGATGTACTATGTTTTTCATAACTATCAACAAGCATCTCTAGTGGGTTCTAAAGCCGGTCGGGAAATTCAGTCTTTACTGAGTCCCGACGCAATTGGGTCTAAAATTAGGAAACGTCTGGAACAGATTACTACAAATGTAGACAAAAAACCTAAACGGAGAGGAGTAGAAGAATGGTCACATTATCAGGCACAGGCTTGGAGAAAAACGGCTATGGAAGCTAAAAAAGAACTAGATTACTGGACTCACTCATCTACAAAGGTTTAGTAAGAGCTGCATTTGTCACCTATTAAGATTAAAACAAAAAAGGAAGGTATTCAGTCATGAAAGGGATTGCAAGTATAGATTATAATGTCAATAGATTGTCTGCATCATCTGAAGTTTTATTTGGGATTATTACACCAGAACCAGACTTAGATGAATCAGTCAAGGAAGATTTGATTGGATGTTATTGCTACTCATAATAGGTGGAAATTAACAATGTTCAAGACAACACGTAATAATTCATTAGGACTCAACATTTCAGGTCATATTAAAGGAGACTTTGGACTTGCAGAGGGTGTCAGGTCAACGGTGAGAGCGGTAGAATCCGTTGGTATTCCCTTTGTCCTGAATAATTTTGATTTAGAGGGAGTCCCCCAAACGAATAACCGTTACACTAATTTCTCCCAGGATAATCCTTATCCTATCAACCTTGTACAAACTAATCCCGATTTGATAACTAGAGTAATTTCTGAGAATAGTAATAATCTCAGTTTTGAGTATTTCCAAGGTCACTACAATATAGGATTTTGGCTTTGGGAAATGCCCCATTTTCCTCCCCAATGGCAGTTTGCTTTTGATTTCTTCGATGAAATTTGGGTAATGAGCGGTTTTTCAGGAGAAGCTATATCTGCTGTTTCCACAATTCCTGTGGTTAAAATCTTTCCTAGTCTGGCATTGCCAGAATTTACATTAGGAAGAGAAAGCTTAGATTTACCAAAGGATAAGTTTATTTTCTTATTTATGTTTGATTTTCATAGCAACTATCAACGCAAAAATCCTTTAGCTGTTATTGAAGCGTTTAAACAAGCATTTAGTGACTCCAATAATGATGTCATGCTGATTATAAAATTTCATAATGGCGAGTATTATCCTCAGTACCTAGAGGAACTTAATATGGCGAAAGCTAATTATCCTTCTATTCGCTTTATCAGTAAACATCTCCTGAAAGAAGAAGTAAATGCCTTGGTTAATAGTTGCGATTCTTATATATCTCTGCATCGTGCCGAAGGTTTTGGCTTAACGATGGCTGAAGCCATGTTCTATGGTAAACCTGTCATCGCCACAGGTTACTCTTCCAATGTCGAATTTATGAACGTAGGAAATAGCTTTTTAGTAAAGTATGACTTAGTAGCCACTACTGAAGACTATTTTCCATATCCAAAAGGAAGTATCTGGGCTGAACCTGATATCAATCATGCAGCTTCTTTAATGCACTATGTTTTTTATAACTATAATCAAGCCAAGCTAGTAGTCGGGACACGAGCATCTCAAGATATTAAATACTTGTTAAATCCTGAAACTGTGGGGCAAAAAATCAAGAACCGTCTTGAATATATTACGGAAAATATTATAAACAAAAAACAAAGGGAATCCCAAAACCCCATTAATGCTAAAGAAGCTGCTGCATGGAAGCAGACAGCTATACAAATACAGAGGGAGATTAGTAATTCAAGGTCATAATTAAAAAAATAGTTAACTGCTGGCAACTTATTGTCCACCCTGAAAGTTGTAAAATTACTGTTAATTCAGGGTAGTATAAATCTTAATCAAGCTTAATAAATTCTCTAATGTGGTTGCTCAGTTTGTGTGCGGCTGACTCCCAATTAAACTCTTGTTCAACAAGCTGTCTAGCCTTTTCAATCCGAAGACTTTTACTAATATCACCCTCATTTCTGAGACTTATAATTTCCTCTACAAACTGTTCTAACTCAACAATAATACATTGTTTTCCGTGTTCCAATCCTAACCCCCGCGCACCAACAGGATTAGAGATAACTGGAACTCCAGCAGCAAAGTAATCTAGCATTTTTAGATTAGTTCCAGAGCCAGACATCATTGGATTTAAAGCTACATCAACCATTCCTAAGACAGTATCTTTCTCTTGATCGTCTACCATTCCCATAAAACTTAAATTCACTGGAATTACCTGATTTTGAAAAGCATCAGCTACACTTCCCATAATCAAGAATTTAATGTCTGGTAGCTGCTCTGCTATTTGAAAAATATAGCGCACAGCATCTTGATTCGGTGGATATCCACTACCAATGAATAAAGCAATAAACTCTTCTTTTAATCCCAACTTATTTTTTGTGGATAGACGCTGCTGCCAGGAAACATAATTGACAGCTTGCAAATCGACACAGTTGGGAATGGTAACTATTTTGCTTATATCGATTTGATAAATTTGACTTAACTTTTGACCATCATCATCTGAACAAGTCATAATCAACTGACTAATTTGGCAACACTCTTGTTCTATCTGATGAGTGAATTCCAGAAGTTCACGCCCTGTTGCATTTTCAGGGAGTAAAGTCTTTTTAACCTCTACTTCTACATCCTGAGACTCATGCACAATAGGCTTGTCTGTAACTTCCCGAATAGTTGGCAAAAAATAAGGATGACAAGCCACTACAAAATCAGCATCTTTTGTGGATTTTCGCAACTCCTCTATATAATCGGGTGTCAGATGATAAAGTTTGGACATCGTGATGTCAGTAATCGGCACTCCGACCTGAGCCAAAATAGACCACATAGCATCGTGATGATGATTTGACATCGGCACTCTAATTTCCCATAATCCAGGGGCAATTTCACCTCTAAATGGAGGTTGACGGCGATCGTCTAAGGTAACTAACTCAATGTCAAATTCACGAGCTAAATGGCGATATAGATTAAAGATGCGAACTTGCCCACCGTAGGTAGGGGGAAAAACTGAAAAAGTTACAGCTACAGTGATTTTTTTACGCTTTTTGTTAGCTGTTGTCGGTTTTTGAATTGTCGTTGGGATTGAGTAGGATGTCAGACTTTCACCTAACAGGCGCGCTACAGCATTTTCCCAGGTAATATCTTCAACCAGTTTCTGAGCCGTTAAACCCATTTGTTGGGATTCCTGTCGATGTTCGCACAAGTAATCAATGCGTTCTGCAATCGCTTGGGGTTCTGGTGAAACAGAATAACCAGTTTCTCCATTACGGACAAACTCATTAGAACCTCCTGAATCCGTTGCCGTAATCACGGGCTTACCACATTTCATTGCTTCAACTGTAATATACCCATAATCTTCATCATAGGGAACAAATAAAACAGCAAAAGCATTGGCATATAGGTCTACTAAATCTTTGTCATTGACAAAACCGAGAAATTCTATTCTGCGATCGTTACCCGCAAGTTGCTTGAGATTTTCCAGATCGTCCCCTGTACCCGCAATCTTAAAAGGGATGTTAGTTTTCACATACTTCATGGCTTCAACTAAGAGTTCAACCCTCTTAAAGCCTTTTTCTAAACGACTAACTGTAAATAGGTAATCACTTTGACCAATATAAAAACCACTCTGAACAGGTGGCGGGTAAATTACATCAACTGGATATCCCACAGGAAAATAATCTTTTCGCTTCGCAACATTGTGAGAAATAGCTGCATATTTTTTGATTGCGGTGGGAGCTAAGGCTATACCATCCAAAAAATGTATAATTTCTTTTGATAATTTGCCAGGACGCTGAAAGGCATCGGCTAGCAGTTCATGTTGTCGTGAACGAAGTCGATTGAGTCGTTGATAAAACTCTTTTAAGGAAGACCGGGAACCTTGATTACCTCGCATAAATTCTTGCAACGCACAAACTTCGGGATCATTTGTAATATACCTCTCTGAATAGTTATAGCCAGTGATCGGAGTGTATAGGTCATAAAACCCCCGATTTTTGTGGAGCATATAGCATACATGATTGGGATGGGAAACCATCCAACTGGGATATTTGCCAGAAATTACCATATCAAAATGGTTTAAATCTAACTGAGAAAATCGCCAGTGATTATCCATTAATTCCCAAAAGTCTAATTCTGGACTTGGCAACTTAATTAAATCGGCTGTGTGTCGAGTATTATGGTTAATGTAGTGCAGCAGTCCCCACCACAGATTTTCAGCACCGCCAATACGGAAAGGAATTCCACTAGGAGCAACAATCGCAATTTTCATAAAACACACCAATTTAATTGATTTTCTCAGCTATGATATCCAGCAACCAACGATCAAAAAGTTTAATTTCGTTAACATTAAACCCAGATTCTTCTAGATAATGACGCACTAGAACTTCAGTAAAACTTGTAAAGTGATAATCTCCAGTATAAGCTTGAGTTCCAAATATCATTTGGTTCCATCCTTTCTGATGATTAATATCTGTATTTGAAGTCAAGATTGCAACAGCACTAGCTATATCAGGTACTCTCAATTTTAATAGACCTCCGATTTTTAACAAACGATGCCATTCCTTAAGAGCAAGTTCCGTCTCGGTTCTTGGAAAGTGTTCTAAACAATCTTGTGCTACTATTTCTTCATAATATCCTGATGGTAACATATCTAGTAACCTGATATCTGCCAACAAATCAGGATTATGTTTTTGTTGGAAGTCAATATTCAAATATCCAGACCTAATATCATAGCCACATCCTAGATTCAGACGCGGGGGATACTTGTGATAATCAAACGGTGTCTTAGGTGGATTGTCTTCTTTTTTTTGTAGCATCTGATCTGGATTACATGGTTGATATTTTTCCTTCAATTCTATCTTGTTTGTTTCTCTAACCACTTGGCTAACTTGGGCTGTTAGAGTTGAAGAGAAAAAGGATAACTTTTCTTGTGGGACAAGATAGTAATCCCAATAAAAAGTATCAACGCACTCTCGCCATATATCGATATTTTCAATGGGATTACCAAACAAATCGGTTATTACATATTGTTGTTCTTGAGAGTATAAGAAAAGAGTATCTTGGTTATGTGCATAGGCGCTATAACTGGGTTTTCCGTACTCTACAGATATAAATGGACGAAACTTTTGAATAATTGAGACGGCACCTCGGAGAATATCAATCTCTCCCCCCTCAGTATCAATTTTTATGTATTCAATGGCTGAGGCATCTCTAAAAATATTGTCTATAGTGTCAGTAGCCACGATAATTTTCTCTAGTATTTTGAGTTCAGGATTGTTATATATTCTTTCCTTTAATCCACTTTCTTCAGGAGCACCATGATTAATAATAAATTCTGACTTACCCACACTAGAAGATAAAGCAACTTGCTTAACAGTGACATTTTGGTTAGATAAGTATCTGTTTAGTAAATGTTCATACTTACTGGGAATCGGCTCAAATATGTAAACCTCCTTGCATCCTATCTGGTTGATAAATATGTCAGAGTGCCTACCTGCATGACCTCCAATATCAATAACAGTAGAATTAAAACTTAAGAAACGCCTATATCCTAACTCAAGTTCCTTCTCCCAATCTATAAGACCTGCATTATCATAGGTATGGCAAAGTGTCTCTAATTTTTCGATAACTTTAGGTTTTGAGTTTCTCGAAATGTCTTCTACAATTCCAGACAAGCGAAGATCTAGCTTATATTTTTCCTTGTCCCCAATCAGAGCTTTTACCTCAGATTGCTCAGATAAACTCGTTTGTTGACTACCATGTATTGGATCTGATATGTCATTTTTTTTATTTGATAGTTGTGGAGTTTCTAACTTAATTTTATTTTGCTTCACCTCTGAAAACTTTTTTTCATTCCGGCTGGGATTAGTAACTTTCTTCAATACTAATCTAACCGAAACCTGGCTCATCAATTTATCTTCAGAAATAACACTAAGTTTTTGATCGTTATTAATTTCTGCTATGGAAAACCCACTTCTTAGAATCTTATAGATAAAAGACTTTGCTTCTTCTTTTTTATCAAAATCCGAACAACTAAATACTATAAAAATAGTAGCATGAGAATTTTTTGTAATAAGACTCTGCATTTCCTCGAAAACAAAAGGAGACAGCCATTTAGTGTCAAGATTAATAATATCAATTTTGGATGGCAACTCCTTGAAAAAATCAGCTAATGAATAAGTTTCAACTTCTTTTATTTGAGACTCCTCTATTGAGGATAAGGTTAATAATGAATGAGCCTCTGTTATATGTTGAATAGATATTTTCATTTTGCCTTGACGTTCAGTCACAAGGACAGTGAGAGCAGTTAATTTTTCTTGAGAATTATGGTATTTCAACTCTTTTTTAAGCGTCGCGTATCGCAAGATACGACTTTGAATAGCTGTTGCTGTTAGGTTTTGAGGCATTGATTTTGTTACACTCCCTTGTTATTCAAAAGTTTGTCGATTATTCCGATCGACCCTGTGAAATAAAGTCGATCAGAAGTTTGATATTAGCAAAAGACAAGAGAAAATTGATCGCATTTAAAAGCTTCTGGCTTCAATCTCTATAGCTTTGCGGTAAGCAAGGCTAGCTTCATCCACTTTAGCCTGTTTTGCATACAAATCTCCTAAAGTGTGGTAAAGCAAAGCATTATTAGGATTCAGTTCGATCGCCCTCCGGTAAGCTGAAATCGCCTCCTCTACCATACCCTTGCTCATCAAAGCATTGCCTAAACCGCAGTAACACAAAGAAGACTCCGGCCGAATCTCGATCGCCCTACGGTAAGCATCGATCGCCCGATCCCACCGTTCTTGTTTTGCCAAAGCTTCGCCTAAATAATGCTCCGCCTCCCAAGAGTCAGAATTTTGATCGAGAACGCGCCGATACTGAGCGATCGCCCCATCAAACTGCCCTTGTTCTGCCAAAGCCTTACCTAGCTGCAAATCAAGCTCCGAGTCATCAGACTTAATCTCCACAGCCTTTTGAGCCGCTTCCAAATTACTGGGATTCGATTCGATCGCCCTGCGATAACACTTTACCGCCTCCTTCAAATCCAGATCAACCTCTTTTTGAAGCGGCCCGACACCAGCTCGTCCTCGCAAAGCATCACCTAAATGACAGTTCACCACATCTGAATTAGGAGCAACTTCCAGGGCTCTGCGATAGGCTGCGATCGCCTCATCGTAACGCCCCAACTGATACAGAGCAAACCCCAAATGATCCTGAGCCTCCAACGAATTCGGATCGAACTCAACCGATTTGCGATAAGCTCCCACAGCCTGCTCCCACTTTTGCAGCTTCGCCAAAGCATCGCCCAAATGCTGGTAAATCACTGCCGCATTCGGCACAATTTCTAAAGCTTTCCGATAAGAGGCGATCGCCTCATCCCAGCGCTGGACGATCGACAAAGTATGCCCCAAATAGTGGTGGACGATCGCCGAACCCGGTTCCAACTCAGCAGCTTTCGAGTAAGATGCGATCGCCTCCTCCCATTGGCCCTGAGCCGACAAAGCCGTGCCCAATTTATAGTACAGCCAGTGGAAATCCGGTTTTAACTGAAGCGCCTTTCGGTAATAATTCACGGCTTCTGCCAACTCATTCTTACCTTGCAAAGCCTCTGCCAATTTCAGGTACAAATCTCCCTCGCCCGGATTAAGCTCGATCGCCCTTCGCAAACAATCCATCCCTTCATCAACCCGTCCCAATCTTGCCAAAGCCTCCCACAAATTTTGGTGAGGCAAAGCAGATTCCGAGTCAAGTTCGATCGCCTTCCGCAAACAACTTACAGACTCATCCAATTGACCTTGCAAGCACAAAGCCTGACCCAAACTGTTGTGAAACTCATAAAAGTCGGGATAGAGCTCCACAGCTTTCCGATACGCTGCCACGGCCTCATCAAGATTGCCCTGCTGTTGCAAAACCTCCCCGAAATTGTGCCAAGACCAAGCCGAATTCGGGTTGAGTTCGCAGGCCCGGCGGTAACTTTTTTCTGCCCCATCCCGCTGCCCCAATTTCGCCAAAACTTCACCCAAATTGTGGTGATACCAGGAAAAATCCGGGTTGAGTTCAGTACAGCGCTGGTAGGCGGCGGCGGCTTCCTCAAATTTATCGGACTGTTTCAGGAGGTTGCCTCTATGAAAATAATTAGAAGCTGTTTCTTCATGCACTTGTAACGAGTTATTCATAATTTTGTACCGTAGATTTCATTTTTTTTAGCTTGGTCGATCGGGTCGATCGGTATCTTGTATAAGTCTTCTGTGTGAGTCACAATTCTCTCGATCCCCCCTAGCCCCCCTTAATAAGGGGGGGACAAGAATACTCAAAGTCCCCCTTCTTAAGGGGGATTTAGGGGGATCTCCGGGTTTCTTCAAAGTTTGAAAAAACGTCCTAGTCCCCTCGATCCCCCCTAGCCCCCCTTAGCAAGGGGGGGGACAAGAGTGTTGAAATTCCCCCTTCTTGAGTCAGAGTCACAATCCTCTCGATTTCCGCTAGTCCAGGGCGGGCACGGGGGCACCGCTACAAGGGGAAAGAGCCTTCAAAGTCCCCCTTCTTAAGGGGGATTTAGGGGCATCTAGACTTCGATACAAACCCGAAATACAGAAGGCTTGAGGCTTAAGTTTACACCCTAAACTCATGGGGATGTTCCTAATGACTCGGCAGCCAATTCTCATCCTCCAACCTGATACCGCTGTCTTGACAAGCCCTGGTTAAATGAGGGCTGTAGTAAGGGTCATTCTCAATATATTTTTGCCACCTGCTTTCCATCAGCTTCGATTCCTTCCTCAGCCGCTCTTTCTTTTCCGGCGAGTCTTCGTAACCGCGACTTTTAGATTCATGGTGGTAGAGAACTACATGAGGCAGGTAAATATTGCGGTACCCTTTCTCCAGCATTTTCAAACACAAATCCACATCATTGTACGCCACTGTTAGCTCTTCGTCAAACCCCCCAACACTCTCAAATACTTCGCGCCGGCACATCAAACACGCAGCAGTTACCGCTGAAACATTGTTCATACCTACCACATTCCCGAAATACCCCGGTATCGATCGCGGCATATGATAATAACTGTGACCTGCCACACCGCCGCCGAGTCCCATCACCACTCCCGCGTGCTGGATTTTGTTATCTGAATATATCAGCAAATTGCCCACCGCCCCGATCGAGCTTCTTTGAGATTGCTCAACCATCGCGTCAATCCAATCGGGAGTAATTACCTCTGTATCGTTATTCAAGAACAGCAAGTAATCTCCCTCGGCTTTGCTAGCCGCGTAGTTGTTAATCTTAGAGAAATTGAACGGAATATCTAGGCGATAACTTTTAAACCTCGCTGATTCCTTCGCCGTCCATTTAGCCAGAATTTCCGCCGTGTGTTGCTCTTGACTGCCGTTATCGATGACGATAACTTCGTAGTTGGGGTAGACACTCTTAGTAAAGATAGACTCCAAGCAATTGTCCAAAACATCGCCTAAATCCCGCGTCGGAATAATGATGCTTACCCGCTTGTAATCCGCAATCTTGTAACGGGCAATAAAGTGTCCCAAAAAGTAGGGAACCCCTTCAATCCTTCCCGGTTCGCCCCGGCGTTCGATCGCCTCTTGCAAAGCTTTTTGCCCTGCATCATAGGCGTATGGTTTAGCATCTACACCGCCAGCAGCCGAACCCGCGTGCATTCTCCAGTGGTAAAGAATTTTAGGGATGTGAAAAATCTTGTCAGTTTTTTCCGTAAACCTCAGAACCAAATCGTAATCCTGAGCTCCCTCAAAACCCGCTCTAAAACCGCCAATTTCATCGATTAAATTTTTCCTGTAAGTTCCCAAATGGCAAGTGTACATCCGAGACAAAAACGAATCGGGGCTCCATTCAGCCTTGAAGAAAGGATTTATCAGTTCTTGATCCTGATAAATCTTGTCTTCATCCGAATAAATCATGTCCGCCTCCGGGTGGCGGTTCAGCAGCAGCACCACTTCATACAAAGCCTCCGGTGTCAGCGTATCGTCGTGGTCTAATAGAGATATAAATTCACCCGTCGCCAACTCCAAAGCAGAATTGGAACAGTGAGAAATGTGACCGTTTTTGGTTCGATAAACTACTTTGATCCGGCTATCTTTGGCTGCATATTCTTGCAAAATTCGCTTGACATGAGGCGCGGTTGATGCGTCGTCAGCAATGCACAATTCCCAGTAGGGATATATTTGATTAAAAACTGAGTCTATAGCTTCCCTGAGATAATTCTCTGGCGTGTTGTAGCTCGGCATCACAATGCTAATCAGCGGCTTGTAGCTAAAGATTTCTAATATTTCAGCCATCTTCCGCAAATCAGCTTCTCTGGGGCTGTGCTTGGCGCGCCACTTCGTATAAGCTGGGTCTTGACCGAGGAATAGGGAATCTCGCAAGTTTTCATAATCCAAACCAAAAAGTTTCGGATCGAGTTTGCTCGCCGTCTGATAAGCTTCCAGAGCTTCGGAAAGCTTGTTTTGTTTAGCTAAAGTTTTTGCTAAATTGTGGTACGACCAGCCAAATTCAGGAGCAACCTCGATCGCTCTCCTATATGCCGCAACAGCTTCATCAAGCCGACCTTCTTGTTGATATACATCCCCTAAGTTGTGGTGCGACCAGACAAAAGTTGGATTCACTTCTGCGGCTTTCTGATAGCTTTTAATAGACTCATCAATTTTACCCCTCCATTTCAAGACATCGCCTAAATTGTGGTGAGTTCCAAAGTAATTGGGATTAATTGCAATTGCTTGGCGGTAGGCCGCAATAGCCTCGGTATATTTACCTTCTTGTTGCAGAGACTCGCCTAATTCGTGGTACTCAGCAGCTACTCCAGGAGTGTCTTCGATCGCACTTCGCGAATGTCCATTAACAGTGCGATCGCTGTTTCCCGCCCCCTTAGTTACCCCCTTTTTTTTTAACACATCTTCCAACAGCCCAGAAATAGCCTTGTCATCAGGCCGAATCTGCAACGCCATCTGATAAAAGACGATCGCCCCATCCGGCCAACTCTGCCGCACCAAAGCATTCGCCAACTCAACATAAAGGTCAGCATCATTCGGCGCAATCTCCAAAGCCTTGTGATACAACTGCACATCCTCGGGATTCTCCAGAATCGCCTTTCGGTACAAACCCATTGACTGCTGCAAATCCCACTGCGATCGCATCCTCAAAGCATCAGCCAGCTTTTGCGAAATCCACGGCAAATCCGGCTGAATTTCCACAGCACGGCGGTAAGAAGCGATCGACTCATCCCACCGTTCCAGCTTCTCCAGAGCCGTCCCCATGTTGTAATAAGTCCACGCAAAATCAGGATTCAACTCCGCCGCGCGCCGGTAAACAGCGATCGCCTCGTCCCACCTTTCCATTTCTAGCAGCGCGTCGCCCAACTTGCTCTGCGACCAGAAAAAATTCGGGTCGATTTCGTTAGCCCGCCGGTACGCAACAACCGCCTCATCCCAGCGTTCCAAATTCACCAGCGTTTCTGCTAGATTGTTGTGCGCCCAAAAATGGCCGGGATTCAGTTCGATCGACCTTTGGTAAGCCGAAATCGCCTCATCCCAGCGTTCCCCCTTCACCAGCGCGTCAGCCAAATAATTGTGCGACCAACTAAAATCTGGATTTAACTCAGTTGCTTTCCGGTAAGCTTCTACCGCCTCGTCCCACCGTTCCAACTTCAGCAAAACATCACCTAAATTGTTGTGAGACCAGCTAAAATCGGGATTTAATTCGATCGCCATCCGGTAAGTATTTACAGCTTCCTCCCACCGTTCCAACTTAACCAGACACTCAGCTAAATTGTTGTGCGACCAAGAAAGTCCGGGATTATTTCTAATAGCATTGCTGTAAGCATCAACCGCCGCTTCCCACTGTTCTTGACCCTTGAGAATTTCCCCCAATTCGTGATAAGCCGCCCCAGCATCTGGGTTCAACTCAACCGCGCGCCGGTAACAGTCAATACCTTGATCTACCTTACCTTGCTCGATCAAAGTTTTAGCTAAATTCTCGTGTTCCTCAGCGGTGGCGGATTTCGGGTCGATCGCATAGGCCCGGTACCAAGCCTCAGCAGCCGCCTCAGACTTCCCTAATTGAGTTAAAAGTTTTGCAAAATTGCGGAAAGCGCCGGCGAAATCCGGCTTCAGGGCGATCGCCTTTTCGTAAGCAGAAACCGCTTGCTGCCACTGTTCCTGCTGCGCGCAAATGCTGCCGTAATTAGCATAAGCTTCAGCAAAATTCGGATTAATTTCTATTGCTTTGACATAGCAACTTTTAGCTTCATCAATTTTTCCAACCGCTTGCAGGGCGTTGCCGAGCATTTTGTAAAGCGGCGCTTCCGGCTTAATTTGTAGAGCTTTCTTGCAAGCAGAAATTGCCTGTTCCCATTTACCCTGAGCAAAATAACCTTCTGCGAGTATTTTGTATGCTTCTGGATCTTCTGTAGTAATTCCAGCATTAACAGGTTGCTGAACTTGTTGACGCCCAAGCTGTTGTTGAAGTTGTTGCGGTATTTGTTTCAGTATTTCTTGCGGTATTTTCCGCAATATTTGCTCAGGTATTTGTTGTTGAACTTGTGGTGGTTGAACCTGTTGCGGTATTTGTTGTTGAACTTGTGGCGGCTTAGCAGCACCATTTGTCGCGTCGTTTGCACCAGCCAAAGTTTGCTGTCCCTCGCTGCCGTTTCTAGCATTAGCTGCGTTCAGTTCAATAGCTTTGCGATAATATACTGTGGCTTCCTCTAACTTGCCTTGTTTTTTGAGGGCTTCGCCGATATTTTGGTAGGCTTGCGCCAGATTAGGATTTAATTTTATAGCGCGATCGTAACAAGAAATAGCTTCGGGCAACCTTTCCTGTCGGAAAAAAGCATCGCCCATATTCAAGTGTTCCGAGGGCTTGGCTGTTTCCGGTTCCAAAGAAAATGCGCGATACCAGCATTCCTGAGATTCTGCTGCTTTGCCAATTTGTCCGAATACTTTTGCTAAATTGCGGTAGACTCCGGCGAAATTCGGTTTCAGGGCGATCGCCTTTTGATAAAATCCGATCGCCTCCTGCCATTTTTCCTGCTGCGCGCAAAGGCTGCCCAAATTCGCGTATACTTCCGCAAAATTCGGTTCTATTTCCACAGCCTTAGCGTACCAGTGCCGCGCCTCTTCCATCCTGCCTTGAGCTTGCAGCGCCTTACCCAAAGTCTTGTAAGCGGGGGCAAAATTGGGGTGCATTTTCAAAGCTTGCTCGCAGGAGGCGATCGCTTCTTCTAATTTCCCTTGGGATAAATAGGTTTCTCCCTGTTGGTTAAATTGAACCGCTGTTGATTCTGTATTCACTGTTGATGGCATAGGGGCGGCTCCAGATATAGCAATTTATGTATATATTCAAAACACTTAATAAGTCTACAGCGGTTTGACATCAACGATCGCTCTGTTGTTCCCCAAATTTTAAAATTTTATAGATCGGGCCAATCTCTAGGGTGTTTTTGAAGAAAGGTAAAGAGGGCGATCGCAGCAGGAAGATGATACAGTCTGGTCGATCGAACTCCTCGGTGCGGGCTGCGGCTGGTTTACTGGCTCTGGAGTTTTGGCTGGCTCTTGGCGAACCTCCTCCTTGTATTTTGGTCGAGTGGGGGCGGGTTGATATAGCAATCCGTTCAGCAGTTTCAATAACTGGTTCCCAGGCTCTTGGCCTGGGAATCAATGTAAGCGAGGCTCTGCCTCGCCTGCGAAAATCGAGGCAGAGCCTCCCGATCTGCGTTACCAGGCAGAGCCTGGTAACGAGTAGAATCATTTATATGATGTCGCGGTGATTTTGATGTTATTAGAGCCACCACCTCAACTTGTCGGTGAAAAGCGCCTGATATTTCGCGATCTCGATTGGCGCGCCTTCAAGCAAATTCAAAGCTTGTTAGTAGAACGCACTCGCGCCCGCTTTACCTACGATAATGGAGTTTTACAAATTACCAAGTCCCTCGAAGGACACGAACGATCTGCTCGCTTGATAGAACTCTTTATCAGAATCCTTGTGGTTGAAATGGGGATGAAAATTAAGACGATGGGATCGACTACACTCGATCGCGAAGACCTACTCAAGAGCGCCGAGCCAGACAATGGGTATTGTAAAACTTTATTAAACTCATAAGCAGTGGTAAGCAATAATGGTACTATGTAGTCAGGAGGTCGAAATGAA
>NZ_JAUBTX010000075.1:0-21869 GCF_036705185.1 Microcoleus sp. B4-D4 | reverse complement strand
CAATCTTCGGTTTATTCTCTGGGTGTGTCCTGGTCTGATTGAAGAAATTCAAAAAAATATAAAGGCTCTGAATTATTTGCCCTTGATTCCTTTAGTAAGTGTCGTATAAACCCACGGTTAATTGTGACTTTAGTGGCTCAAAAAAATTATGACATCCTTGATTTTATGATTAATAATACGTCATATTCTACCATGCTGTGCCTAGATTGTGAACCTTCTTTTTTTGCTGTTACCCCGATTTATTGAGCGGATACCAGAAAAGTTTGCACTAATTAGCAGTATAGCTGCGACAAAAATCGTGAGTTTCATAAGTAATTGGTCATTGGGAATTGATAAAATGACAACAGTCAACCGACAACCAACAACTGCCAACTAACAACTGCCAACTGACTACTGACTAATTTTTCGCATTCCTACAGCCAAGACGCTCAAAAATAATAGCCCCACTGCCCCAGCCAACGGATTGCCGTTAATTCCTGTCACCCAATCGGGAACAGAGCCAGAATATCGGACTAACTCTCCGATGTTAATTATATAGTATCCCCAGACTAAACCTGCATGAAGCCCGATCGACAAACCCAGCCTATCTTTGCTCGCCTCTCCTTTTAGGACTAATTTCAAATAATAATTCAGCCCGGTAGAAGCAGACATCAAACTCCAGAAAGAAATTCATGTGTCCCAGAATTAATGGAGCATTTCTGTCTTTTGTCCAAGCAAAAGCTAAATCCACTGGAGGAAAGCGCTCAATGTTCGCCCTCAATACCAATGCCCGCGCCTCAAACCTAGCTAAATTGCCTCCTAATGGAACAGAAAGTGTTTGACGTTCCCAAATTGCTCCTAATCTTAATCCCATTTCGTAGGGCAATACGTTAACACTAGAACCTGTATCTAGCAAGCCTGATGCACTTAAAGAGCAATTGCGATAAGTTAAAGTTAGTGGCAAGTAAGGCAATGTACTTAATGCACCCAGTTGCGGATCGATTTCGGCAAACGCAAATCTGACTTTATCAACCATGTTTTACTGTTTTTTCTTCTGATAATGCTTTTGCTAAAACAGCAGCGGCTTCAAAAGAGTTGTAGGAATTAGTGCTAGATGCTTTGCCTTGCTCTTCTAGCGGAACTATACCTGATTCTTGCAGTAATTCGGATACGATAAAATGCAGTAGTAAAAGTTTGTCAGTGTGAGGCAAATCTTTCACGAGTGGTAGAAGTTCAGCAAGCTGCATAAAAATTTCCCCAGGTTGGTTGTAGAGTATGGTCTGATCTATTATGCCATTTTCAAGAATTGATTAATCCGATCGCCCTTTTGAACGTTCTGACATTTGCCGCATTCCCACAGCCAACACGCTCAAAAATAATAGCCCGATCGCCCCAGCCAACGGATTGCCGTTAATTCCAGTGACCCAATCGGGAACAGAGCCAGAATATCGCACTAACTCTCCGATGTTAATTATATAATATCCCCAGACTAAACCTGCATGAAGCCCGATCGACAAACCCAGGCGATTTTGACAGTTGCGCTTTGCCAAAACCAGTATCAAACCCAACAACAACAAGCCCGGAAACTGAGGCCAACTCCGCAGCATTGCCTCCACGGGTTTGATAAAATGAGATAGGGCAAATATCAGGCTATTCGCCCGCACAGAAATTTGATTGTTGTAATCCCGCTGCAATTCGTCCAGCAACCAACCACGGAATACCAACTCCTCCGCAAAACCCACCCCCAGGGCGCTTAATAGCCCTTCTGCAATGATTCGAGGCAAATTATCAGAATTTTGCCATGCGACAAAGCCGAACAGCCCTTGCACTAAAAATAGGGTGAAAGCGATCGAAATGCCGATCGCCAATCCGATTAAAAGCTCAAAACCGTTTTGTCGCGTATTGACTAAACCGTAACTTGTGAGCAATTGCGTTTGTCCGTAAACCTGTTTTCCCCAGCGCCGCACTAGGAAAACAAACTCGGCAAACAACAATCCCATTGTCAGAATAGTTGCGAGGTTGCTATCTTTAACTAACAGATAAATTGGTGCGGCGACGGGCAGCCAGATTGCTGCTAAAATTAATAGGAAAATTATTACTCGTAATAGAAATGGAGAATTTGCTATTTTATTGGCGTTAATCATTGGTGGTAAATTAAATAGATTTTACATGATATTTATAGCGACACAGATCGGCGGTTGAAACCGCATCTACACAAACGATGTCCGCCTTCGCGGACTAAAGAAAATAACGTAATTTCAACGACCTGGTTTTATTCAACCGGCGTCGGCAGGTTTTGTTTGACAAGACGCGGTTTCAACCGCCCAGTCTTCTCTACGCAGATTATTATAAACACGGCATTACGGAGTCCCCAATGTACAAAGCCCGCAGAAAAAGCTAGAATAGCATCATATCGGTTAAAACTTTAAGTGAAGCAAAGCTATAACATCAGGTAACAATGACTGAAGCCTCGGATTATTCAAATGTCGATCGCGAATTAGACGACACAATATTAAGTTTCGCAGACATTCAAGCAGAACTCAACCTGCGCCGCGCTAAAGATGCTCTGCGAGATATAGTAGAAAATCTCGACTTGACACCACAAGAGCGAACTGGACTGGAGCCGGAAATTGGCGGCTTGGAAACAATGCTGGACAAGCTAGAGCGCGCTTGCGTGCAAATCGCTGTGTTTGGGATGGTGGGAAGGGGAAAATCTTCGGTTTTAAACGCGCTACTCGGTCAAAATGTGTTTGAAACTGGCCCGACTCACGGGGTGACTCGTACCACAACTATTGGCCAGTGGGATGTCGGAGATGGTGTGGATGACGGTTTACCCGATAGACTTTCGCCAGTTATTTACCGTTTATCGCAAGTAGAATTAATCGATACTCCGGGAATAGATGAAGTTGACGGCGAAACTCGCGAACTTTTAGCCCGCCGCGTTGCTAAACAAGCAGATTTGATATTGTTTGTAGTTGCTGGCGACATTACGAAAGTGGAATATCAAGCACTTTCGCAATTGCGGGAAGCCGGAAAACCGATGTTATTAGTGTTTAATAAAATTGACCAGTATCCCGATGCAGATAGGCTGGCAATTTATCACAAAATTCGGGACGATCGCGTGAGAGAATTGTTATCTCCCGATGAAATTGTGATGGCCGCAGCGTCGCCTTTGACGGCGCGGGCGGTGCGCCGTCCCGACGGAAGTATGAGCGTGCAAATGACTCGCACTTTACCGCAAGTTGAGGATTTAAAACTAAAGATTTTGGAGATTTTAGACCGGGAAGGAAAATCTTTGGTAGCGCTGAATACGATGCTTTGTGCGGGGGATATTAACGAGCAGTTGGTGCAGCGAAAAATGGAGATTCGAGAAGATGCGGCTAACCGGATTATCTGGAATGGGGTAATGACGAAAGCTGTGGCGATCGCCCTAAATCCAGTTACTGTAGTTGATATTCTTAGCGGTGCGGTAATTGATGTGGTAATGATATTAACTTTATCTAAAGTTTACGGCATTGCGATGACAGAAGCAGGGGCGGTGGAATTGCTGCAAAAGATTGCATTGAGTATGGGGGGAATTACTGCGGGGGAATTGTTGGCTAATTTGGGTTTAAGTTCTTTGAAAGGATTGTTGGGTTTGGCGACACCGGCGACGGGAGGTTTGGCCTTGGGGCCTTATCTTTCTGTGGCTGTGACGCAAGCTGCAATTGCTGGGGTTTCTTGCTACGGAATCGGTCAAGTTACTAAGGCTTATTTGGCTAACGGTGCGTCTTGGGGAGATGACGGGCCAAAGGCTGTTGTGAGCAAGATTTTATCTTCTTTGGATGAGGATTCTATTTTAAATCGGATTAAGGATGAGTTGCGGGCCAAGTTGGATTTAAGAGGTGTGGAAAAACAGCAATCTTAATAGTCAGTAGTCAGTAGTCAGTAGTCAGTAGTCAGTAGTCAGTAGTCAGTAGTCAGTAGTCAGTAGTCAGTAGTCAGAAGAAGCAATTATGCAATAACAAACACCAATTCCCGATGCCCTGTTTGGCCGATGCCCGATGCCCGATGCCCAATTCCAAATATTATGTTATTAACCATTTCTACAACTCGCGTCCCTGCTACAGATTTGGGATATTTATTGCACAAACATCCCGATCGCCATCAATGTTTTCCAATGACTTTCGGCAATGCTAGCGTGTTTTATCCAGAGGCGAATGCAGAAAAATGCACGGCGGCTTTACTGTTAGATGTCGATCCGGTTGGTTTGGTGCGGGGAAAATCGAAATCGGACGATCGCCCTCTCGAACAATACGTCAACGATCGCCCCTACGTTGCCTCGTCGTTTCTGTCTGTCGCCCTCGGCAAGGTCTTTAGTACAGCTCTATCCGGTCGCTGCAAAGACCGCCCAGAACTCGCAGAAAGTGCCATTCCTTTGACGGTCAATCTGTCGGTTTTGCCCTGTCGCGGTGGCGAAAAGTTTCTGCGCGAAATGTTTGAGCCGCTGGGCTATCAAGTGACAGCAAAACCGCTGATTCTTGACGCGCAATTTCCAGAATGGGGCGCGAGTCCTTACTTTTCGGTGGAACTGCAAAATACAATTCGTTTGGCGGATTTGTTGAGCCATCTCTACGTGCTAATTCCGGTGTTGGATGACGACAAACATTACTGGGTTGGCGATGATGAAATCGAGAAGTTATTGCGTCACGGCGAAGGTTGGTTGAACGCGCATCCGGCCCGCGAACAAATTGCCGATCGCTATCTGAAACGCCAGCGCCGTCTGACGCGAATTGCTGTAGCACAATTAGCAGAAGCCGATAATCTTGACCAGGAGAAACTAGAAATTTCTCACCACCAAGAAGAGGAAGTTTTAGAACAGCGAATTAGTCTCAACCAACAGCGTTTAGATGCTGTGATGGAGGTTTTAAAAGCCAGCAATGTTAAGCGAGTTGTAGATTTGGGTTGCGGTGAGGGAAAATTGCTGCGATTGCTTTTGAAAGAAAGTGCGTTAGCGAAGCCCTCGCAGAGGATCGAACAAATTACGGGAGTCGATGTTTCCCACCGGGCCTTGGAAATTGCTACGGAAAGATTGCAAATCGATCGATTGTCTCCCACACAACAATCTCGCATTCAACTAATCCAAAGTTCGCTGATTTATCGGGACAGCCGCTTGACAGATTTTGACGCAGCGGCGGTAATTGAAGTGATCGAACATCTCGATTTAGATCGGTTGGCTGCTTTCGAGCGGGTGTTGTTTGAGTTTGTGCGGCCCAAAAGTGCGATCGTCACAACTCCAAATATTGAATATAACGTGCGGTTTGAAAACTTGCCTGCTGGGAAATTTCGCCACCGCGATCACCGTTTTGAGTGGACAAGGGCAGAATTTCAAACTTGGGCGAATGCGGTTGCAGAACGGTTTGGGTTTGCTGTAGAATTTCGTTGTGTGGGAACCGAAGATTTAGAAGTGGGTTCGCCTACGCAAATGGCAATATTCACCCAATGCAAAATCTATTAATAAAAATAACTGGTTCCTAGGCAGAGCCTAGGAACCGATAGCCAGAGGCTCTGCCTCGCGAGGTTCGATGAAAATTCGAGGCAGAGCCTCTGGATCTGCGTTACTAGGCAGAGCCTAGTAACGAGTAAATCACTATTAAACTATAACTGGTTCCCAGGCAGAGCCTAGGAACCGATGGCCAGAGGCTCTGCCTCGCGAGGTTCGATGAAAATTCGAGGCAGAGCCTCTGGATCTGCGTTACCAGGCAGAGCCTAGTAACGAGTAAATCACTATTAAACTATGAAAATTACCCTTCCAGAACTATCTTTAGTCGTTCTCATCGGTGCATCCGGTTCCGGGAAATCTACCTTTGCGCGCCAACATTTCCTGCCGACAGAAATCATTTCATCGGATTACTGCCGCGGCCTGGTTTCCGATGACGAAAACAATCAAGCTGCAACCGGCGATGCTTTTGAATTACTGCACTTTATCGTTGCTAAACGCCTTGCAGCAGGCCGATTAACTGTTATAGACGCGACAAATGTTCAGCCGGAAAGCCGCAAACCTTTGTTGGAATTAGCCCGAAAATATCATTGCTTTTTGGTTGCTATTGTGCTAGATTTACCAGAAAAATTGTGTGCCGATCGCAATCAACAACGTCCAAACCGCAACTTTGGCAGTCACGTAGTTCGCCGCCACGTTCAGAATTTAAAGCGATCGCTCAAATCTCTCGATCGCGAAGGATTTCGCTACGTTTACATCCTCCGTTCCCCAGAGGAAATCGACGCGGTGGAAGTCGCAAGACAACCGCTGTGGAACAACCGCAAAAGCGAGTCCGGCCCGTTTGATATCATCGGCGATATTCACGGCTGCTGCGGCGAATTAGAGCAATTGCTGCAACAGTTGGGCTATCAAATTGTGGAAAAAAACAGCAAGTCCGGCTTCTGGGATTTTCCCACCTACGCGCACCCAGAAGGGCGTAAAGCCTTGTTTTTGGGCGATTTGGTCGATCGAGGCCCGCGCATTCTCGACACACTCAAACTCGCGCGCAACATGGTAGCAGCAGAAACAGCATTGTGCGTGCCGGGAAATCACGACATTAAATTGCTGCGAAAACTCAACGGCAAAAATGTCAAAATCAATCACGGACTCGAACAAACCTTAGCAGAAATAGCAGCTTTGCCCGACGAATTACGCGAATCTGCGATCGCAGAAATCCGCCAATTTCTAGACAGTTTGATCGGGCATTACGTCCTCGACGGCGGCAAATTAGTCGTCGCCCACGCCGGAATGAAAGCAGAATTTCAGGGACGCGCATCCGGGAGAATTCGAGATTTCGCCTTGTACGGAGAAACCACAGGCGAAATCGATGAATTCGGCTTACCAGTTCGCTACAATTGGGCCGCCGAATATCGCGGCACAGCAGCAGTTGTTTACGGACACACCCCTGTCCCGGAAACAGAATGGTTTAACAATACCGTTGATATTGACACGGGCTGCGTTTTCGGAGGCAAACTAACAGCTTTGCGCTATCCTGAAAGAGAATTTGTCAGCGTTGCGGCTGCTAGAGTTTACTGCGAACCTGTCAAGCCGATCGCACTTACTGCTGTTACAACTCCTCTCACCGCCCAACAGCAATCTGACGATATATTAGACATTGCCGACGTATTGGGCAAGCGGATTATTTCCACTCGCCTGCAAAGCAACATTACGATTAAAGCAGAAAATGCGATCGCCGCCCTGGAAGTAATGAGCAGATTTGCCGCTAATCCCAAGTGGCTGATTTATTTGCCTCCCACAATGTCTCCCGTCGCTACTTCCAAAGAACCGGGACTTTTAGAACATCCAGCCGAAGCATTTAGCTACTACCAACACCAGGGCGTATCGACAGTTGTCTGCGAGGAAAAACACATGGGTTCCCGTGCAGTGGTGATTGTTTGCCGAGATGAATCGGCGGCTAAACGGCGCTTCGGGATTCTTAACAACAGCATCGGTATTTGTTACACCCGCACCGGACGGCATTTCTTCAATGATTTTAGTATAGAAACCGAATTTTTAGCTAGAATCAATGTTGCTTTAACTGCTAGCAATTTTTGGGATAAATTTCAAACCGAGTGGGTTTGTTTGGACTGCGAATTGATGCCTTGGTCTGCCAAAGCTCAAGACTTATTGCAGCAACAGTATGCCCCTGTGGGAACAGCTTCTAATACTGCGTTTGCGGATGCGATTAAGAACTTAGAACAGGCTAGCCAGCGGGGAGTTGAAGTTAGCGATTTACTGAGTCGCCACCAAGAGCGATCGCAACTAGCGCATCAATACGTTAAAGCCTACCAGCGTTACTGCTGGCCTGTCAAATCTATCTCCGACCTCAAATTAGCACCTTTCCACATCTTGGCAACCGAGGGAAAAGTTCATACTAACAAAAATCACTGCTGGCACATGGAACAGATTGCAGAAGTTTGTCAAGCTGACCCGGAATTGCTGTTAGCTACTGAATACAAAGTAGTGGAAATTGCAGATTCTGACAGCCAATCCGCCGGGATAAAATGGTGGGAAAAACTGACTGATGCGGGAGGCGAAGGCATGGTTGTTAAACCAATGGATTTTATTGTGAAAAATAGCAAAGGACTGGTGCAGCCTGCGGTAAAATGTAGGGGGAAAGAGTATTTGCGGATTATTTACGGTTTGGAATATTCATTGCCGGAACATTTAGAAAAATTGCGATCGCGCGGGCTTTCCGGGAAGCGTTCTTTGGCGTTGCGAGAGTTTGCTCTCGGTGTAGAATCATTGGAGAGATTTGTGGCGGGCGCTCCTTTGAGACAAGTTCACGAGTGCGTTTTCGGAGTTTTAGCGATGGAGAGCGAACCTGTCGATCCGAGGCTGTAATCTGAAGGTATAAAGCAGGCGATCGCTCACACATCTATCCCTATTAATCGTTGCACTTCCGATGTCGATAAATTCATCATTTGTGCAACTTGCTCTAAATTCATTCCCGAATTTAACAGGTTAGAAATGAGCGATCGCAAGGCTAATTCCGCCGCCAGTCGTCCTTGTTCCGCCGCCAGTCGTCCTTGTTGCTCTTCCTCATGAGTCTTCAGAAACTCTCCTGTTTGAGGATTTCTAAACCTCAATTCTCCAGAGACTATGTGTAATTCCAGTCCCAATACTTCGCTGTACAGCCACAGCGTATCGAAGGCGATATTATTGGCGGGAATCGGATGGTACTGGTTGTTGACTAAACGCAGTCCTTGCAATATCGGATTCAGATAATCTCCAGACGGATCGTACTGAAAGTATTCCCTGACTCCCAAACTTCGATAGGTTTCTGGTTTGGTTTCTTGGTCTACATCTTGAGTTGTTTCGGATGTTATTTCTAAGACAAACTGCGGCGCTATCCCGGCTTCTTTCCAGATTTTATAGTTGTCTCTTTGGCGTTTTCTGACTCCGAATACTACATAAATATCGGGAGCAACTACTGCTGCTTTATTGCCTTCTTCGTAATAGACGAAAGAATTTGCTGACACGTATACATCCGATCGCGATTCAAAGTGCAGCTTCAAAGCTTCCACGCCGTAAGTCATGTAATCGCGCGTGATATCGCTTTCCGCCATCGGCTCTCCGCCGCTGCGGAGATATTCAATTTCTTCTTCGATTTGAGTAAAAACTGTCACGGTTTAAGTCTCATCAATTCTCTCTGCTTTTATTTTAGCAGGCTAGCGAAAGTAATTATAATAAAGAGGCGTTTGTACTTGACACAGACTTTTTTATGCCAATATCATAAGCTGTTATCGATTTTTTTTAGCGGTCAATCAATGCTGCTACTGCCATCGGCAAGCTGGCAATCTGCTATAAGCTGTCTGAGTATCTCTAGGGTGCAATCGGCTTCGTATTTAAAATTAAACGCCATTATAAATAAGAATTGCATCGTGAAAAATGGGATGATTGGCAAGCTAGCTTCTATAAAAAAATTTCTAAAAAACCAGATAAGAAGCGCCAAACTCAGTAATAATTGGACAATAATGAGGGTGGAAAGACGCAGCGTCAGTCGCAGTACGGAACCGCCGGGAATGTCTTGAATTTCGCCTTGCGTCACTAAACACCATCTCCGATTTCCCAAAGGTCCGATCGCGCGCAGGGAATAGCCATCAAGATAAATTTTGTATCGGTAAGGAAGTTGCCCTCCTACCAGTGTAGGCGTTACTCCAATTACATTTGCTGGAATAATGGTCGCGAGTCGTTGGCGGATTGGTTCTTTGGTTAGCGGTAGATGGATGGTTGCTTCTCGGTAAGGGATCGCCCACAACATAGGTCTTAAAAATGAGTTCATCTTTGAATATCTCCTTCAGAGGGGATTTGAAGTGGGGACTACGGCATTTTTCATGGTTCCGATCGCCTAAAAATCAGGAGTTCGGTGGCGTTTTTAAATTTTATGGGCGATCGTCTAGAAGTGCAGTAAAAGTGTAGCAGTGCGCTATGGACTCATTATCAAAAAAATGGCGTTTGTACTTGACAAACGCCATGTTATAGAGTTACAAACGCGGCGTTTTATCTTGTTTAAACGACGCTAACCATTGGCGAAGTTCGTTGGCCGCAATCTCGCGCCCACCCAAACCAAAGGCTAGAGCAATTCCAACTGCGATCGCCCCTAGCAGCAGCCCGAAAGCTAAATTCACAATATCGCTGCCAATGCCCATTTGTTGCAGCGCTAATGCTGCCACAAAAGCAATAATCGCGATGCGAGCCGTTTGGCCCAACAACCGCGCTTGGCGAGTTCCAGAACTAGCAATCAAACTAAAGGCTAGGTTCGCCAAATACAAGCCGATCGCAAATACCACCAAACCGGCCAGCACTCTACCTGCAACCAGCACAATACCGCTGACAATCGCCGTCAGCGCCGGAATCCCCAGCACGTCGGTAGCGGCAACCACAGCAAACAGCATGATGCCTACCTGCACCACAATGCCGACAAATTGCGAAGGCGTGCGGGCCGGCAGATCCGGTTCTTGCAGAATCGTTGCTTCAGGATCGATCGAACTCGGCGGTAGTCGCAGCGGCTGTTTCGGCTGCACTCCCAACCAAGAAAAGATATTGTTAAACCCAATTCCGGTGAAGATATTAGTCACCAAATCGCCGATCCAGCGCCCCAAAATGTAAGCAACTGCCAGAATTATGGCTGCTGTGAAAATGTTGGGAAGCGCGCCCAGAATCGTGTTGAGCATCGCGATGGCCGGCAGCGAAATCGCCTGGATGTCCAAAGCGTTCAAAGCTGCGATCGCCGTGGGAATCAAAATCAACACGTAGACGATCGTACCGATAATCCACGACAGCGATTGTCCGCCCGAACTCCGGGAAATGCCAAACCGAGCGCCCAAACTGTCCGCCCCAGCAGCAGCCAGCAGATTCGTGACAATCCGCTGCACCACTTGAGCCAGCAGCCAGCCCACAAACCCGATCAGCAAAGCTTCCAGGATTTTCGGAATTGCCGCCAAAATTTGGTTGAGCAAATTATTAACTGGTAGCAAAGCCTGCTGCAAATCCAGCGATTCGAGCACCAACGGCAAAAACAGCAGAAAAATGAACCAGTACAGCGCATTTGCCAGAGTCTCGCTCAGCAGCAAAGGATTCTCGCTTGGTGCATTCCCCACCTGCTGATTCAAGCGCTCGTCTACGCCAAAAGTCCGCATCGCCCGCGATAGAGCCAATCTGGCAATTGTCGCCAACACCCAAGCAATCCCCAGAAAAATTAGGGCTTTGGCTAACTTCGGCAAAGCACCAGCAATTTGATTGAGAAAAGTATTGAGGGGTTGCGAGACAGCCGTTAGATTCAGCCGGTTGAAAAAGGCAACTAGGAAAAAGATAAAAATGATCCAGAATACCGCAGCGGAAATCCATTTTTCCACTTGCGGGGAGCCTTCTCCTGCGGGGCGGCCAGTAATCCAACCAGCCAGTCGGTTGTCTATGGTAGTCTTCTTGAGCAATCCCCCGACTAAAGATGAGACAAGGGCTGATACGATCAACCCAATTAGCAGGATACCGATCGCCCAGAGGAGATTTTCCAGGTTTGAACTCACCACAAAATCGTTAAATCCGCGTTCGGCATCTGTCAGAGGATTCGGGGTGGGTTGGACTTGCGCCAAAATGCGTAGCATAGCGGGGCGTAAGCCATCGGACATAACCGCTATTGGACTAGATATCTGTTGAGTTATTTCTTGCCAAGTTTGATTCATTTTTTTCTCAGGTTGACGTCACATTTGACAAGGCAGATAAAAAACTGTCAGAATACGCTTCTAGCTTGCAGGTTTTCATGTCAATTCGTCAAGTTTTCGAGCAATCAATTGAAATTGGCGCTGCCGCCACCTTGGTGGAGCGTTGTATAGTCGATCGCACTTTGATGCACAAGTGGCTCAATCCCATGCTGCGCTGCGAACCAGAGGGCGAGTGGGATACTGCTGTAGGAAGCCGCAGCTTGTTTATCATAAAAATTCCGGTTTTGCAACCCACTTTAAACAGCGTGGTGTTAGAGCGACAACCCGGTTTAATTGTTTGGGGGTTTGACGGATTTTTCCAAGGGTGCGATCGTTGGGAATGCCAGCCCCACATCCAAGGAACTCTTTTGATTAACCGCTTTGAATTTCAAATCCCCAATCCTTTAATTAGATTTGGTTTCAATAGCTTTGCAGCTTCTTTGACAAAAAAAGACATGAAAGACCAACTCCGCCGACTCAAACGAGTAGCGGAGCAATTATCTCAAGAAATTAGTAATAGCTAATCGGTAACGGTAATTGGGAATCGGTAATTGGTAATAGCTGAAACCTCAAGGCTAATATAAAAACAAGCACCAATTCGCAATTCCCGCTTTCCGATTCCCGCTTACCAAAAACTTCAGTTATATCGTTTCCGGTTGCATCGGAATAATAAAATCGAGTCAACAGTCAACAGTCAACAGTTAACAGTCAACAATTATGTATGAGTGCAACCGTAATTGATATTATTTACTTCCCAGCCCCCGGTGATGAATTTGGCTGACAAATCATTTGTCTTGCTTGACCAGCAGTATTTTGTAACGCTGGGGAATTCTTATAGATATCCTGCATATCTTGCAAATCTTTGATGACTCGCTGATAGATTACCATCGCTTGATTTCCATTCACTTCTAAAGCGGTAGGCCCGTAATTTTGAATCACTTCGATCAGCGATATTTTGCCATCTTTAGAAGCTGCGACTAAAGCATCGCGCAGTGCCGGCGCGCTTTGCAGCCGAGTTGTCGGCGTATAAGCAACCTCGCCCAATTCTTTGAAAACAATTTCCCCAAAATAAGTATTTGCCAACCGCATTACTAATTGGGAATCTAAAGCCACTTCTCGCGTTAATATTTCGCGCACCGCTTCGGGTTTTTGTTTCGCCAGATTCAAAACGCTTTGCAGTTGAGGTGATGCTTTGCCGGTTTGTGCAAAGCTTTGCAAGTCGCTCATCGGTAAAGTTACGTCAACTGCCCCGTATTTTACTGTAACATTGTCTAGTGCAAAGGCTTTGGTGCTGTTCAGAAATACTGCACTTGTCGAGATTAAAAGTGCCAAACCTAATGATAAAGATTTTGACATTTTTTTGGTAAAATGGGCTGACTGTGGTTGCATTCCGTTGAGATAATTTTGTTGAAACTTAAAGTTCATGGGTTTGTGCCTCTTTACGTCAAAATACAGTTTCGATCGATCGCCTCTGCGGGTATCTGTCGAGAAAGTGGAGTCAGGAGTTCCGTAAATGACATAATATTTTACAGTCAGGTCGAGCAAATGTAACCTATCAAAAGATAGGTGTTAATTGCTCGGTTATATGTTATGTCCAGATTTGCAAAAATTCGATCGAACTTTGTAAAACTTATCGAGTGTAGCTTGGGGTGCGATGTTGTGCGATCGCCCATTTAACTTAGTTCTGATCGAGCCTTGCGAGCAATTGGCGAATTGCAGTAGCATCCTCAGCATTCGGAGCATTTGTCAGGTATAGTTCCAAGTCGTGGCGCGCCTCAGCAAAACGCCCAATTTGATAGAAAAGAATTCCGCGATCGCGCCTTTCCAACAGCGCATCGGGAAACAACAGCAAAATCCGTTCGATCGCCCCCAACACCCTCAACGCATCGCGCTGCTGCAAATAAATCGCCTTCAAATTTCCCAGCATTCGCCCCAACAACTGCCGCGTACTTACCGGGGCGAGAAAAGCCGGTTGTAACTCCATCGGTTGACCGTAAATTTGAGAAAGTCTCCCTTGACAATCTTCAGGAAATAGTATCTCGCCACCATTAAACGCATCCACAAAAATCCCAGCACCTTCAAAATCCGGCTTAATTAAAAAATGTCCCGGCATCCCAATCCCCACCATCGGAAAATCAATGCGCTTAGCAACCTCCAAATAAACCAGAGATAAAGAAATCGGAATCCCAGTACGGCGATCGAGCACTTGATTCAAAAAGCTATTGCGGGGGTCATAATAATCAGCATCATTGCCCGAAAATTCCAAATCCTCATACAAATAGCCGTTAATAGTTTGAATGATCCGCAGCGGATAATTCTGTGGCGGGAGGCGCAAACGCACTCGATCGGCGATCGAATCGAGAACATTTAAATACGCTTGAAGCTCTAAATTCGGGTATTCCTCCAAAGCCACATACAAAGCAGCTTTCGCCAGGTCGATCGAGTTGTCTGGCTGACTAATTTCTTGGTAAAAAAGTTGTCGGGCGATCGTCAAATCCATAATAATAATTTACTCAACATTAATTAACATTTTATCCGCATATCCTGTCACCCAAAAAACCCTCAACAAAACCTCTATTTTCCTCCTCTCTGCGCCCTCTGCGCCCTCTGCGGTAAAAAAAACAGCATATCCAGTTGCCCAAAAAACCCTCAACAAAACCTCTATTTTCCTCCTCTCTGCGTTCTCTGCGCCCTCTGCGGTAAAAAAAACAGTTTTATACCTAACAACGCGCACCTACAGCCTAACAGTCAACCTTCAAATCCCGTGACTTTTACCAATCACCCAACTGCGGCGAAAAATCCTAGCCAGAGTCGATTCTTCCAAAGCAAAATAGATAGGTCTGCCGTGAGGACAAGTACGCGGATTGCGAGTTTGTTGCCATTCATTCAATAAATTTTGCATTTGCAAAAGACTCAAAGAAGTACCGTTGCGAATAGCGCTGCGACAAGCAGTAGCAACTTGAGCAGCTTGCAAATCTGCGACTTTACTGAGTTCAAAAAGCGCCGCCGCACAGTCATCTCGATCGGCTAACAATTCAGGCACTTCTCGCGCCGCCCATAGCTGTTCGCCAAATATTTCTACTTCCAAACCCAAGCGGGATAAATTCTCAATTTGCAGCGCCGATAATTGACTGAGAATTACTGGTTTTTCGAGATTTTTTAGCTGCCAAGCGGCACACAATTGTTCGTACAAAACGCGCTCGTGAGCGATGTGTTGTTCTATCAACCACATTCCGCTGGAATGTTCCGCCACAATGTAAGTATTGTGAACTTGTGCGATCGCCCTCAGTTCCATCAATCCTATTTGATGATTTTTTGCCTCTTCGCCGCCTTCATCGTTTGGCCGATCGCCAATTCCTACACTATAAGCACTTTTTTGTTCCGACGCCTTCAGCAATTGTCCCACGCGATCGGGAATATGTGGCGCTGGCAAAACTTCATCATTCAAGTGCAAAGCCCGATCGATTGCCGCGCTAACTTGTGCTTGCCAAAAACTCGGATCGTGCAGATAAATTTCCGCTTTAGCCGGGTGGCGGTTCCAGTCGATTTCTGAGGGGGAGATTTGCAGGTGAACAAAACACACGGGATAGCGATCGCGCGGACAAGTACGGGCGAAGGCGCTGAGAATAGTTTGCTCTAATTCGGGCGATCGCACAACCCGCCGGTTCACCGCCACCTTCACCCAATCTGGCCGCCTGCGGTGACAGCGATCGGGCAAACCAATTACTAACTCCAGAGACTGGGAATTGGGAATTGGGAATTGGGCATCGGGAATTGGGAATTGGTAACTCGCCCCTGTTTTTGACAAAAATAATTGCGCCTGTGCGAAACTATCTGGCAATTTATTCTTTTCAGGAACTGAAGGCAAATCTAACTTTAAATATTGCAAATCGCTTGCTCGCACGCCGCGCACAAATTGAGGTAAAATTTGTTCCGCTGTACTGCTAGGAGTGACGTAGAAACAAGCAGTATTTCCTTGACGCAACTGCCAATTAACGTGCGGGTGACAAATAGCAATTTGCTGAATGATTGATTGGATCGATCGCATTTGCTGTGCCGGAGTCAAAAACGTGCGGCGTACAGGCCAATTGCCAAACAAATCAGACACAGTGACTACCGTACCAGGCGCGATCGCCACTGTTTCCACCTCTACAGCAGCGCCCGCGTTGTTGTAAACCACCCGCCAGCCCGATCGAGCATTTTCACCTCTCCCCTCGTTAAACGACGAATTCTCAACTCCCCCCCTTAACAAGGGGGGGCTGGGGGGGGTTTCCGCTGACTGTCGATTTTTCCAAAAATCGCCCAATCCCAAATCGTTCGATCGGCTCAAAACCTCCAAACAGCCCAACTGAGCCAAACTGTGCAAAGCTTCCCCGCGAAATCCCAAAGTAGTAATTTTGTAAAGGTCTGCTTCCGTGGTAATTTTGCTCGTACTGTGAGGCGAAGCCGCCTGCTGCAAATTTTCCAGATCCATCCCCGTACCGTTATCTGCAACTTGCACCCGCCACTGTTCGGGCCAGACAGACACAACAATGCGAGTTGCACCAGCATCCAGAGAATTTTCAACTAATTCTCGTACCGCAGCGGCGATCGAGTCAATCACTTCGCCGGCGGCAATTAAATTGATAACTTCTGCGGGTAAGGTTTGAATAGTAACTGGCATCAGATTTTTAGCATTTCGTTAATTAAATTTTACTTGATTTTGCCGCTCGCTACACATTATATTTCACGAAAATTGAGAAATTCTAGATATCTGTCGGTCACTTAAATTTGCTCCGATTCTACAATATTGATTGGCAATCGGATGTAAAAAGTTGTACCTTTTTCATTGTCCGATTCATAGGTAATTTCTCCTTTATGAGCATCAACAATCGACTTAGCAATGGCCGTTCCCAAACCAGTACCAGTCCGCTTCCCGTAGGTCACAAACGGTTCAAATAACTTGTCTTTAATTGATGGCGGAATGCCGGGGCCGTTATCGTAAATGCTAATTTCTGCCCACTCCTCGCTTTGTGTCACAATAATCTCAACTCGCCCGCCGCGCCCGCCAAAAGCTTCAACAGCATTCCCAACTAAATTTTGCAAAACGCGCAAAATCTTATTATCGTCGGCTTCCACTATTACTTCTGTTACCCGCAGCACTAAATCTACTTTTGCCGCATCAAAATAAACTCTGTTCAATTTTTCAAACTGCTGCAACGTCTGGATTAAATTGATTGGTTTTTTACTTAATGTAGAGTTACCGCGCGAAAATTCTAATACTTCTTCAGCCATCCCCAACATTCGCTGAACTTGTAATTGAATAAGTTCGCACCACTCCTGAGTTTCCTCATCGGGGTGCATTTCTTTGAGCATTTCGCTGGAGAGTTTAATTCCCGTAAAAGGACTTTTGAAATCGTGAATAATTGTACTCACCATTTCTCCGACTAATACCATTTTTTGTTTGTGTACGAACTGGCTAACATATTGATCTGTAGTATCGCGCAAGTTTTTAATAATGAAATTAAACATTTGCAGTACGGAACTGCCTTGAGCCAACTCTAGAGTTGTTATTAGTTCTTGGCGACCTATTTTTGCCAAAGTCGAGCCGCCAAATGCCACAGCTCTAGCACTGCGAGGCTCTCCGTCTAAAACTCCGAGTTCGCCAAAAAAATCGTCTGGCTTAGCGATAGCAATAGCTTGATATTTATTATTTTCAATCCGCTTGCTAAACTCGACTGCACCTGCTAAAACTAGATAGAAAAAATCGGCGGCTTCTCCTTCGTCAAAAACTAGCGTTTCCTCAGCAAAACTCTCCAATACAGCTATTTGACACAGGTGAGCAGCTTGCAGAGGTTCAAAATAAGAGATAAATCGATGAGATGCCAGATCCATGAGATAGTACCTAATGCTTAATTTAAACAGTTTATTTTTTCTATTTTCGCCGATCGGCATCGATGCGTTGATAAAAGACAATACTGCTTGAATCTGGCTCTATGTTCTGGCATCCCTGGCCGGGAAAGGGCGATCGCCGGAATGCAGAGCCAGACTCAGACAGCAGCAGCAATCTCGCGCAAATTCTTAGCTAATTGACTAAAATCCATAAATATGGTAGTATTTTTGAGATTTTTATTAGATGTGCGATCGAGTTCTGCAGCAGCCATTACAAGATTTTAACTTTAGAGAGAGCGCACAATTTAAATGTCGATCGACTGGCATTGCCAAAAATTAACGATCGCCAGATAAGACGATCGCAGCATTCTGCCCGCCAAAGCCAAAACTCAAACAAATCGCATTTCTCACCAGAGTCGATCGCCTGCAGCGAACAAAATCTAATTCAAACCCCGGTTTTTTCAGGCCGGTGCAAGGCGGCAACATCCCATCTCGAATACTCATCAAACAAAAAGCCGCGCCCAAGGCTCCCGAAGCTCCCAAAGTATGAGCAGTAGCCCCCTTAGTCGAACTAACAGCAACTCCAGGGCGAAACAATTTTTCAATTAACAGCGCTTCCTGTCGATCGTTTAAATCAGTTGCAGTACCGTGAGCGTGAACAAAATCAATATCAACGGCTGCTAAATTGCTGCGTTTCAAACATTGATTTACCGCCGCGATCGCACTTTCCCCCCCGATATCGGGTGCGTTAGCATAACAAGCATCATTTGTCAAGCCAAAACCCGAAACTCGCCCGTAAATTTTAGCACCGCGACGGCTTGCCAACTCGGCGGATTCTAATACAAATAAAGCCCCGCCTTCACCGAGCACCAAACCTTCGCGATGTTCGTCAAACGGATAGCAGCCAGTGTCGGCCAAAGCACCCATCCGGTTAAATCCAGCCACAGTCAGTGGTGTAATCGGCGCTTCCACAGCACCTGCGATCGCCCGCTGACACTCACCAGTGCGGATCAAATCAACAGCGCGGGCGATCGACTGCAGGCCCGTCGCACAAGCAGCCATCGGCGCGAGCACGGGCCCCGTCGAGCCAATTGCTCTCGCCGCCGCGATCGCCCCCATATGAGGCAAAAAATCCACGAATCGATAATCGGTAATCGGGAATTGGGAATTGGGAATTGGGAATTGGGAATTGGGAATTGGGAATTGGGAATTGGGCATCGGGAATTCTCTTCCTTCTTGCTTCTTTCCTCTTAGCAACATTTCTAAATTTGCCTGAAATCCTCGACTCGATCCGATCGCAATTCCGCAATCGCGCAAAGGCAAAGTCAAATTAGCATCTTGCAAAGCCTCTGCTAAAACAGGCATAATTAAACTTATTAAATCAGCAGGTTTTGTACCAACCAAAGCCAAAATTCGCGGTTCAAGTTCTAAAAAAGGTTGATGTATCTCAATTCCCGACTCACCAGCCAACAGTCTTTTCCAGCTATTTTTCAGATTCCCCAAAGCTGAAACAAGACCAATTCCAGTAACAACAACATCCATTTTTGTACTTAGCCGTAATGGCGCATCTCAGTTTTGTTTATGTAGTGTCCTCCGAAGTTCGCTTCCTTCTATAACTCGCTTTTCAAGGACAGCAATACAACAAAAAATGCTTTATGTAAAAATGAAATGCTCCCACCTTAAATCATCAGTCACCAGTTTGTCAGTCAATCCTTCATTTTTAATGACTCATGACCAATGACCGATGACTAATGACTAATGACTAATGACTAATCATATCGTTTCCGGTTGCATCGGAATAATAAAATACAGTCAACAGTCAACAGTCAACAGTCAACAGTCAACAGTCATGTATGAGTGCAACCGGAATTGATATGACTAATGACCAATGACCAATGACCAATGACTAATGACTACCTTCAGCTACCAGGTTTAAAATTTTCCAAACCCTGAGTAACAGTAGCCTTCTCAATCCGATCGCCCGCTTCAATCTTATCAACCACATCCATCCCTTCCTTCACATAGCCAAAAACCGCATAGCTACCGTCCAAAAACGGTACATCGGTCAAAGTAAAGTAAAACTGAGAAGAAGCCGAATCAGGACTCTGCGATCGAGCCATCGCCACAGCCCCGCGAGTGTGCATCAACACAGGTTTTTGATCGATCCCAGCTTGTTCTAGCGTTTTGCTGTAAGTCGGACTCGGAGCACCTTTAGCTTTAATTTCCAGAGGAATCCTGCGTTCGCTAGAAGTTTTCGGGTCAATAAAACCCCCAGTTCCCAGCCGCGCCGTAGGGAATTTAGGGTCTTTACCCTGCGGGTCGCCGCCCTGAACTACAAAAGGCTGAGGTTCCCGCACTACTCGGTGAAATACCAGCCCGTCGTAGACACCTTTCTGAACCAAATCGACAAAATTGCCCGCAGTAATCGGTGCATTTGTGCCGTCAACTTCGATCGTAATTGGAGCACCTTTGACGATCATCACCACCGTTGCTTTTCCTTCCAAACGCGGCAAATTGCTAAATTGCGAACTCACCGCCACAGCATTAGAAGGAGACGGAGGTGGAGTCAAAGAAATGCTTTCACCAGACACCGGATTCGGTGTCGGAGTTGAGTTAGCCTGCGGAGAACTACCGCATCCCCCGACAAACAGCGCACCAATTATTAAAAGTGAGAACAACCACCGCTGAATTTTGATTTGCATTTGCATTTGCATTTGTATTTTCACTTTCATTTTCCTTCAACCGGGTAAGGTTTACGGCGAGGCGCACCCTAGATTTATCGATTTGGTGCGTCGCCGTCCAACTTACTAAACATTACCAATTCTGCGATCGAAAATCCCCAATTCCCAATCTCTAAATTCCGAGATTTCTCGATTTGGTGCGCCGAAGCGCACCCTACAAGACATTACCAATTCTGCCATCGAAAATCCCCAATCCCAAATCTCTAAATTCCGAGATTTCTCGATTTGATGCGCCGAAGCGCACCCTACAAGACGACAAGACATTAACAATCGAAAATCGAAAATCGAAAATATCTACAGTCCTTCTAGGGGAACTTGCAAAAATCGAGCTAATTCCGCAGCTTGATTTTCCACATCAGACAAAGCAATCGGCTGTCCGACTCTAGTTAGGGGAAACTGACGGCGGTCTTTCAGCTTGAGATAAATGCTGCGGCGGGGACTGAGACCTTCTTTAATGTCCACCCGCACAGATTGCACGTCGGATGTTTTGCAAGTAAAATCAAGTTTGCGGTTTTTGCCGGGAAATCCCCAGCGAAAGATCCGAATGTTACCAGTTTTGCGATCGAACTCATTGTATCCGCCGCCGACATCCCACAGAACAGTCAGCCACAGGTAAAGTGCCAACAGCACGCCGCAGACACCGTAGAAACCCATCGCAATGCCTTGGGGGATAAAAATGAGCTCAGTCGGGTCAGCAAAAGGCAGCAGGTTGACGTGCAAGTAGCTCGAAAGGCCCGAAAGCAGGAAACCAGTCCCTCCAATGGTGACAATCGTCGCCCACCAGTAATTGCTGAAGCGGCGGGAACCCAAAACCTCGTAGCGGAGGATAGAATCGATCGAGGTCGTTGCTTTTGCAGTCATAAGATTAAACAGCCTTAAAGCCAAATTTTAATTCAACTAGCCTACCTCACTCGCACTTCCTTGGCGCGACTGGCTCCTCAACCACCCTTAACTGCGCCGGCGAAAAGCGAGTCAGTTGGCTTGGAAGTACCTCGAATTTCTCGCTTGTGGAACCGATCGCGACTGGGGGAGTACGCATCTAGTGGGGAAATTCTGGTGTTTGAGTTGAAATTTTATCAACTTATAATATATAGTTATGTTAACTTTAATTAGAAACCTTGGTCTTTTAACAAGCAAGAGGATTTTATAACTATGACAATCGCAGTCGGACGCGCCCAGACCGAAAGAGGCATCTTTGATGTACTCGACGACTGGCTTAAGCGCGATCGCTTCGTCTTCGTAGGCTGGTCTGGGATTCTGCTATTTCCCTGCGCCTACCTATCCATCGGTGGCTGGCTAACCGGCACCACCTTCGTCACATCCTGGTACACCCACGGTTTGGCAAGCTCCTACCTCGAAGGAGCCAACTTCATCACCGTCGCAGTATCCACCCCAGCCAACAGCCTCGGACACTCCCTGCTGTTCTTGTGGGGCCCGGAAGCACAGTGGGACTTAACCCGCTGGTTCCAACTCGGCGGGTTGTGGACCTTCGTCGCCCTCCACGGTGCCTTCGCTTTGATCGGGTTTTGCCTGCGTCAACTCGAAATCGCCCGTTTA